>CAKKRP010000037.1 GCA_919902765.1 Gammaproteobacteria bacterium | reverse complement strand
TGTGCGTTTTTAATTAAATCAATCACTTAGTCATGTTTTGCGCCGAAGTCGGGAGAAAATCAACAGTTGCGCTGTGGCATGACTTTATCTTTCTTTTGAAAGCACTTTTCGCCCAACATATCGCTCTGATTATTCACCATAAGCGCGCCTGTAGCGTCCGCTATGTGGAGTCTATACACTAAACTTACTGACGCTAAGTCCCCCTCAGTAACTCCACTGCAACTCCGCATATCCCACTGATAGCTCGCGCAGTTTTCCCAAAAACGAATCGCGCGACCCTCGATAGATATCTGCACCGACGGAAGTTTTTAAATGATCGCTCCAGGCATAACTCATCTTGGGCTTAACCACATAGTCTCGATGAGACCACCATTCCATGAAGCTGAGTTCCACCGCTAACGTGTCATTTAACCAACGATTGTGTAAGCGTAACGTAGCACCATTTTGTCGCCTATCGAATTGATTATTCGCAAGCGCCCCCGCCTTGGCAAGTTCCACCAATTGAGGCGAAGCCGAACGCGGGTCTTCGTAGCGAAAGATATATCGATAAACGTATTGGAAGTTGATGTTCAGTGTATCGAGAAATGTACGATCTACTCCCGCAACCAGATATGCAAATGAATTTTTTGTAAAAATGTCTACGCCTGTCACGTCAGGAGTTGACGTATATGCGCCCTCCAGACGCCAACCGATACGCCCGACTGTTCCCGCTGCATCGGCACCCAATACGTGTAAACGCGGATGCACTAAATCTATCGTCGGCATACTTAGGGTGCTCACCCCTAAATGTAAATCCGGGCTTTTATCATACCCGCTAAAATACGACAACGACCAGTCCCAGTCACCTCCTGTGCGCTCCACGCGCGCCGCCCATTGTTTTTTAGGATCCTTAGGGCTTATTTCACTATATTTTTGTGTCGCTGTTTCCGAAAAAGGCAGTGTGTGCGGCCTAAATTCGGGCAACCACAACAGTTGCGTTCTTAACTCACCAATATACGCACTCGCAAACACCGTAACGACGCCTGATTTTTGCTCCATGTCTTCCGTCGTTAGCAAACGAAAATTGCGCACCGCCAAATTGTCTGTCGGATTCACACCATCGGCTTTACCCCATATAATCAATTGCCGCCCGATACGTAAATCCCAAAATCCAGACGTATAACGCCAATAAGCCTCACGTAATTCGGCGTCGGTTTCGCGCGCTACAATATTGTCGCTGCGCGCCCACGCGTTAATACGGCCACTTTGGCGCGACCCGATTTGTGTGTTTATGCCCAACCAAATACTCGCCGCGCCTATATCCGTGACACTGTCTTGTCGGCGCGTGGCGCTCCAATAGGCACCGCGAAGCGAAACACTAGCGTCGCTATCATGCACTATGTCTTCATCTGCGTATGCGGTTACTGGTAATATGCTGCCAAACACAAGCATGCCCACCAACAATTCTTTCTTTTTGCACACCATCAGCAACGATGAACGCCAAAAATTAACGCACCTCATCTCATGACTCACTCTGCAATGACCGGGCACTGAATATAGATTCCGGTATATCCTTGTTTACTTCAAATTTTTTCATTTCGATTACCGTACGGTGCCGGGTCTGGAGATTTTCTGCTTCTAAATACATTGGAACCCATTTGGAGTTTTTTGAGTCCACTAGTTTATAACTGCTGAACCGAAACGACTTTAATAGTTCCCCGCCTGTATCATATCCTTCTCCCTTAACAGTGACATAGGCGTCCCTGCGTATCCACATAATGCGTTTTGAATATCCGCTGTCTTCCTGCACGCTAGGAGACTTTGGAACGGCCTCTACCACAAAGCAAGCGCTTCCTTCTATATTTTCTTCTCGCAATAAAGTATATTTCCACTCATTAATCTTATACCCTATGACATCGGCGTAAGAGAAATCGGTTCCCACAAAACTGTCCTTTTTATTGGAAGCTACTAAGCGGCGTACCTTCTTTAGCGCGGGCAAATAAATCCACATATCATCGTCTTTACCAATGGAGCTATTTTCTATTGTGAGCGTCATAGTACCCTTCACATCGGCAGGCGATAAAAATGTCACTAAACTCATTTTATCTTCCGATCCAATTTTTAATTTAGATTTTCCGGTGGTTTTTCGCACGCGCTCCTGCCCATTGGAACTTATCAAACGAAAATCCGCCTCGGAGACGGAACCAGCCACCTTACCAACAACGTAATTTTTTGCCATAATTGAATCAACATCTTCCGCAGCATAACTCAACGGTAAACCCAAACCTGCACACAAAATTATAAGCGCAGTATTAGAAATAACAAATCCTGATATGTTCACTATACGCATCACTAAGCTCCTATTCCATAAATAAACTTCGGACGAAATTTAAAAATCAAACCGGGGAACAAGGTCAATGTGGTCAACGCACTCACGATCATCGCGATGCCGACCAACATGCCAAGGTAAAAATGCACCCAGAAACCCCACGATAACATCAACACCGCGAAGCCCGCGCTGACCGCCGAGGATACAAACAACGTCGCCTTACCGGCCGAGAAAAACGCGCGTTTTATGGCCTCTTGCTCATCGCCGCCCGCGCGCAATTCCTCACGCATGCGATAACTCATATAAATCGCATAATCCGCCCCGATACCGACGGCCATCGCCGAGATCAGCGAGGTGCCGATTTGCAGGGGAATGCCGAACAAACCCATAATACCGAAATTCACGAACACGGCGGCCAACAACGGCACTAAAATTAACAGCCCCGCCACCATAGAACGCAACGCCAAGGCCGACACCAACATCACGGCCGCCATGATTTGTATGATATTTAATATTTTTTCGCGCACCATGGTCTCGGTCAACGCTACGGTATTCGCGATTCCGCCACCGATCGCCACCTCCACGCCCGGCCCGAATTGCGTTTTTGCATAGGCCTGCAACTTATTAAAAAGATCCGTCGCAAAGGCCGTGCTATCGGATTTCACATAGGCCACGATGATCGCGTTGCGATAATCCGCATCGACATAGCTGTCGAAATCGCCGGGCTCTCCCGACGTGGAATATAACAACAAATATTGCGCGACCAACTCGCGGCTCTCCGGCACTTGGTTGAATGCTGGATCATCCGCATGCATCGCCTGGTTCATGCGTTTGATAAAATCCACGATAGACAGCGTTTTCCCCACGCCCTGTTGCTGAATCAAATATTGTTGTACCGCCTCCATGCCACGCAAGACAGCGGGGTCTTTAATCCTATCTTCGCTATCGCCGCGTATCAAAACGCTGATCGTATTGGTGCCCGCCATTTTTCGATTCAAGCTATCGTCATCGCGTTTTTGCTCCAATGACCCATAAAAATAACCTTTTTGCGAATCGTCCACGTGCAACATCAGGCCGCCCAAAGATAAAGTCACAATCGCAGCGGCGGCTACTTTGAACAACCTGGCCCGACGTTGGGTGGCGAGCGTATAGGCCCAGAGGATGACACGATCCCATACGGTTTTACGTTGTTCGCGTAACATTTCATTGGCCTTGGGCGGCGGCAACGCGGCGCGCATCGCCGGCACCCAAGTCAATTCTAAGATCAACGCGCTAACTATCCCGGCCGCCGTGAAAATACCAAACACGCGTATCGAGCGTATATCGAAAATAATCAGCGATAAAAACCCCAGCGCAGCGACCAAACCCGCCACGATCATCACCGGGCCGACCTTGGTCAAAGACCGCACCACCGCCTCGCGGCTGCTCGCGCGCTTGTCGGTTGCGTGCGCCAGCAAACGATATTCTTCGTAATAGCGCTTGAGCATTTGCACCGCGTGCCCGGCCGCGATGGCCAACACCAGCACCGGCGTTGCCGCATTAAACACATCGAACGGTTGTTCGAACACGCCCAGCAAACCCAATGACCAAATCACCGCGATCAAGGCCGTCACCAGTGGCAAAACCATCGCCTGCACGGTGCCGAAGGCCATATACAACACCAAGGCGATTAACACCAAGGCCAATGGAAATAATATGCCCATACGTTCGGAGAACTGTTCTAACAATGACAAAATGACCGGCGTCCCACCGGCCTCGATGTCAACGGTCGCGTCGCGATAATGCTCTATAACACCACGCATATTTTTATCCACGGCATGAAACCCGCCGGGAATTTTGGCAAACTCGGCGACGATCAACACGGTCTTGCCATTTTTCGACACCAACACATTTTCATAGGCCGGATTGGACGCGATCCCGGCCTTCAAATGGGCCATGTCTTCTGGATTATTCGGCACACTCTCCATCAACGGCCGCACCACCATACCCTCGGCATCGCCGCTGATATTTTTCATCTTGCGCGTCGCTAAGCTATTGGTGTTTGATCTCACCACGCCCGGTAGGCGCAAGATCTCGCGCGTCATCAATTGCACTTTACTCAGTATCTCGCGTTGATAAACATCCCCGGCTTTTGGCGTAATACCCACCACGTAGAGAAATTTATTGCCAAACAGGCGATCCAGCTCCTGCGAAGTTTTGACCAAGGGATGGCTTTTAGGCAGCGCCGCATCAGGATCGACGATGATATTCAGATTCTTGAACTGAAACAGCGCCGCCACCGTCAAACCCAACCCGGCGGCGATAATCCACCAGCGCAACCGTATTATTATGCGCATATAGGCCTGCATCGCCCTAACTCTCCTGCACCGAGGACATTCTCGTGTTAACAATGATTACATTAAATGATAATATCGTCAACATTATTGATATGAGGGCTATTTCGTGGTATGGTGGCGCTATGCTAGAGGACAGTATTGCGTGACCCGACCTTCCGCCAAAAAGGCGACCCTCGCCTATCACCACGGCAATTTGCGCGAAACCTTGATCGAAAAGGGCCTGGAAATCTTGCGCGAAGAAGGCCCGGAAGGCATGAGTTTGCGCGAGGTGGCGCGTCGCTCCGGGGTCAGCCAGGCCGCCCCCTACCGCCATTTTCAAAGCAAAGAAGATCTCTATGCGGCGATAGCCGAATTGGGTTTTCGTATGCTTAAAGAAATGTTGTTACAAGCACATCAACACGCCCCCACCGACGCGTTGGCACGCGTGCGTTTTTGCGGCGCACAATATTTTCGTTTTGCCCGTACATATCCCGAACACTTTCGTTGCATGTTCGGCGACTATTGGCATTTCGATCCCGCACAAAGCGCCGCCTGCGAGGTGAGCCTTGAGGCCTTGGGCGTATTTGTCGAACACGTCATCGCCGGTCAACACGCGGGCCAAATAGACGCCACGCAAAACCCTATGCATCTGTCCATTTTTTTATGGTCCAGCATCCACGGCTATGCCAGTTTATACATACGCAATAGCCTATTTTTTATCGAAGATGAGGCGCTTAAAACGCACGCGTTGTTGAATGATATATTAGACAAAACCTTGCGTAGCGTGCTACCTTAATTACTAAGAACTACGTTATTCACCCGGCATCGAAAAATACCCCCCTCTCCCTAACCCTCCCCCGCAAGGGGGGAGGGGATAAAAATATAGTTATATTTCAACGCCGGATTAATAATATTGTCGTTAGTAAAGCTGCCTGCGTGATGGCGGGGGGTTTTACTATTAGTCCGGCATCAAAATACAATTGATTTTTTGTACCCTCCCCCCTTGCGGGGGAGGGTTAGGGAGAGGGGGTACGATATATTTCAACGCTGGGTTAACAATTCAAGCTACACGCATCTGCACCAATACCCAAGGGCTCACTACCACCGCCCATAACTGCGCATCTGCGTTGTGCCACTGCTCGGCCTGCGCATCGCTCACCTTATTCACTAAGCTTTGTTGCAACCAATGCTCCACTGCAGATTTATTGTCACGCATAAATTGGGTTGCGACTTCCACTAAATCCAATTCGCTAGCAACCTGTACCACTCTGCCAGCGGCGAAATGACGCAATAATTCACGCCATGGAATAATCGCGGTCTCCAGATTGAGTTTGGCGCGTTCTAAATTACCATCGTCGATCATCGCACCGGCCTCAATAATGCGGCGGAGGGGTTTCCTCCGCCTGCGTGGCGATCATGGAGGGTGCCATTGCACGTACCTGTACACTCAATGCGCCGAGCTCTTTGCGCAGTTGATACAGATCCGCTTGCTGACGCGTGACGATCTCATTCAGCGTTTGTACAGTGTCTTCTTGAAAGGCCAGTTTGGTTTCTAATTCGGTGATACGGTCTTGCATGGGTCGCCTCTGTTTTGCTTAAATCTATCGCGATTGATGCGGTTCGTATTACTCACCACATCCTACGGAAAACAACTCCGGCACCGCGATTATCCATCTTCCGAACGCACGCGACCGCGATCCGATTTGATACGCCCGCGCCGTTCCTTGCTCGCCAAGCGCCGTTGTTTCGAGGCCTTCGTCGGCTTGGTTGCGGTACGTTTTTTTTGCACAAAGGTGGCGCGTTTTATCAATTCAACCAAACGCAACAAGGCATCTTCACGATTTTGTTCCAAACTGCGATAACGCTGGGCCTTGATGATGACCATACCATCCTGCGTAATGCGCGCATCGCGAAACGCCAATAATTTTTCTTTATATGGCTCCGACAGCGAAGACAATTTTATATCAAAGCGGATATGCACCGCGTTCGAGACCTTGTTAACATTCTGTCCGCCGGAACCCTGTGCGCGAGTGGCGGTGATCTCGATTTCATGCAATGGGATTTTTATAGTGTTTGTGATGTGTAACATAGGTTCATTTCCATAAAAAATTGTAACTATTCAGCATGTGATCCTCCCCCTTTTACAAAGGGGGAGGATCACATGCTGAGTGGTTACCGTAGTTTTTAATATTATATCAAAAACGGCATCAATAAATCCGCCGCTTCCTCTATGCCCGTAGCTTCTATCGCATGCGCCGGGCGCACGCTGGCCAGCACTTCCGGCACCATCGCCCCCGTCATAAATTGCGTTTTATCAATAAATTGAACAATGTTTAATTGCTTTAACCACGCCACAAGATAAGGCTCTTCCGGCCAATCGCCGCGCGATGCCAAGATCAATGGCACGCCGTTACACACCGATTCGGCAATACTGCCGTAACCCGGCTTGGTGACCACCACATCGCTGCTCGCCACCAAATCTTGAAACGGCCAGTCGAAATCCGCGCGTTGCGCGATATCGGCGCGCCGCAAGCCCCATGGCGTTGGCACAATCCACACGATATCGGCGTGCCTAGGCCAACCTGACGGTTCACGCGCGGTCTCTATACCGCCCGGCGTCACCAAGGCGATTTTAGTCGTGGCATTCACACCTAAACGCGTACGTATCTCATCGCTACGCCGCGCCCCGAGCGTCGCAATCGGCCCCACAACACGCTGACGAGGAATATCTAACATCGGCATACTGGGTGTCGGCCGTATAAATAATTCGCTTTGATTATACGCAAATAGAATTTTTTCGAGCAACTCACCGGCCGCTGGAATGGCGCGAAAATAATAGTGCAGGATGGCGGCCCAATTCAGCGAACCGAGCGCAACCGCAGGGATATGCGCGAGCGCAGCGCCCGCGAGGGTAAAAAAGGGAATATTGGCCAACACCAAATCGGGGCGCAGTTCCCGCAATAGCCGCGCCTCGTTGGCGACGCGTTCATCCCATTGCGACAGAATTTCCAGATAATCACGCAAACTCGCCGCCACATCGACATCGAATGCGGTGTGCATGCGCAGGCCGAAATCCGCAGCGGAAGAAACTAACTCGAAATCGTGTGTCAATCTCGTTGCCAACAGCGCGCGCGGCAACGCCGTACGCAAGGTCACGCGCAACGCAGGATTGCGCCGCCGCAACGCATTCACAACCGGTGCGACCTGCGCAAAATGTCCGAAACCATGCGCGGATACGGCGACGAGGAGGTGTGGAATAGACATAGTCGGAGCCATCTACACCGAATGCAAACACAATCAACTGAGTGTGTTTTTTAGCCAAGTTTCGAAATTTTTTGCCACACCGATCAATTCGCAATATGCTTTAAAAAATCCTGATCTTCATTACCTTCCACAAGGAAAATATTACGTCCCATTACCGCACCTTTTGAATTATATGCTATTACGCAGCCTCTAAGTAAGCTCGGCATTCAATTCCTGCAAACGCTCGGGCGTCCCCACATCCGTCCAACGCCCGCGATAGTGTTCTCCGCTGACGAGTCCCTGGGCCATTGCAGCGCGCAATAAGGGCGCGAGCGGAAAACGCCCTGGTTTACATGCGGCGAAGAGTGTCGGGTGATATACACCGATGCCGCTAAACGTCAGACGCATTGCGCCCTCCGCTATGACGCGACTTTCCACCAGCGCAAAATCGCCGCGCGGATTGTGCGGAGGATTATCCACCAACACCAAATGCGCCAGGCCTTGCAGTGGCGCAGTGAGATGCGCCACTGGGAAATCCGTCCACACATCACCGTTGATAACGATAAATGGCGCATCGCCCAACATCGGCAAGGCGCGAAAAATTCCACCACCGGTTTCTAAGGCATCGACTTCCGGTGAATATTGTATGCGCACACCGTATTGCGCGCCTGTGCCCAATACATTTTCTATCTGTGCGCCCAGGTGCGCGTGATTAATCACGATATCACGCACATCGATTGCGGCTAAGGCGCGCAAATGATATTCGATTAGACGTAACGGCCCGGCGCGCAATAAAGGCTTGGGCGTGTGATCGGTCAGCGGGCGCATGCGTTCGCCGCGACCGGCGGCCAAGATCATGGCCTTCATAATACTGTCCCTTGGACCATATCCAAACGCGGCGGCACCATGCGTTCCAACAACTGCGCGAGTGGTTGCAGTTCGGGATATTCGCGACATACCTGCAACACATAATTAAACGTGCGCGGAATATCTTTTAAATATCCGGATTTGCCATCGCGGTGCAATAAGCGCGCGAATATACCGATGGCCTTGAGATGGCGTTGCGCGCCCATCCAATCGAACCAACGCTGAAATTGCGCCGGATTTACGGAATTCAATATCCCTTTTTCTATCGCATGGAGGCGATATTGATCCACCCAGGTTGTGACGCGCGCGTTCGGCCACGCAATATAGCAATCGCGCAATAGGGAAACGAGATCATACGTCACCGGCCCTTCTACGGCGTCTTGAAAGTCGAGGATGCCGGGATTGCGCTCTGCGGTGACCATCAGGTTACGCGAATGATAATCGCGATGCACCCACACGCGCGGCTGCTCAAGCGCGGAATTAATCAGCCGTTCAAAAACGGTGGTCAGGATATGGGCCTGCTCGTCATCTAAACTCAAGCCCAAGTGACGTTGCAAAAACCACTCGCGAAAAATACCCACCTCACGCGTTAATAACGCGTGATCATACAATGGCAATTCAATTTCTTCCGGCTTGGGCGCTGATTGCAAACGCGACAAGGCCTCCAACGCATCCCCGTATAATTGATCCGCGCTGGCTTCATTTAACGCGCCTAAATATTGCTGCGTACCCAAATCGGACAGCAACAAAAAGCCCTGATCTAACCGCGCCTCCAATATTTCCGGCACATTGAGTCCGATATGCAACAAGGCCTGCGCGATGGTAATATAGGGCAGACAATCCTCTTTTTCAGGCGGTGCATCCATCACGATGCGACTGGTGCCGCCATAAGTCACGCGAAAATAGCGCCGGAAACTGGCATCCGTCGAGGCGGGCGCCAAATTAAATTTGGTAATGCGCAAATCATCGTGCAACCATTGCGCAAGTTGTTGTAGGCGTGGGTCGGAAAATAAATTCATTGCTGGATAACTGCGGTAGAGGGTTAAAGGGATAATACAAGTTTTATGCCCTAGGCGTAAACCGCAGCCTCGGAATATACCATTATTTATGCGCAGCATTAACCATTTACATTTACAGTGCCGCCTCTTCCTGGGAAAATACCGCCCGCAGACCCCTTGCCGGAGATCATAGACCGCCCATGTCCGCACCTTGGACCCACGTTACCCAACGTCTGCGCGCGCCTGCTCTTGCATGCCTATTGCTGGCATCTACGTGTGCGGCGCAGGCGGAAGATACCGCCGTCTGTAGCAATAGCAGCCAAACCGTGGTCATCCCGCGCGCCGATCCGAATGCCCCGCAACAAGATATCCACATCGCAGCAGGCCGCTCGACCACCGAACATGGCACCCTGTATATTCTCGACGACAACGTCAAGCTCGATCAAGGGTCGCGCGCGCTGTACGCCGACCATATGACCTATGATAAACAATTAGACCGCGCCGAGGCCGACGGTCACGTGCGTTATGAACAAGAAGGCGTGGTGCTGCAAGGCAATCACGCAAACTTAAACCTCGTCACCAATCGCGCCCAGGTAGATGATGCGCAATATGTATTAGGTACACAACAGGCACGTGGCACCGCCGACCATATTGACATCGCCAACGGCAATGTCACGCTGGAAGGCGCCACTTATACGACCTGCCGCCCCGGACAAGATCATTGGTTGTTGTCGGCATCGCATTTACACGTAGACAATGAAACACACACCGGTACCGCTCAGAATGTCAGTTTGGAGATTTTCAGCATCCCCATGTTATATTTTCCATACATCAATTTCTCATTAGGGCCGCGCAAATCCGGGATCTTGCCGCCCTTATTCGCGAATAGCAGCCAAACGGGGCTAGATATCGCGTTGCCCTATTATTGGAACATCGCACCCGACCGCGACGCCACCTTGATTCCGCGTTACATGAGTACGCGGGGGGCGCAATTTAACGGTGAATTTCGCTATCTCAATCCAGAAAATCGCGGCTTATTGTATGCGGAATGGTTGCCCAAAGATCGCGTAACCGAGGCGCAGCGATCATTGATTTCATGGCAGCACAAACAACAATTGACCGCCTATGCCGAAGGCGATTTGCTATTCGCCAATGTCGGCGACCGCACTTATTTTCGAGATTTGGGCAGTAATCTAAATACCGCCAGTCAGTCCTATTTAGATCGCAATGCACGCCTGCGTTATAACTCGGAGCGGCTGACGCTGACCGCGACGGCGCAAAATTTTCAAGTCCTAGATCGCGATTTGCCCGTCCCCTATCAACGCCTCCCGCAACTCACCGGGGCCTGGCGTGGCGCGTGGAATCGCGCGCAACTTGAAACCGCAGCCGATTACGTACACTTTTATCGCTCCCGCCTAGACCGCGTACAGCGCGCGCACGTCGCCCCGCGTTTGGCGCTCAATTGGCGCAATGAATCGGGTTTTTTCATCCCTAGCACGACGCTACGCGCCACCCGCTATCATTTGATGACAGGCGATGACTTGACGCGCATCATACCGACCGGCGCGTTGAGCACAGGCCTATTTTTCGATCGCAACGACGCCACGCGTCGCCATACATTAGAACCCCAGTTGTTTTATACCTATACCCCCTATCACAACCAAAGCGACCTCCCCAGCGTGGAAAGCGCCATCCCCGAGGCCAGTCTTGCTCAGTTGTTGCGCGAAGACCGTTATAGCGGCATCGACCGCATCGGCGACCAACAACGTCTGGTGACCGCCTTGACCTACCGCAACTTTTTGCGCCAACGCGGCGTCGAAGAATGGGTCGCCAGCGGGGCCTTGTTGACGCGCCTGAGCGACGAGCGAGTGGTACTCCCCGGACAAGCCACCGCCCCGGCCGGGAGTTACGACGCCTTTGCGTCGCTGGACACCCATATCGGAGCGGCCTGGAGTACACACGCAGATATTTATTGGGCAATGCAGGGACAACGCCCCGCAAAGGGCGCGGCTTTGCTAAAATACGTCGGCGAGAGCGAGCGTGGCGAGTTGTCTTATCGTTACCGTAGCGGCCAATGGGAACTTATACAGGCCTCCGTAAGCTGGCGTGCGCAAGCGCGTTGGCGGGTGGCGGGACGCGCCAATTATTCGTTGGATACGCAACGTATGGTGGAAACCGTGGCGGGCGTAGAATATAGCGATTGCTGTTGGGGTGTCGCGCTTATATTGCGGCGCTATGTCACCGATGTATTCGGCACCGCCAACACCGCAATCGGGTTACAATTCGAACTCAAGGGACTCAGCAGTGTAGGTAGCCGCCTTGATCAAGGTTTGGCGCGTGATTTGTTTACGTTTTAGGTCAATAATATGCGATATATAGCGATATTTTGTGCTCTTATACTGGCCACACCCGCCCATGCGGCGGATGACAATACACGCCTGCTTGACCGTATCGCGGCGATCGTCAATGATGACGTCATCACCGAACATGAGCTTGATACGCAAGTCAAAGTCATCAAACAACAACTGGTCGATAGCAAAACGCTACTCCCGCCCGCCAATATTTTGCGACGCCAAGTGTTGGAGCGCGAAATCGTCAAACAAATTCAATTGCAACTCGCCAAGGCCACCGGCATTATTATCGACGATAATGCGCTCAACAACACCTTGTCGAATATCGCCGCGCAAAACAATATGCAGGTGCGTGAATTCGCGGATAGCCTGGAAAACCAAGGTTATGCGTTCGCGCAATTCCGCGAAGATATCCGCAACGATATGATTATGGCCAATTTGCGTCAACGCGAAGTCATCAATCGCATCGTGATCAGCGATCAAGAAGTCGAGAATTTTCTCGCCACCCAAACGGTGCAAGGCAACGCCGACGAAGAATACCGCTTAGGCCATATCTTGGTGTCCGTGCGCGAAGCGGCGGCGCCCGCCGATATCAAAACGGCGCACGTCAAAGCCGAATCCGTGCTTGCAACGCTAAAAAAAGGCGTGGATTTTCGCCAAACGGCGGTTTCGTATTCCGATGCGCCGCAAGCATTGGAAGGCGGCGATTTAGGTTGGCGCAAGGCCGGTGAATTGCCGACCCTGTTCGCCAATCGTGTCGTCACGATGAAAATCGGCGAAACCAGCGAATTGATTCGTAGCGCCAGCGGCTTTCACATTATCAAATTGCTGGAAAAACGCGCTATCGCGCAGCATGTGGTCAAACAAACGCTGAGCCGTCATATCTTGATTCGTCCCAATGAACTATTGTCCGAAAACGACGCGCTGATACGTCTGCAAGAACTCAAACAACGCCTAAAAAACGGCGAAAAATTCGCGGATCTGGCTAAATCTTACAGTGACGACAAGGCCAGCGCCGGCCAAGGCGGCGATTTAGGATGGAAAAATCCCGGTGATTTTGCGCCTCAATTTGAAAAGGCCATGGATAAACTGGGCATCGGGCAAGTCAGCGATCCATTCCAAACGCAATTCGGTTGGCACATCGTCCAAGTCCTGGAGCGCCGCGCCTTGGAAAACAACTTGGAATACCGTCAGTCCAAGGCCAAAGATTTGTTGCGTCAACGCAAGTTGGAAGAATTGCACGAAACATGGTTGCGTCAGCTACGTGACGAGGCCTATGTTGAAATTAAAGCGGATAATTGATGTCTTTTATTGCCGCCCGGCGCGCGCAAAACCCGGAACTTACCCGTGTCGCCGCACTACACCGCCTAAGGTTTAGACGCCATGCCGCGCCCCGTTAATATTCCAAAAATCGCTCTCACCGCAGGCGAACCCGCCGGTATCGGGCCGGATTTATGCGTGCTCGCGGCGCACCAAACATGGCATGCGCAATTGATTGTGATCGCGGATGCGCATGTGTTAGTGGCGCGCGCCAAACAATTAGGCATGCCGCTGCAAATCATTCCCTATCGCGCCGATCGGCCGCCGCAAGCGCACACCGCCGGTACGCTAAGCATGCTCGACCTAAAAGTCGCGGCACCGGTGCAGGCAGGAAATCCCGATCCGGCCAATGCCCATTATGTGTTAGCGACGCTGACCCGCGCGACCCAGGGCTGTCTCAGTGGCGAATTCGCGGCCATGGTGACCGGCCCCGTCCACAAAGGCGTCATCAATGATGCCGGTATCGCATTTACCGGGCATACCGAATTTCTTGCGGCCCTGACACATGCGCCGCAAGAAGTGATGATGCTTGCCACGCCGGGCCTGCGCGTCGCATTGGTCACTACCCATCTGGCCTTACGCGATGTCGCCGCCGCCGTCACCGGCGCGCGCATTATTGCGGTAGTCAACACGTTATACCGAGATTTACAACGTTTTTTTGGTATCAAAACGCCGCGCATCCTGCTCTGCGGGCTGAATCCGCATGCCGGGGAAGGTGGCCATCTAGGACATGAAGAAATCGATATAATTATTCCTGCACTGGCGACATTGCGCGCACAAGGCATTAATGTCGAAGGCCCGTTGCCGGCAGACAGTCTGTTCACTCAGCATCATCTTGCACACACCGATGCGGTGCTGGCGATGTATCATGATCAAGGTTTGCCCGTGCTCAAATACGCAGGCTTCGGCAATGCCATCAATGTCACGCTGGGATTACCCATCATCCGCACCTCGGTCGATCACGGCACCGCGCTAAGCCTGGCCGGAACGGGACGCACGGATCCTGGCAGTTTCTACCTGGCGATCACAACGGCACTAGAGATGCATCAAAATAGCCTATGAATCATCGACCCCGTAAACGTTTCGGTCAAAACTTTCTTCATGATCAAAATGTTATCGAACGCATCGTGCTCGCCCTTGCGCCGCAACGCGAGCACCACATCGTCGAGATCGGCCCCGGCAAAGGGGCGCTCACGCGACCCTTGTTGGATCGCGTAGACAAATTAGATGTCATAGAAATAGATCGTGATCTCGCCCCGCATCTGGAACATGAACTAGGCCAGTTTGGACGTTTGCGGGTCCATCAGGCGGACGCGCTGACCTTCGATTTTCGCCATCTCGCGCGCGACGGGCGCAAGCTCCGCGTCGTGGGCAACCTTCCCTACAACGTATCCACGCCCCTGTTGTTCCACTTGCTCGAACAAGTGGATGTCGTTGAAGACATGCATTTCATGTTGCAAAAAGAAGTCGTAGACCGCATGGCGGCCGCACCCAATAGCGATGACTACGGACGCCTAAGCGTCATGGTGCAATATTTTTGCAAGGTGGAAAAATTGTTTACCGTTAAAGCGGGATCTTTTTTTCCGGTGCCTAAGGTCGAATCCGCCGTCGTGCGCCTGATTCCACATGCCCAACCTATCGTTACCGTCGATGACCCCACGATGTTTGCACGTGTGGTCGGCGCGGCATTCGCGCAACGCCGTAAAACACTGCGTAACGCGCTCAAAGGCGTGCTTGACCAAGAACGCATTGTGGCCGCCGGCGTCACCCCCGAGGCGCGCGCGGAAACCCTGGGATTACAGCAATTTGCTGCACTTAGCAATGCGGTCGCCAAGGCCTCCTAATGCGATTCTAAAAGTAGAACGCGTGTAAATCGCGTTCAATTTTGCATTTATATAAAAAATTTTTACATCATTGACAATGATGCAGTATTTTTTCTTGACTTTGCAGTGATATCCCAGTATTTTTCTAGCATGCCTAAACGAAGGGAATCGCGGCGTGCAACTCTCTCAAATCGCAAATATCCAATCCGGTTACCCGTTTCGCGGTCGCATCAACGAATGTGTTGGTGGCGGACTGCATATCGTGCAGATGAAAGACATCACGCCTGAGTTAAGCATCCGTTGGGGTTCGGTGACCGAAATCAAACCTGCCAGCCGCCGTATACCTGCATCGCTGTGCGCCGGGGATATCTTGGTCGCCGCGCGCGGTAAACGCAACTATGCTGTTTTAATAGACAAAATCGACCGCCTCGTGGTCGCCGCCCCCTATTTTTTCGTGGTCAGAATCGCGCAACCCGACCTATTAATGCCAGCATTCGTGACTTGGATGTTAAACCACGGCCCGGCACAAGCGCATTTTAAAAACGCTGCTACAGGCATAAAAAACAAGCACATACGCCTACAAACACTGGCGCTTGCCCCGCTCGTGGAAATTCCGCTACACGATCAACAGCGTCTAATAGCGTTGCACACTGTGCTGCGCGAGCAACTTGATCTGTGCCAACACCTGATCGCCCAGGCGCATGCCGACATGACCGAACTGGCCGCGCAATTATTTCATGCCACCCCAAACACACCAACGGCGCGCATCGAGCATTTTTACAAACTCCATTTGCATCGCACCGCCGCGCTCGCACGCTTAGACAACGAGTTTCGATACTCACAAGATAGACCGGCGGAAACGGATGCGATTGGCGAAGCGATGCCCGCGCATTATTTTGAGCGATACAGAAGCGTCCCTGTGTGTGGAATTCGCGTGGGTCAACACCTGTCGCGGCACCGTTTTCGCCTGTATGGAGATGGCAATTAAAGATTAATATTTTCCGTAGTCACTACTTTAACAACACGCAACCTTGTCGAGAACATAATATGTCTATGCGCAGCGATCTTATTTCGCTTTCAAAATCTTTATTGATAGATCACGCCACGCTCACGAATATCGCAAGGTCCATCGCACAACTCGCAGATAAATCACGCGAATTTTTTTCGTACGAACTGCAAACGACCATGGCGTTTGGACCATACTCGCATCTTACGCTACTGCCAACTCGCGCCGACGGTCACTCGGCTGTAGATTTGATGGTCGTGTTTCATAGCCCAGACAAATCGCTAGACCACTACCTCGATCACTTACAGCGCTTCGTCAATAAAGCGCTGCCAAGCTATCCCAATTCGCGCACCGCATTTTCCGTCACCTCATTCTGTGCGCCTTGTCCCATACGCTTATCACCCGCCATCGATGTCGGCGCGGCGAGCTATCGCATCCCGTCCGTAACCGTCCATTCCAGCCCGTTATTTTATTCGTCGTAACCTAACGCTACCAT
>CAKKRP010000036.1 GCA_919902765.1 Gammaproteobacteria bacterium | reverse complement strand
TTGATCTTGAGGCCATTGTTGAACCTTCATTTTTTAATTTGACCAACGATTGCAAAACTCACCATTCGGTTGGTTTGGAATTAAAAGAATAGCATACCGCAAAACATTGGCCTAACTTAATTTCTTGAAAAAGGCCTGAATAAAGGTGTTTTTTCACTCAATTGCCAACCTAGAGTAGGCCTCAAAGTGACGCGATAAAACACGTCACTTTGAGGCCTATCCCGCAATTCAATACAAAAATAGTCGCCAAGTGTTTCCAAGGTGACATGGCATTGTGCGCGCGAAGAAATCGCCAAAATTGCCGGTGGTGCTCACTCAATCGGAAATCCGCGACGTGCGCACCACGCAAATCTACACCCACGTGTTGCAACGCGGCGGGCGAGGGGTGATCAGCCCGTTGAGTGGGGTGTTGTGATCGTTTTGGCACGCTTCCGCCCAGCGGAAACATGCGCGCGCATGCCGTCGGGCTTTTTTCTTTTGTTATCGCTCAAACGGCGAGCGTATGCGGTTTACATTAGCATGCTTGAACGGGTTGTTGCAATCGAAGGGATGGGCATATCAGGGATAAGATTGCGCCCCCTACTGGGGGCAGACACCATTCAATATGCAGGGTGTATGACCTGAGGGACACCCACAATTCATGATACAGAACGCGGCCCGATGCCAGCGACGGTTAGTTTGCTCAATCAGGCGTTGAGGTATGCCGCTACCGCCATAAAAACCCACCGCTTATAATGTAAAAGTAACATATATGCTATAATCTACCCCTCTTTTTGAGCAGCGCCTACATTATCGTTATGTACTACGACACCCCCTACGATGTCATTGTCATCGGCGGCGGCCATGCCGGTACCGAGGCGGCCCTGGCGGCGGCGCGCATGGGCGCGCGTACCCTATTATTGACACACAACATCGAGACCGTGGGCCAGATGAGTTGCAATCCGGCCATCGGCGGCATCGGCAAGAGCCACCTCGTCAAAGAGATAGACGCAATGGGCGGCATGATGGCGCGCGCTACCGATGTCGCGGGCATCCAATTCCGCGTGTTGAATGCCAGCAAAGGCCCCGCCGTGCGCGCCACGCGCGCGCAGGCCGATCGTGTGTTGTATAAACAGGCGGTGCGTAGCGCGGTCGAAAATCAGCCAAATTTGAGCGTTTTTCAGCAGGCTGTGGATGATTTGATCGTCGAACAGGGGCGCGCCTGCGGCGTGGTCACGCAAATGGGCCTGCGTTTTCGCGCCCAGACGGTGGTGTTGACTGTGGGCACGTTTTTGGCGGGCCGCATCCATATCGGCCTCGAAAACTACGCGGGAGGGCGCGCGGGCGACCCGCCTGCGAACGCCTTGTCGCGGCGCTTGCGTGAATTGCCGTTGCATGTACGTCGCTTAAAGACGGGTACCCCGCCGCGTATTGACGGGCGCAGCCTCGATTACAGCGTGATGAGCGCGCAGCCGGGCGACACCCCCCTCCCGGTGATGTCGTATAGGGGCCACGTCAGCGACCATCCGCGTCAGGTCAGTTGTTATATCACCCATACCACCGAGCACACGCACGACATTATTCGCGGTGGGTTGGACAGGTCACCGATGTATGCCGGTGTCATCGAGGGCGTAGGGCCACGTTATTGCCCGTCCATCGAAGACAAGGTGGTGCGCTTCGCCGATAAAAAATCCCACCAGATCTTCGTCGAGCCGGAGGGGCTGACGACGCACGAGGTCTATCCTAACGGCATCTCCACCAGCCTGCCGTTTGACGTGCAACTGGCCTTGGTGCGTTCAATCAAGGGCTTTGAAAACGCGCATATTACACGCCCCGGTTATGCCATCGAATACGATTTTTTCGATCCGCGCGATTTGCATCCGACGCTGGAAAGTCGCCACATCGGCGGTTTGTATTTCGCCGGGCAGATCAACGGCACCACCGGCTATGAAGAGGCCGCCGCCCAAGGTCTGGTCGCTGGCATTAACGCCGCCGCCGTGGTGTTGGGTCGCCCGGTGTGGACGCCGCGCCGCGATGAGGCCTATATCGGTGTGATGATAGACGACCTGATCACGCGCGGCACCAACGAGCCTTATCGGATGTTTACCAGCCGCGCCGAATATCGCTTGAGCCTACGCGAAGACAATGCCGACCTGCGTTTGACGGCCGCCGGGCGTGCGCTGGGCATCGTCAATGACGCGCAATGGGCCGCATTTAGCGCTAAACGTGAGGCGATTGAGCGCGAAACGTCGCGATTGCGCGCCACTACCGCCCATCCCGACCGCATTCCGGCAGCGCTCCAGCAGGAGATATTCAGCCAGAATTTATCACGGGATTTTACGCTGTTAGATCTGTTACGCCGTCCCGGTGTGAGCTATGCTGGGTTGATGCGCTTACCCGATGCGGGGCCGGGCATCACCGATGCGACGGTCATCGAGCAAATCGAGATCGCCACCAAATACGCAGGCTATCTGGGTCGCCAAACAGAAGAAATCGAGCGCGCGCAACGCTATGCGCACTTGGGCTTGCCCGATGACTTCGATTACCGCCAGATTGCGGGGCTTTCGGCGGAGGTATGCCAAAAATTGACCAGCCAACGTCCGCCAACGGTCGGTCATGCGGCACGCATACCGGGGGTAACCCCGGCGGCGATCACACTATTGCTTATCTATTTACGGCGCAGCCGTTATATACTAGGCCAACGATCATCTTTACCTGGGTAACTTATTAATTTTATGAGACCTAGCAGCGAACGTGCAGTAATGCAGTCAGATGGCGTCAGCGCCATCATTGCCTCTGGCGCCAAAGAGCTTGGTTTGGCTTTGGATGCGTCGCAAGTCGATAAACTATGCCGCTACGTGGCGTCCTTATACAAATGGAATCAAGTCTATAACCTGACCAGCGTGCGCCGTCCCGACCAAATTGCGGTGCGGCATATCCTGGATAGCCTGGCGGTGTGGCAACAAGTGCGCGGCCAGCGCGTCCTTGACGTGGGCAGCGGCGCCGGTCTACCTGGCATCCCACTTGCTATCCTTATGGCAGGTAAGCAATTTGTGCTGATCGACAGCGTCGCCAAAAAAACGCGCTTTATGCTGCAAGCGGCGTTGGAGCTAGGGCTGCAAAACGTGGAAGTCGTGCAGCATCGTGTGGAAGATTATCGCACCGCGCGGCCGTTTGACACCGTGGTGTCGCGCGCCTTCTCTTCCATACGCGAAATGCTCCAGCTTACCCAAGAGGTATTAGCGCCCGGTGGGGTTTATCTAGCCCTAAAAGGGGCCTACCCCGAGCACGAATTGGCTGAGTTGCCCGCCGGGTTCGGTGTCACCAAGCTGGTACCCCTAAAGGTGCCGGGCCTGGATGCCGAACGACACGTGGTGTGTATCGAACGCGCGTGACGGCGTAAGGACGGGATTATGTGCAAGGTGATCGCCATAGCGAACCAAAAGGGTGGAGTGGGTAAAACCACCACCGCGCTCAATTTGGCGGCATCGTTAGCGGCGACTAAGCGACGGGTGTTATTGGTCGATCTCGATCCCCAAGGCAATTCCACCATGGGCAGCGGGGTGGATAAAAACAGCCTCGCGAATTCCAGTTACGACATCTTGATCGGCGGCGTGCCGGTAAAAGAAGTCATGGTGCCAGGGGGCGAGGGTGGATATATTTTGGTGCCCACCAATGGCGACCTGACGGCGGCCGAAGTTCACCTGTTGGATATGGAAGAGCGCGAATTTCGCTTGCGCAAGGCCTTGGCCGACGTGTTGGAAGATTTTGATTATGTGCTGATCGATTGTCCGCCGTCGCTGAACATGTTGACGGTCAACGCCCTGGTGGCGGCCAATTCGGTCATGATCCCTATGCAATGCGAATATTTCGCATTAGAGGGATTGTCCGCCTTAATGGAAACGATTAATAAAATCCGCGAACGTCACAATCCCGGATTATCCATCGAAGGCCTGTTGCGCACCATGCACGACCCGCGCAACAATTTGACCAATGACGTGACCGAACAGATCGTGAAATATTTTGGCGACAAAGTATATCGCACCATTATTCCACGTAATGTACGTCTTGCGGAGGCCCCTAGCCACGGCTTGCCGGTGCTGTTATACGACCGGTTATCGCGTGGCGCCCAAGCCTATTTGGCCTTGGCCGGAGAAATATTACGGCGTGATGACCCGCCTACGCCGGACGCCGCATAATAACGCGCACGGCGCGCAAAAATTTCTACACGCGGGTGTAATCCGCGCAGTTGCAAACAAAATAAAAAACGAAAGCTAGGTTGCGCCTGGCGGGATATTTAGCGCACGCGCGACATTAAGACACACAAAACGGGGGCTCGGAGCAGAAGGAATTATGAATACACTCGGAAATAAAAAACGCGGCTTGGGTCGCGGCTTAGATGCCTTGCTGAGCAGCGTCGCCCCTGCCGCGCCAACGATGCCAGGCCGACAGCACAGCACCGACGGCGAACTACGCGAATTGCCCGTAGACTTAATACAGCGCGGGCGTTATCAACCGCGTATGGAAATTCATCCCGAAAGTTTGGAAGAATTGGCCAATTCGATACGCGCCCAAGGCATTGTGCAGCCCATCGTGGTGCGGCCGTTGGAAGACACCGGGCGTTTTGAAATCATCGCCGGTGAGCGTCGTTGGCGCGCCGCGCAAATCGCCGGATTACATACCATCCCGGCGATCATACGCAATGTCCCCGATGAGGCCGCGATGGCGATGGCCCTCATCGAAAACATTCAGCGCGAAGAATTAAATCCCATCGAAGAGGCCACCGCATTGTCGCGTTTGGTCGAAGAATTCAGCATGACGCACAATCAAGTCGCCGATGCCGTGGGCCGTTCGCGCGTTGCGGTGACGAATCTATTGCGCTTGTTGTCGCTGACCGATGATGTCAAACGCATGGTCACCAACGGCGATTTGGAAATGGGGCATGCGCGGGCGCTGCTGGCGCTGAGCGGCAATGTACAGTTGCAATCGGCGCGCGCGGTCGTGGCGAAAGGCCTGTCAGTGCGCGAAACAGAACGCTTCGTGCGTCGATTGCAAACCCAGAAAGACGACGATAAAAAACCGGAGGCGGGTTCCGACCCAGATATTCGCCGTTTGCAAACCCAAGTGTCGGAACGCCTGGGCGCCAAGGTGCGCATCGTACATGCCACGAATGGTAAAGGACGTTTGGAAATCGGCTACAATAGTTTAGAAGAATTGGATGGGATTTTAGCGCATATAAAATGATGTAAAATATTATCTTATTCCTTTGCCGCTAGCACATTTCCGGGGTCAAGATTTCCGGGGTCAGGCCTTAAATTTGACATCACATTTCCGCATTTCCGGGGTCAGGCCTTAAATTTGACATCACATTTCCGGGGTCAGGCCCAATGCCATTAAGTTAAGCCCTCTACTTACGAGCTTTCCGGGGTCAGGCCTTAAATTTGACATCATGAGCTTTCCGGGGTCAGGCCTTAAATTTGACATCATGATGTCGTATTCAAAATGCACTTTCCGGGGTCAGGCCTTAAATTTGACATCATGGTGTCGTATTCAAAATGGAAATGCATCACGTTGCCCCTAAAAATTTCATAGGGCGATTTATAGTTTGTGCAGTGCATACAGGGTGGATTCACAATCCATCTGCCCCACGATTATAAATAACATTGTCCAATGTCAATTGTAAGTAAGGCCGACCCCAATTCTTCCACAATTCTCACGTTCAAACTTTTCGTACTGGGCCGGGATACTGCGCGACTATAGGATCGGCGGTCAGCAACGTGATGCCTTCGATGGTTGCTTGCGCAATCAGCAGACGATCGAACGGATCTTTGTGAATCGCCGGTAGGCCGTCGATGGCTACGGCGTGTTCGCTCAGCATGGGGAGTTCGCTATAACCATTCTAACAAGCCTCTGCGCAGCAACCTCGCATCGACTTGAAAATCCGCACGGCCTAACCATGCTTGGCGGCCACTTCCCAAAGGCTAACCGCGCTGAAGATTAATTCGTTTTCGGGTGTTTCGATCAAGGCGCGGGTATCGGCGTTCAAACGCTCCGGTTACGGCCGCCTCAACCCATGCGCCTCCAACGCCTGAGTGAAATCTTCCGACAATAGCGTTTCGATCAACGCCTGCTGGGCGGCATTTTGTTTCGTCGTCCATTCGCCTTGGATGGCCGCGACGAAACGTGTGTCAATTTTAGTGCCGGGCAACGGCTGCGGGTTTTCCACGCTGCCGCCCAGGGGCACTATATCGAATAGGTGTGGAAATGCACGTTTCGCATGCAGCCCCACATGATACAAAATCACCGCCGCATCGGCACGGCCATGGGCTACCGACCAGGGCAGGTCGCGATGATGGATGCGCGGACCCGCCAACCATTTTAGCGCATCATCGCTTGCACCATTGAAAACGGTATCTATCAATTGTTCCGCAGTGAATTTCTTAGGCGGGCGATCAGCGGATTTGGCGATGTTGTAAATCGCGTCGCAGTAGTTTTGATAAGTGCCGGGCTCTAATTCCGGATTGGGCGTGACAAGACGGACGCCTTTTTTGCCCAGATCAAAAACGCCGGTGATTTTTTTTGGATTGCCATATTTTACCAATATCACAACGCCGCGATCTTGATAGAGCGGGTGGATATCGCCTTGGATAAGGTTCGCCGCCCCAAGTTTATCCATCACGATTTTATTCGCAACGACGACACTGGGGTTGCTGCGTAGCGTTAAATTATCGAATTGCACCACCCCGTTTTGCAATTGCTGAAAAATCACCGGCGGGCTGGTGGTATATAGCGCATTGCGCAACGGATCGTCTTTGAATTTCGCCAACACCAACGGCCACACTTCGCGCAGCGCCATATGGTAATTGCCCTCGGTAGACAACACCAAATCGCTGTCATCCAGCGTGCCATGCAAATCGTACAACATGTTGGAAGTGGGGTTGTGCAGACTGGGTTGCAGCGCAGCGCCATCTAACGGCCATTCCAACACCATGGGTGCATCAATAACAGGTGTGCCTGTGATAGCCGGAATAAGTTTTAACGTTGCAACCTCTTCAATATGTTTCACTAATTAATGCTCCATGGTGCCTGCATTGTTGTTGTGTTGATACATAATTAATGCAGTGTACACCAGGCCTGCGAAAATGATGTATGCCGAGGCGGTTAACACGTAAGGAGGAAAATATTCGATAAATTGCGTTGCAAATTTGCCGAATGATGGTTCTATAAAATAGCCGGATAATAAATATTTTAAAAACATATCGCCTCGCAACCGCCCGCCCGGCAGTGGTCTAGGCATTACGCAGGGAGTTCGGGCGAGGGGCGCGATGACGCGCACATGCCACTATTGCCCGCCGCAACGCCGGTGTATTTGCGCAACAGGCCGGTCTCCGGGCTCGCGAGTGGGATATCCCTAGACTACGCCTTCCCATGTCCGAGGACACAGTGGCATGTTGCAGCCTTTAACTCGCTTACCGTTGCGGGGGCAGCGCCGGAATTGTGTTAACTCACCGGCTTCCCGTTTAATCCCTAGGGCGAACGCCTGCGGGACACCTATTGCTTGCAGATCGGCGTTGAGTATAGCGGGTGGCGTCGGCGCGGTCAACGCAGTGCGCTACGGAACCTGTTCAAAAAATATGCACTGGCCGTCTCTATATCGAGCAGTAGTGAACGGCGTAACGCCGGTCTAATTTTTTTCCGGTAAACATAGGAGATATGGTGATGAAAAAATGGATGTTGGTTGTCGGTTTATTCGCGGCCACGGCAATGATCAGTATGGCACAGGCCGATGCGGTGACTTCTCCGAAAGAAACGCAGGGGCTCGTTGCGTCGCCCGTCGCAGGCGGAACTTATACGTTGGTTGCGTTGACCGGGCCGGGGTTGTTTGTGTCTGCGGAAGTGGTAAAGCAAGGTGGTGACGGTTCGGACATGACTTTCGTAGGCTTAGAAGTCGATGGTGTATCAATGTTTAACCAGTCCGTCATTGCGCTCTCGAATGTGGGGCTAACGCAATTTAATACCTACGGTGTGACACTGTTGAAGCCTTCCGCCGCCATGCGTACGGTGACCATAGGGTTCCCTATGCCTATGGCCTATACCAAAAGCCTCAAACTGTGGGTGAAAGTGTCGGAATCCAGTGTGACGCAGATTATTGGTAGAACTATTAGCGGACATTAAAAAGCAACGTATAGGAAAGTGAGTGCGGTGAAATTCTGCCGCACTTCCACTATAATTTACGCATATTACCCCTGTGTGGCACGCCCATAAAAATCGCCTTCTCAGATAATCAAAGCGCAGCCGCTATTTTTTCAAGGTGTAAGCCCCGTGTGGAATTAAAATCGATGCGGATGCATCTTAAGTGTGTTCGATTATAGAAAGCGGTGTATTGCGTGTATAATAGCGAGAATTGATCAACGCCTGTATCAGCCCGTTGACAAAGACCGCGCAGGGCGAGGGAATCGAGCAGGATGAAGATTGAAAAAAAATATACTTCGGGAATTATCCGGCGTTACATAGGGTTGGCCGGTAGTATATTCATATTGGCCGGTATGTATACTGGCGTCATCGCAGAGGAGGCAGATACCATGTTAGGAAAACCCGCACCGGAATTTTCATTAGTCGATCAAAACGGAAATGCCCGTAGTTT
>CAKKRP010000035.1 GCA_919902765.1 Gammaproteobacteria bacterium | reverse complement strand
GCGGAACTGGACAATATTGTTTTTGATGCTTTGGGCTTGCCCGCTGATGAACGCAAATACGCTTAGTTTAATTACGCCCGAGGCGCGTGCCGAGATCGATAGTTGGATCGCACGTTACCCCTCCGATCAACGTCAATCCGCGACGATGCCTGCATTGCGCATAGTGCAGGATATGAACGCGGGATATTTAACGCGCGAACTGATGGATGCGGTTGCGGAGTATTTGAATATTCCGTCGATTTCAGTTTATGAAGTCGCCACGTTTTATTCGATGTATGAACACAAGGCGGTCGGCCGTCACAAGATCAGCGTCTGCACCAATGTGTCGTGCATGTTGTGTGGCTCTGAAGAAATCGTCGAATATCTTGAAAAGCGCTTGGGCATAAATTTAGGTGAGACCACCATCGACGGGCGGTTTACGCTCAAGCCGGTGGAATGTCTAGGGGCGTGCGGTGGGGCGCCGATGTTTCAAATCGGGCGTCAATATTACGAGAACCTGACACCTGAAAAGGTGGAAACGATACTCGCGGAATTCCGTTAACCGGGCAGGCATAGCGAAAAAGGCAACTATGGCAAACGAAGTCTGTTTCAATACCTTGCATTTGGATAAACCCTGGACGCTGGCGACGTATCGCAGCGAGGGTGGTTATGACGCGTTGACGAAAATATTGAAGGAAAAAGTCGCTCCGGATGAAATTATTCAACAACTGAAGATTTCCGGCTTGCGGGGACGCGGCGGGGCGGGTTTTCCAACTGGGTTGAAGTGGAGTTTTATGCCGCGCAATGCGCCCGGCCAGAAATATATCGTGTGCAATTCCGACGAAGGTGAGCCCGGCACCTTTAAAGATCGCGACATCTTGCGTTTCAATCCGCATGCGGTGATTGAAGGCATGGTGATCGCCGGATATACCATAGGCGCGAGTCGCGGTTACAACTATATACGCGGCGAATTCTGGGAACCTTTCGAACGTTTCGAGGCTGCGCTTGCGGATGCGCGCGCCGCAGGGTTGCTCGGTAAAAATATCTTAGGTAGCGGTTTCGATTTTGATATCCACGTGCATTTGGGCGCGGGCGCATATATTTGCGGTGAAGAGACCGCGCTGTTGGAATCCATAGAAGGCAAGAAAGGGCAGCCGCGCTTTAAGCCGCCGTTTCCCGCAAGTTACGGGTTGTACGGTCGTCCGACCACGATCAATAACACCGAGACACTGGCCTCGGTGCCGGCGATAATTCGTAATGGCGGCAAGTGGTTTCTCGATATCGGCAAACCCAATAATGGCGGGCCAAAAATATTTTCCGTGTCGGGACATGTTAAACGCCCCGGCAATTATGAAGTTCCGTTAGGTACGCCGTTTTCCAAATTGCTTGAAATGGCGGGCGGTGTGCGCAACGGGCGCAAATTAAAAGCGGTCATTCCGGGTGGTTCATCTACGCCGGTGATGCCGGGCGATCAAATGTTGCAATTGACCATGGACTATGATGCGATCGCCAAGGCCGGGTCCATGTTAGGCGCGGGTTCGGTGATTGTCATGGACGATACCACCTGCATGGTCAAAGTGCTGGCGCGAATTTCACATTTTTATTACGAAGAGTCCTGCGGCCAGTGTACGCCTTGTCGCGAAGGCACCGGTTGGCTCGCGCGTGTCGTGCATCGCATAGAACATGGCGAAGGGTCTTCCAAAGACATCGATTTGTTAGTAGATGTCGCGAATAAAATCGAAGGTCACACGATTTGCGCCCTGGGGGATGCGGCGGCCTTGCCGGTGGCGAGTTTTATCAAGCATTATCGAGACGAATTTGAATACCATGTCAAACACAAAAAATGTTTGGTGTCGGCGAAAGCGGGTGTATAAATGGTTACGATAGAGATAGACGGCAAAAAAGTCCAGGCGCGCGACGGTGCAATGGTGATAGAGGCCGCCGACGAGGCGGGAATCTATATTCCACGATTTTGTTATCACAAAAAATTGTCTGTCGCGGCCAATTGTCGCATGTGCCTGGTAGAGGTGGAAAAGGCGCGCAAACCGTTGCCCGCGTGTGCCACACCAGTGACCGAGGGTATGAAAGTCGCGACGCGCTCGCCGGTGGCCTTGATGGCCCAAAAAGGCGTGATGGAGTTTTTGCTCATCAATCATCCGCTGGACTGCCCGATTTGCGATCAGGGCGGCGAATGCGAGTTACAAGATGTCGCGATGGGTTATGGACGCGGCGCATCCCGCTACGGCGAAGACAAGCGCGTCGTCAAAGACAAGAATTTAGGCCCCCTCATCGCGACCGAGATGACGCGTTGCATACATTGCACACGCTGTGTACGTTTCGGCCAAGAGATCGCGGGCATACGTGAAATGGGCGCGACCGGGCGCGGCGAACACATGGAAATCGGCACCTATATCGAACGTAGCGTCGATTCGGAAATGTCGGGAAATATCATCGATTTGTGTCCGGTCGGCGCATTGACATCCAAGCCTTTCCGTTTTTCCGCGCGTGCCTGGGAATTGCAACAGCGCGATGGCGTTGCGGCGCACGATTGTGTGGGCTCCAATATTCACTACCACGTACGACGCGGCAAGGTGTTGCGTGTGGCCCCGCGTGACAATGAGGCCGTGAACGAATGTTGGTTGTCGGATCGTGATCGCTTTAGTTATGAAGGGTTGTATACAGATGATCGCTTAACCGCGCCGTTAATTAAGGACAATGGCATTTGGCGCGCCGTGGATTGGGAAACGGCCCTTTCATTTACGATTAACGGGCTTAAAAAGGTCGTTAAAGCGCATGGCGGGCAACAAGCCGGCGTGTTATCTTCGCCGAATTCGACGGTGGAAGAGTTTTATTTATTGCAAAAATTGGCGCGTGGTTTAGGTGTCAATAATATCGACCATCGTTTGCGC
Organism: Gammaproteobacteria bacterium; assembly: GCA_919902765.1. Taxonomy (GTDB): domain Bacteria; phylum Pseudomonadota; class Gammaproteobacteria; order S012-40; family S012-40; genus CAKKRP01. Next base: position 4,416 of record CAKKRP010000035.1, on the reverse strand, counting down.
CAAATGGATTTTACCGGCCAGGATGATACGCCCGCGTTTCCAAGTTTGACGGCGCCGATTGCGTCTTTGGAAGCGGCAGATGTCGTGTTATTGGTCGGCGCGAATATTCGTAAAGATCAACCCATTATCGCTCACCGTTTGCGCAAGGCGGCCTTGGGTGGCGCCAAGGTTTCAGCGATTAATGCGTTGGATTACGGGTATAATTTTCCAACTCAGCATGTCATAACCGTGCATCCGATTGCGATGGTGCATGCCTTAGGCGGTATCGTGAAGGCCTTGCGTGAGGCCGGTGTTGCGATGGTGGCGGTGGGCTTGGACGCGCTCATTAAAGATATTAAAGTAGACGCGACTGCGCGCGCCATCGCCGATGATTTACGCCAAGGACAACGCAAGTTTATCTTGTTAGGCGTGGCAGCGGTTGCGCACCCGGCATACAGCACATTATTGCAATTGGCCAATCTCATTGCGACTAGCACCAGCGCGAATTTTGGCGTGTTGTTCGAAGGCGCCAATTCCTTGGGCGCGCGTTTGGCCGGGATGTTGCCGCATCGCGGTGTGGCAGGCAAGGCGCTAGAAAAACACGGCTTAGACGCCATGACAATGATGAGCGCCCATCTCAAGGCCTATGTGTTGTTGGGCGTGGAGCCGGAATATGATTGCGCACATCCGTTTAATGCGACCAGCGCGATGAGTCACGCGGATTTCGTGGTGGCATTGACGGCGTATAGGACGCCGCAATTTGATAATTATGCGTCGGTGATGTTGCCGATAGGTCAATTTGCGGAAACGTCCGGCACCTATATCAATATTGCTGGTGAATGGCAGAGTTTTCAAGGCGCGGTGGCCCCCCCCGGTGAGGCGCGTCCCGCCTGGAAAGTATTGCGTGTATTGGGCGACACCGGTGGTTTGAGCGGGTTTGATTTTATGTCGTCCGACGAAGTGTTGGCCGAGGTGCGGGCTGCGGCGTTCGCGGTGTCTCCCGGCAAGATGTTGGAATGGCGTTGTCCTGAAACCTTAGGCTTGCCACAAGCGCAGTTGACGCGTGTCGGCGATGCACCTATGTACGCAATAGACGGATTGGTAAGGCGCGCCGGGTCATTGCAACAAACCAAAGATGCGATTGCCGTTGGCGCATATGTACACCCGCTACTCGCCAAGCGCGTGAATTTGACGGAGGGTGTCAATGTGACGGTGCGACAAGGTGAAGCGAAGGCGGTATTGCCTGTCGTGTATGACCAGCGAGTGCCCGATGCATGTGTGTATATTCCATCGGCGCTAAAAGGCGTTGAGACCTTAGGTTTCGCCTATGGCAGTGTTGAATTGACGCCGGCATGACCAATTGCATGAAGACGAGAGCCTTACATACATGATTGAAACAATTCAAAGCGTGTGGGTCGGCATACCGCCCGCGCTACAAGTGGTGTTGTGGACGTTGGTGAAAATTCTTGCGTTGGTATTGCCCTTGATGGTGGTGGTCGCCTATTTAACATTGGCGGAACGCAAGGTGATCGGTTATATACAAATTCGTATCGGCCCCAATCGCGTCGGCCCGCGCGGATTGTTGCAACCCATCGCCGACGCCTTCAAATTAATCATGAAAGAAATGATTATCCCGTCGAGCGCGAATCGCTTTCTGTTTTTGCTGGCGCCGCTGATCGCCTTAGCGCCCGCCTTAGCGGCCTGGGCAGTGGTACCGATGTCGGAAGGCTTGGTGTTGTCCAATATCGACGCCAGCTTGTTATATATTTTGGCTATGACCTCGATGGGCGTGTACGGCATTATCATCGCGGGATGGGCGTCGAACTCAAAATATTCGTTTTTAGGCGCCATGCGTTCGGCGGCGCAAATTGTTTCATATGAAATCGCCATGGGCTTCGCGCTGGTAGGCGTGTTGATGGCTGCGCATAGTTTGAATCTATCGTCCATCGTAGACGCCCAGCAAGGTGGGTTTTTGAATTGGTTTTGGTTGCCGCTGTTCCCGTTATTTTTGGTATATTTCATCGCCGGTGTAGCGGAGACCAATCGCGCGCCGTTTGACGTGGCGGAAGGCGAATCTGAAATTGTCGCCGGTTTCCACGTGGAATATTCCGGCATGACCTTCGGGATATTCATGTTGGCCGAATATATCAACATGGTGTTGGTTGCGATCCTGACCTCTATTTTATTTTTAGGCGGCTGGTTGTCGCCGCTTGATGGCATTCCGTGGATAGAAGATTGGATGGGCGGCCCGAGTATATTTTGGTTATTGGGCAAAGCGGCGTTTTTCCTGTTCATGTATTTATGGATGCGCGCGACCTTTCCGCGATATCGTTATGACCAAATTATGCGTTTGGGTTGGAAAGTGTTTATCCCCATTACCATTGTTTGGCTATTGGTGGTGGGCGTGTTGGTGATGGGGCGCGTTGGCCCCTGGTTTGACTGACGGACGAGGAGACGGCCATGAATGCCATAGTCCGCTACTTTAAAAGTTTGTTGTTGTGGGAATTGTTGATAGGCCTGCGTTTGACAGGGCGGTATTTTTTTGCAAAAAAAATCACCATTCAATATCCCGATGAAAAAACGCCGTTGTCGCCGCGTTTTCGCGGTTTACATGCCTTGCGGCGCTATCCCAACGGCGAAGAACGGTGTATCGCGTGTAAACTGTGTGAGGCGGTATGCCCCGCGTTGGCGATTACCATAGAATCGGAACAACGCGCCGATGGAACGCGCCGCACCACACGTTATGATATAGATTTGTTTAAGTGTATTTTTTGCGGCTTTTGTGAAGAAAGTTGTCCGGTGGATTCCATCGTCGAAACGCGCATATTCGAATATCATTTTGAAAAACGTGGCGAAAATATTTTGACTAAAGAAAAATTATTGGCCATAGGTGACAAATATGAAACGCAAATCGCCGCTGATCGGGCGGAAGACGCACGTTATAGATAAGGTTTAACTTCTCCATGATGATACCTGATGTAATTTTTTATATATTCGCCACCGCATTGGTGTTGGCGTCGCTGATGGTGGTGGTGGTGCGCAACCCTGTCCACGCGGCCTTGTATCTGATTCTCGCGTTTTTCACTAGCGCGTGCATCTGGATATTATTAGAAGCGGAGTTTCTGGCGCTCACCTTGGTGCTGGTCTATGTCGGCGCGGTGATGGTGTTGTTCTTGTTCGTGGTCATGATGTTGGATATCAACTTGGCGCCGCTACGCGAAGGGTATGTAAAGGCGCTGCCGGTAGGTTTGGGTGTCGCGGCGGTGATGTTCGCGGAATTGGCGTTGATCTTAGGCCCGAATCGCTTTGGGTTGCAAACGACGCCCGCGCCGTCGGCGCATGACCCCGGATACAGCAACACCAAAGAATTGGGGCGCATACTTTATACCCAATACGTCTATCCGTTTGAGATCGCAGCCGTCATTTTATTAGTCGCCATCGTCGCTGCCATTGCATTGACTATGCGCGCACGGCGTCAAACCAAATATGTGCGACCGGAAATGCAAGTGAATGTTAAGCGCGAAGATCGTTTGCGCATCGTAAAAGTGGATTCCGAGCGACGTTGGCGCTGAAGGTAGTGGGGGGAGCATGGTTTCGTTATCGCATTATTTAATTTTGGGGGCGGTCTTGTTTGCGATCAGCCTCGCGGGCATATTTATCAATCGGAAAAACGTGATCATTTTACTGATGGCCATCGAATTGATGTTATTGGCCGTTAATCTCAATTTCGTCGCGTTTTCGCATTATTTACATGACACCGCAGGGCAAGTGTTCGTATTTTTCATTTTAACAGTGGCGGCGGCCGAGGCGGCTATAGGGTTGGCGATTTTGGTGTTGTTGTTCCGCAACCGCGCCACAATCAATGTGCAAGATATTGACTCGTTGAAAGGCTAAAAGGGCGCGTTGCATGAGCAAGATTTATCTCGCAATCGTATTGGCACCGTTGATCGGTTCGATCATCGCCGGTCTATTCGGTCGGCAATTGGGCCGTACGGCGTCGCATTGGGTGACGATCATAGGCGTGGGGGTGTCGTGCCTGTTGTCGTTCATTGTGTTCAAGAATTTTGTGTGGGGAGGCGCCGAGGTCTATAACGCACCGGTGTATACCTGGGCGTTCAGCGACGGTATCCACTTTGAAATCGGATTTTTGGTCGATAAACTCACTGCGCTGATGCTGGTGGTGGTGACCTTCGTGTCGTTAATGGTGCATATCTATACTATCGGTTACATGCACGACGACGACGGTTATCAACGCTTTTTCAGCTATATTTCGTTGTTTACATTTGCGATGTTGATGCTGGTGATGGCCAACAACTTTATGCAACTGTTCTTCGGCTGGGAAGCGGTGGGGTTGGTGTCCTATTTGTTGATCGGGTTTTGGTTCAAAAAAGAGACCGCGATCTATGCCAACCTGAAGGCATTTTTGGTCAATCGCGT
>CAKKRP010000034.1 GCA_919902765.1 Gammaproteobacteria bacterium | reverse complement strand
AATATTTTCCGTGCAGCTCGTTGCAGGTTAGTCACTGCGAATGGAATAACACAAACCAGCGGCGTCACCGAAAATGATTTTACTCGCCCCATCATTTATACCGTTAAGGCGGAGGATGGCAGCACTGCGTCGTATACCGTGACCGTCAACATGTCCCTTAATACCGCAAAAGAATTAACTGCATTTACATTACCCTCCCTAACTCCTCTTATAGGCGGACTAATTGATCAGACTGCTAAAACGGTATTGTTAACTGTACCAAACGGAACTGTCGTTAGCGGTTTAGTAGCGGCGTTCGGCACCACCGGGGCCAGCGTATCGGTGAATGGCGTCAAACAGGTGAGTGGCGTCAGTGTTAATAATTTTTCATCTCCATTAACGTATCTAGTTACCGCAGCAGATGGATCTACCGCCTCTTATATTGTTGCGGTGTTAGCATGCGGTGCGAATTCAACCCCTGGAAGTAACAGCAACGCGTGCATATGCAGTGTGAATTTTGCTAACTGCGATGGGAATTTAGGTACTGGATGTGAAATTGATTTAAATTCCAACCCCTCCAATTGTGGAGCGTGCAAAGCTACATGCGGCGGTAGCACCCCTATTTGTTCCGGAGGTAAATGTATAATAGGTATATAGGGAGGTGAATGCGTTATCCCATAAGACTGTCCGCTTAGGCAAGTTTGCAGTAACGGAATTTGTATTTAGATGCCTGTCAATATTTAATTGATGGGATATTTTTTATACACTGAATTTTGATAAAAATGGCAACCACATGAATTTTTTGACTGTTAAACTGAAAACTCGCTTCAACGCGCACAATATTTTTTCTGATAACACAGGAGTCCATTTAAGAACATTTTCGTTTGTTATTACAACATTTACACACATCGGTGTCAGACCTTACATTTCACACGCAATACGATTTTTCAAAATAGTGAAACGTCAAATGCTAGGCCTAACACTCGATACTTTCCTCATGCTTTTCACTGCGGAAAAATATCCGCCGCGCCAGTCGCAGCACCCGAATTTATGTCCTTGACACGCGTTGGGGCCACACCGTCCCAAACCCATAATTCCATGCCCGTACTACCATCGTCGGCAACGAAGAACAGCTTATCGCCTACCGCACGCAACGCCGTAGGCGAACTGGAATCTGCACCCGCGTTTATATTTGGCACCATCACCGGAGCGCTGGATACACCCACTTTCCAAAGTTCGTTTCCATTGGATCCGTCATTCGCGGTGAAGAACAGGTTGTTACCCAGTACCGTGAACTGCCCCGGATAAGAGCTATTTTGATAGGTATTAGTGAGGCCTGGGTAAAGATCATCGAACGTCAATGTATTGCCATCGTATTTGAACAACTCCGAGCCATTGCTTCCTGTCGCGCTAAAATAGAGCGTATTGCCTAACGCCGTCATCTGAGAAGGATAGCTGCTAGTGGCGCCTGCTACAATTTCTATCACAGAAGTTATACCGCCACTCAACTTCCATAGCTCCGAACCATGAGTGCTGTCATAGGCGGTAAAATACAACGAAGTTCCCACTGCGGTTAAATAATAGGGAGAAGAACTATTCGGGTAAATGTTGGGGGCTGTACCAGATGTGCCGGGAAAAATATCGTACAATGTCAGCGCTGCCGCACCCGTGGCGCTGGGGTCATACCGATAGAGTTCAGTCCCTACCTCACCTGTCGTGGATGAGTACCCGTTGGCTGAAAAATATAACATATTGCCAACAGCGGTTAAGTAGGACGGGTAGCTGCCATACGCCCCTTCATAGATATCATATGCCAACTCCGCACCTGCCGAGGTATTTGTGGTGCGCCACAACTCCGTGCCCAACGTCCCATCGTTCGCAGTAAAATACAAAACGTTACCAACCACTGTCAGATTCGACGGGCAACTTCCGTTAAGGCCTGGATTAATGTCGCGCACTCGTTTGGTGCTAGCATTCGTCCCCTGCGTGCTCCACAACTCAACCCCGGAAACCCCGTCATCCGCCGAGAAATAAACGGTATCGCCCAACACTGCAAAGTTGGATGGGTTACTACCGTTCGCATTAACAGTGTTGAGCCGCTTTACAATAAAGGTGCCGGCTTGAATGCCATCAGTGCGCCACAATTCGTTTGATATTCCGTCGTAAGCTGAAAAATAGGTAATACCATTGACCGTCGCGACGTAACCCGTACCGCCTCGTGAACAACGAGAAACACCACCCTTACCGCCTCGTGAATAATAAAGAGAATCCCCACCCTTTTGCCCAATATCGGCCACCATAGCGGTATTACCTACGGTACCGTCAGTAGACCACAATTCACGTCCATGCTGGCCGTCACTGGCGCTAAAATACACCTTATTGTTCAGACTTGTGACAAATAAATTTTGGGGATAGCCGCTAGGGACTCCAGGAACAATATCATTTATCTTGGCTAGAGCGGAACCGTTGTACGCCCAGAGTTCTTGCCCTTGGGCGCTATCGTACGCGCTGAATACCAAGGTATTGTAATTCAATACCACCAAATCCCTTGGAGAGGAACTATTTGGCGCTCCACCCACGGCACCCGTGTTAATATCAATCAAGGTTGCTGAGCCATCGTATTTCCATAGCTCGTTACCATTCGCGCCATCATTCGCAGTGAAATACACTACACTTCCGACTGCGGTAATATTGCTGGGAGATGAGCTATTTGGATAAGTGCCGTTCATCCCCTGCCATATGTCCACCACCAATGAGCAGGTGGTCGCCACACACTTGAATAATTCGCGCCCGCTCGACCCATTGTCGGCGCTCAAATAGAGCGTTGAACCCGCCACCTCGAACTGACCCGGATAAGAACTGCCCGCACCACCATTGATATCTATCAAAACAGGTGCGGCGCTGCCGTCATAACGATACAACTCGTATCCATTGGCGGCGGTAGTCGCGCTGAAATACAAATAACTCCCCATCGCCTTTAAATTGCTCGGATAAGAAGAACCCGTTGTCGCTACTAGCTCTGCCACTATCGTCGGTAAGGGGGTAGCGGCGGCGGGATCGAGCTGCCACAACTCATCGCCAGAGGCCGCCGTATAGGCGCTAAAATATAATTTGGACGTGCCCACTAAAGTTAGATAATTTGGATTAGAACCGACAGCGCCTGTAACTATGTCGATCACTTGCAATGGCGGCGCTATGGCAGGATCATATTTCCACAACTCGTTACCATTCGTTGCGCTGGTCGCGGTGAAATATAGCACGCCCCCCACTGCGACCAAATTTCTAGGAGAAGAGCTGTTCGGGGTCGAGTTAGTCAACCCGGGATTCACATCTACACCGGTGAGGATAGCGGTCGATGGGTCATATTTCCACAGCTCCTGACCGATATTGCCCTGTGCAGTGAAAAAAAGCAAACCGCCTACCTTGGTGAGATTACTCGGATAACTACTGTCAGCCCCTGAATTAATATCCTTCACTAACGCCGTGCCTAAGGCCACGCCAGTGGTTTTCCACAATTCCATACCTGTGCCGCCATCGCTAGCCGCAAAATAAATCACACCGTTGACGTCGACAAAATCGCTCGGGTTCGAATCGGTGTTGGTATTGATGTCCTTGATTTGTGACGTACCTGCCGCAGTGCCATCCGTTTTATAAAGTTCATACCCCGTACTACCATCATTGCCAACAAAAAGCACTTGGAGCTTACAGCTTATAGAAACGCTGACATTTGCACCAGCTAATTGGCCAGTACCATTACTACTGATCGAGCATTCCTGATTCGGGCGCGCAGGGGGTTTTAAAACGGACACACTATAATTGCTAAGATCCGCCACCGCTGTTGTAAAGATATAATTTCCGTTCGCATTGATAGGGAGATTATCCCCACCATTGTTTTGCAGCACCATACCGGCTCCAGTAACCCCGGATACCGAGACGTTAACCTTAAAAAAGTTTACGTTACAATTGACCGTGATCTTAACGCCGTTGATATCGGTCGCGCCGACAACGCCCTTGCTTTGCGACAAGCTGCAATACAGGCCCGCAGGGGAGTTTACAATAGCTAAATCGTAATTCGACATATACGCCACAGAAACGCCAAAGGTGTATTCACCATTTGCATCAATCGTTAAATTGTCCGCCCCATTATTGCGCAAACTCAGACCGGGACGCGTGACGCCGGTGGCGGTGACTATTACTTTGTAGGTGTTTGGGTTACATACCACTTTTACGCTATTGATGTTAGCGATTTTTACCTTCCCATTACCGGATTCAACTGCACAGGTTTGCCCTATCGGCTGAGTATTTATGGACACCGCATAATCAGAATTACTCGGCACCGTATCAGGAAACACGAAATCTCCGTTGCTTGATACTTGAAAATCTCCGCCGCTGTTTAGCCGCAAAACAACATTGCCGGAAATCAATCCGGCAACATTTCCACCTACGCTAAAATTGCCGGTAGTAAACTGTCTCGAAGGATGCCCGCCCCCTTGATCACCACCGCCACAACCTGAGAGCACCAAAATAACCGCGCAATAAAACCCGCGAACGACACGAAAAGAAGTTATATTCATCATACACATGCACCAAATAAGACAACATTTACATTATTTGCGCGTCCTGCGTCGGATGTAACCGGGATAACGCACCAATTAAAACTACTCCGCTTCCCGATACATACACGCCGCACCATCCATATTGAAGAGGTGCAACTTTTCCTGCGAACCGTCTTTTTTCAAAAACACAACGTCTTTATCCCCGCTCGGCAATTGCTTGGCGATCAGTTGTGTTTCTTCAAAAATCAATGTGCCATATTGCCAACAACGTAGTTGCGACGCGGGGGAATTCTTAGTCATTTTCTCCACCGCTTTGACAGGGCTTTCAAGCACCCCTGCGTGAGCGGCAACACTGGCTAACATCAACAATAAAATCGCTTTGATACGCATGGCCACCTACTCACTTAGACTTGAGGGTAAACGAATTTTCCATCACTTTCTCGCCCGCCGCCTTGGCGATGACGGCGCGTATCTCGCCCATCCCGGAGGTCTTCAAGTGAACGAAATCCAGCACTTTGATGGCGTCCGGCAGCTCCGCAAGCACATCCTTTGTTGTACGCATGCAAGTCAGCGTTTCGGGCTTGCCTTGCGGATGGGCCGCGATTTGGAACGGCATGGTGCCCGGCAACAACAATTCCTTGCGCGCCTTTAAAAATCCGTCACGCTGAAAACGGTTTGGGAAAATACGCGACACATGATGCTCCGCATCTTCGTAGAAGCAATACACAAATCCGTCGGTCTTGCTGGTGACCAGTAAATTGACTTTTTCGCCAGGATTAAACAACTGCGCGGCATTGGTGGCGGCGATATATAAATCGGCATCCGGCGGAATATTCACCGTGGTGGACGCGTACGTCGCATTGCCTTTTCTTTTGAGTTGCAAATTCAATAGGGTTTTGAAAAATTCTTCATCGACATCGCCCTTGGCGGGCATGCCTAAATCTTGGCGATAGGCGAGCACGGACTCCGACAATGCTTGCGATAGTTTGCCGTCGCTTTCGCCTTGATAATAGCCGCGCAAGCGCATTTGTTTTTGCACGTAGGCGACCGCCTGTTGGTTTGCATCCAACGAATAATACCAATCGGAGACTTCATTGCGAACTTCGGGATGGTCGGGGTCTATGCCCAAGCAATTCCAATACGGCAGTTTAAACAAACGACCCGTCAATTCTATGCTGCCCAGTTCTATCAAATTGCGTAGCGCTTGCGCCTGGCCATCAGATTTGCTCATCGCAAAACTAAAGGCTAAGCCTGCTTTTTGGATGACGCCATCGACATCGCCGCCAACACCCGTCGCAAACACGGCCATCGAATTGCGCGACACCGCGCCAGGCACCACGGCGAAGGTATCCGTGCTCAACACATTGAGATCTATGCCTAAAATCGAGCCTTTGGCGCTCGCACCTAAGCCTAATCCGTTTTGCCCGATGGTCATGCCGCCGTCAAGCTCTTTGCTCACTACATCTTTATCGAGCTGAGAAATCGAACCGCGTATATCGTATTTCGGCACGTCTTGAAATTGCGTTTGACGCCCTGCGGCATTCATAAACGCCACTAGATTGCCGGAATCATTGCCATAGGCGACCAGCTCTATGGCGTGCGAACGCCGCGTCATGTCCGACACGGCCGAGATAAACATGTCCTTGGTGCCGGCCTTGACCACCGAGGTGCGGTCCTCAAGGTCTTCGACTAAAATTTTGGTGCGCTCTATGCCGAAATCCAGGAACATATCGTCCATACAGCGTAACGCAGGAGAAAAATTAGTAAGCGCGCGCCCAGGGCGTTGGCTCGGACCCACGCGTGCTTGTTCCACGTCGCTTTCGATGCTTTTTTTGAGCATGCTGGTGCAGCCGCTCGCAGCCAGTGTGGTGGCGACCAACAGTGAAATCAGTTTAGTAGTTTGACTATACATAGGTGTATATCTCGTATCCTGCGCTTCACTACTTACACTTGTTGCCCATATTGACGACATCGCCGGTAATCACGACGGTCACTTCCTGTTTCGCTTGCTTAGAGCCTTTTTGATTAGTCACATTGCCGATGTCTACGCCGCCGCAATTGCCTTTCGCGCCGCCGACACCTGAACCGGCCGTAGCCGAGGCGGCATTTTGTCTGGCCTTGAGCCGCGCGACTTTGGCGTTGGTCTTGTCTTCAAATTTATGCACCGCCGCTGTGCTGACGCCTGCATAACTAATAAACACGAGGAATACAACAAGATATCGGGAATAGGACATGGGTTACCTTCCTTAAAAACACCACACCCTGAATGCAGGGTGTGGGTTCTTATTAATGAGGCATTATTTCACGTTGCCCAATTTGACATCGTTCGAGCTGGCAAAGCCGCTGGAACTTTGGTTAACGTCTTTCACCGTCACGTTGGTCTTCACCTTGGAATTCTTGATCTTGGTGTCTTTGTCGCCCACGCTGCCGGCTTCCAATTTGTTGGAAGAGGCAAAGCCGCTGGCGCTTTGGTTAAGCTTCTCGGCCTTGACATTGGTTTCAACGGTCGAGTTTTTGATGTCGGCGGCGCCAGCGGAACCCACGAACAAGCCCAGGGCGGCAACAGCGATGACGGTTTTGATTGCGGTCTTCATAACTTTCTCCTTAACAGTGGTTGAATGAAAAAACGAACATTTTAAATAACTTTCCAACTTCCCCTTGCCTAACCTCCGCAGTTCTTACGTTTTCTAGGACGGTCACTGCGTTGTAATATAAGTAGGACAGTTTATTATTTTGTACAAGCTTTTTTAAAAATTTCTCGCATTCTGAGTCATATGGATCAAAAGGTCGGTAATGCGGCCAACGGTTGGGCCGACGCATTGCGATTGTCTGCGGCGCGACGTGCCGCCGGTTTAGACGCTTCTGGCGCCGCCACAGGCGCGCCACTCACCACCACCGGCGCTTCGACCGTAATCGGTATATTGGCGGGCTGTGCGCGGCCCTGTGCGGGCTCCGCCGTCAATTCGATTTTGATATTGATCTTGCTAAAAATCAGTTCGCCCAATTCATCCCCCGCACTCGCCAGCACGCCGCTTTCCGGGGTCTGCTCCACATTATTCGCAACGGCCTTTTCGACGTTCGCCGCCAGCTCACCTGCGGAAAGAAGCGGCGATTTATTGTGTTTTAATTCATTCAATAAGAAATAGGTAAACGGCGAATGACCCGACCCTTTGTAATTGTCATCGACGAATTCTTGGCCGCCCGCCGCCAATATCTGCACGCTCTTCTTGTTGGCGACCTTTTCATAATAACGCGCGCCTTCACGCACGGCCGCGCCGCGGTTGCCGGTGCGCAGCAAGGTGCCGCTGAAACAAGAATCGGAAATCAGCATAGTATGTTTAGCGCGTTCGGCGAGCAACGCGATTTCGTCGCGTATCGTCGAATTGCGGATAAAGGTCGTGAAATCTTGGCCTACGCCATCCACCGGCACCCAGAACGCACGGTCTTTATCGTCTTCTTTGTAACCATGACCGGCATAATAAACGATCACGCTATCGTTATCTTTGGTGCGGTTGCCGAGGGCGTCTATGGCCTTCAGAATGTCGCGTTGCGTGGCATCCAATAACACTTCAACATCGGCAAAACCGTATTCCTCGCGCAACACTTCGGCAACGGATTTGGCATCCGCGACCGCCGTGCGCAAAGGTTTCCAGGTGCCGGTCGGATCACGGTAGGCGTTATTGCCTATGACCAACGCGCGAAACGTACCGTCAGAAAAAGGCGTGCTGCCCTTGCGCGACAAGCCGCGCACATCCAATGCAAATGCGGTTGTGGTAATTACTGAGGCGAAAAACGCCATACATAGCGTTTTAACAGGCGAAAACTTTATTGTACACATACAATCCACCTATATTTCCAGGCATTATAGTTTGCATCAGCCATACTGTCTAGCACGGCCGCGCGACCGAAGGTGAAGGCGATGTTCGACCAAAATCGCGGCCGAATACTTTGCTGAACGACCGCCCCGTATTCAGACGCGCGTTGCCCAACTATCAAGCCTCTAAATCGTCATTATTAGACGGACAAAACGCTTAATATTTAATTGCTACACTCAGCATAAACAAAGGCTTGTCCATCTAAAAAGCGGTTCACGCTTTTGGGCTTGCCTTGCACTTTAAGGCGCGCCGTGTTTTCATCTTGCCAAAATGAGTTACTGCGTATATACTTACAAATATTATGGTAGCAATCTTAACTGGCGCTTTACCCACCTATGAGGTCGATCATGCGTAATCTTATAACAGCCCTGAGCATTGGCTTGGTCTTGTTAACCGCCTGCGGCGGCGGCACTACCGGCGCTGGACATCCTTCCCATGCAACGACGACAAGCTCGCAGAATGGCGCTACCAACCCGCCCGATACTACCTTGCGGTGGGATCAGTCCAAATGGGACGCAGCCAAGTGGCAATAAGCCGCAACGTCTAGCATCTATACGTTAGCAAAGATTGGGAAAAAATTCGACCTAGCAGGCGGCTCGGACATCCCGTTTAGCAGCCTACGACCTGCGATTTTTAAAAATGACGATTGAGGGCAAGCACCGCTTTCCACGTCGTGGTGGTCCAGGTGCCGTCGGTGGTATATTTGAGCTGCATATTTTGCATTTTAAGCCCTGCGTTTAGGCTTGTGGCCTTATCCATCCAATATGCCACGCCGCCGTCCGCGCTAAAACCGGCACCATTACCGTTCACGCTGGTGCTGCCGCTTTTAAAAACCGTGCTCGGAATGTTCGCCGATCCGCGAAACACCCCGGCCCACGGCCCGGAGATCGGCATGCTGTATTGCGCACCCAAACCAAACGTTTGTATTTGCTCGGTAAAAGCGGCATAGTTGCCGCTCGCCGGGTGATCAATGCCGATGTGTTTGTAGCCGCCAAACACTGATAAACCCGACCCGATTTGATAGCCCAGCATGATATCGAGATCATCGCGCGTAACGCCGTTGCTTTGATTAGGCAACGCATACTGGCCCCAGGCGACACCCAGCCCCCCGAACCAATCCTGGTGTTGATAGCCCAGGTCCGCGCCCACCGACCATCCAGGAAGGTTGCCGTCCAGCCCGGATTGCCATATTCCCGCCTCAGATTTCACGCCTCCGAAAACCCCGGCCTGAGTAGCGGCCGAGCTCGCCAGCAGCACCCACGACAAGCAGCCCAATTGCATACCTCGCGACATAGACATCTGTTTTGCACCTGTATAAATCACTGTATTAGTCGGCCATGCGCGCTATTTCCGCGCATTGATTACCAAAAATTATACGTCGCCCGCGCGCGCGCCACAAGCAATCTGTAGGTTAGGTTTGTATGCATCTACTTGTCCGACTAAAATGACATCACTTAGATCAATACCAGAGGATATCGCCACTATGCGCAACACTATGTTATGGACTATCGCTGTTTTGAGCTTGGCCGCCACGCATTCTGCGTACGCCGGCGATTGTACAGCGGCACACAAGCTCTTTGAGACGGGCAAGCAGGCCGGTCAACGCCAACAATGGGCGGAGGCGCGCCGCGCATTGGAAAAATCCGTCGCCGAATGCAATCGCTTCGATAATTGGTATTTGCTAGGCCAAACGCAATTACAACTGGAGGATTACAACGCCGCCTCCGCGTCTTTTGAAGACGCGCGGCGTTTTGCGCAATCCAATGATGAAAAGGCCTTGGCGGGCGCACGTTATGCACAAGTGATGGCGCAACAAGGCAAAATCGACGAGCCCCTGGCGATCTTACATCAGGCGCGCAAGGCACATACGCACCCACCCGCATGGATGACGGAATTGGCCATGTCCTTGGATAAAAAACGCGTCAACCAACCGGTCACGGTCGCTCAACTGACACGCGCCTTGACCAGCCGTTCGGTTACGCTGATCAGCCCGAACGCCAAGCCATCGGTAAATATCACGATTAATTTTAAATACAACAGCACCGAGGTGACAGAAAATTCCACCGCCAATATCGATGTGCTGGCCGAGGCCTTGGCCGGTGATGCGCTGTATAAAGGACCAGTACAACTGACTGGACACACCGACGCGCGCGGCGAAACGCAATACAATAAAACGCTATCTGAACAACGCGCACAAACAATCGCCGCTGCACTGATCGCGCGCAAACCAGAATTGAAAAGCCGCTTACATATCGCCGGCAAGGGCGCAAGCGAGCCGCTATATCCAGGTGAGAGTGAAGATATTTTCGCGCTCAATCGGCGCATCGAGGTTACGCTTGAATAATCCATTGCAAGTTCAGAAACACCCGGCGCTTACGCGCGTCTTCGCAACATTACTGGGGTTAACGTGCAGCATTCCGGCCTATGCCGAGCGATTCGCGCTGTTGGTGGGTGTTTCCGACTACCCGGTCAAACCACTAAACGGGCCGGTAAATGACGTACGCGCGATACAAAAGGTGTTGGTGCAACGCTGGGCGTTTAAAGAAAAAAATATCGTGTCTATTGTAAATCGTGAGGCCACGCGTGAAAATATTTTAAACACCATAAACAAACTCTACACACAGACGCACGCCGACGACGAGGTGTTTATTTATCTCAGCGGTCATGGCACCAGCGCGGAAGATAACAACTCCATCGTCACGCTGCCGACCACCACCGGGGCCTACATCCCTTACGACATTGCAAAGGCGAATTCGCCGGACGAAATTTCGCGCCATCTGATCATAGGCAATCGCGATTTGCAGCCGTTATTATCTAAATTCGACCACGGCAATCGGCGTGTCTTCGTGGCCATAGACGCCTGTTATTCGGGCAATACGGTGCGCGGGGCGTTTCAAAAAAACGCCTTACCTACGCGCGCGATGGGCATCAAAGAAATACTCAAAAGTCGCGGCTTTGGCGATGACATTCCTGCCAGCGCTAAACCTTGGCAAGCGGCGGCGTCGAGCGGCAACACCGCTACCACGCCTTATCCCTATCAAAATATTTATTACTTGTCGGCGGCGGGCGAACATGAACCGGCACAAGATATTCCGCCCGATTTATTAAAAATTTATCCCACGCTAGACGGCAAACCCCACGGGGCGTTTACCGATACGTTGTTGCGCGTACTCAATAAAGAAATAGATTCCGACAGCAACCAAGACGGCTACACCAGTTATAGCGAATTAAAACAAGCCGTGCGCAATTTAATGCGCATACGCGGTTTCGATCACACGCCCCAAGGTTTGCCAACCCTGGCGGAAGATCGCGCCAATTTAGCGCAACGCGCCGTGTTCGGCGTGGGGCGCGAGAGCACGGCCGCCGTTGCGCTTGCCCCACGCGGCAACGGCGACATCGGCACCGGCGATGGGCGGTTACGCCTCTTTGTCGCCCCAGACCTTAAATCGCTACAGGGTGAATTGAGCACGCTATCCGGCCTTGCCTTAACCGGCCAAGCGGCGGAGATGCGCTTGGAAAAACAAGGCAACGGCGCAATATTGGTCAGCTCGGCGGGCGATCTCATCGCGGCCTTCGCCACGCTCGACACGGCGGCGATTACCACTGCGCTACGCGCGCAGAGCAAGGTGCATCAATGGCTGAATACCGAGGTCTCCGCCGGTTTTAATCTCGATTTTGACATGCACGGGCGCGGACGCGGCGCGACGGCGGTGGCGGGCGAATCGGTTGGATTTAGCGCGCGCACCTCCGAAGCCGCCTATTTACTCATCGTCGATATAGACCCGTACGGCTTGATCTCAGTGCTGTATCCTTACAGTGCGGCGGAATTGGCACCTGTCCCGGCCAACCAGGCCCTCAACCTCATCGATATGTCGGTCGTTCGCGCACCCTATGGCACCGACCATGTTTTTGCCTACGCCTTTGACCATCTTACCGATGAGTTACGCGCGCTACAGGGTAAAAATTTTGCGATCGATCAGCCGTTGGCCGGGACATTTGAACGCCTGCTCACCGATAAGACGCTAAAAAAGGCCCGCGCGACGCTCACTCTGGTTACTACTGCGGCTGGCGGTGGTATAAAATGAGCGCGTATGACGGCATACTATCCGTCGCCACGACTGCGTGGGTGATGCCGTTGCGATTGGCCATAGAGCAACAACAAACGTTTAGCAGGAAGGATCTCAGCACTATGATCGATTGGCGCGCGCTGGTGTTAAACCCGAGTTGGTTAGAAAGGCTAGACCGGCTGGCCGTCCGCCGCTTCGGGGCCGGGGGGCTTGCCGAGGAGGCCAGCGCCTATGTACTCGAACGCCTCAGCGACGATAACTGGGGCGCAATGGCGTCTTTTAAAGGTCAGGCCAAACCGGAAACGTTTTTACATACCTTAGCCGCAAATATGTTAGAAGAATTTTCACGCGATCGCTTCGGGCGGCCACGCCCACCCGAATGGTTGAAACGTCAGGGTGAGTCCTGGATACAACTGTGGCGCTTGATCTGCCTGGAACGCCAAGACACCGAGACCGTCGTGGCGCGCCACAGCGCCGGCGATATGCGCGACCCCACTGCCGTGCGCCAGACCATACGCACCATTAAAGCGCGCATCCCCAATTGCGGTTTAAGCAACCGCGAAGTCTCGGCCGGCACGTTGACCCGTGACGACGACCCAGACGCGCGCGTTGAAGAATTCATTGCCGACCCCCATACGCCAGACGGTTTATTGGCCAACCACGCCTACGACGATGTGGTTTTAATGCTCACCCACCTCTTTGAGGCAGCCCCGGCGGACGCCGACATTCAAGGCCTGAGCGCCGATTTTCGGCACAAATTCGCCGCCGTTCGCGACCATTTACGACTTTCTGAGCAAGAAATATTACTCCTGCGCATGGTTTACCAGGATGGGCACAAACGCAATAATATCGCGGCGTCATTGGGCTTAGCCAGCCATCAACCAGGGCGCATTATCGCCAATGCCTTACAAAATATTCGGGCCGCGCTGGAAAAAAGCGGCATCGACTTAGCTTCAGTTTACGAAGCGATGAACTGAAAGTGAACATAACAATGATTTGTCCGACTAATTACTCGACAACGCGAGCATGAACCATGGACACTAACGATACCCCCTACCGCGAACAAGCTGCGCTGGCCTTTTTAGGCCTACGGCTCACCCACATGGGCGCCCAGCTCGTAGGCCCACCCCCTAGCGACGAAGAGCTGGCCGCGCTCTATGACGGCCGCTTAGACCCGATACGACGCGCCCAAGTCACCACCTATATCGCCACCCAAGATGAGCATTATGCGCGTTGGGCGCGCTGTTTTGAAACCAATCGCTATATCGCCGCACTCGAGGCCGCAGGCGAACTCATTGCATTAGATTTTTCCGCCGCCAACACACCGCCGGCGTCACGCACAGGCGGCTGGCGGGACTTTTTCAATAATTTAATGCAATGGCCCGCGCTAGGCGCAGTCGCGACTTTAGCGCTGGTGGTGGCAGTCGTGACCCACCTAAATCCGGAATTGGATTCCGCCGCCACTATCGACGCCTACTACGCGTCCGTTGACAACGAATTTTCGCGCACTTGGGCCAGCCAAGCGTTGCAGCCCCATCGCGCGGCATTGGCCACACGCGCATTTTTTTCCAAACCAAAAACGTCGGCCGAAACCGTGATCGAACAGGGATTTGCTCAAGGCGCCATGCAATTGGGTAAAGACAAATTCGCAGCCTTAAGCATCCATATCGAAAAATTAAACACCACCGCGACACCGCCGGAAACCGAAACAGAACATGCATTGTATCAATTAGGCCGCTACGCGGCGGTCGCCACCTTGCATTGCGCACTCGACAAGCAAGCCCCGACGCTGGCGGATGCGCCCGCCATGCTGGATGCCACGTTCAAAAATTTAGCTCAACTCAACGATGAAGCGGTGGGTCGCCTGCGCGCCGCCTGGAGCGCCAAACAGGAAACGGGGGTATGCGGCCTGGCAGAGGCCGTGACCATGAATGTGTTCAGATAATCGGCGATTTGTCGCCGTTGCGCCTAACTATCCAAACCATATATGCCCACGCTTGGATAGTCTCGATATCGAACTAGTGGACTGACATCTATACATTATTTGATGCGTGACTACAGGCATATTCCATTAAATCATGCTAGTATATTCGTACATCCCCTTCGATTAGGAGCACACCCCATGGGCAGAGAGCAAAAGAGTAACAAAGAAGACAAAAAGAAACCGGCCAAGTCGCCCAAAGAAAAAAAGGCTGAAAAAAAGGAAAAAAAGAATTCCAAAAAATAAATGGCAACCGATCTCGGCTTTGTCGAATATATCGCCGACCAATTGCATAAGACTTGCCCTGTCACTTTTAAAAAAATGTTTGGCGAATATGCGATTTATTGTTGCGGCAAGGTCGTGGCCCTGGTCTGCGATAATCGGTTATATGTAAAACCGACCCCCGGCGGATTGGCCTTGGCGGGCGACTTGCCGCTCGCGCCCGCCTACCCTGGCGCGAAGCCCGGCTTGTTAATCGCTGACCAGATTGATGATAGTGATTGGTTAGGTCAACTCATTAAAATCACGGCGCAAGAACTGCCAGAACCCAAGCCGAAAAAACCTAAGTTGAAAAAGGCGGAGCGCGGACGTTAATGAACCACACCGAATCTCAGCGCATCATCACCCGCATCGGCAAATACTATTTTCAACTACAGGGGCGATATTTTATGCACCTCAAATTTAGCCTAGCGATTCCACTCACATTCCTTACGACTGTTGCCCACTACTCACCCGTGATGTCTGCGGAAGCAGAGAAGATAGAAACTTTTCGCTCACTCAACGTAGAGGCCGCGAGCAAGGCCGCGTGGGAGGCGCTACGCGCTTGTCGCAAACAAGGATACTCTGTCGCGGTTGCGGTGGTTGATCGCGGCGGCAACGTACAAGCACTGTTGCGTGACCGCTATGCCGGGCCGCATACCCCGGAAACCGCAACGCGCAAGGCCTGGACAGCCAATAGTTTTCGACAACCTACCGCCACGCTTGCGGAGTTATTACAACAAGGAAAAATACCCAATCAGGTGCAACACAATCCCGGTGCGCTGCTAGTGGGCGGTGGATTGCTCATAGAATCGGCCGGACAAATCATTGGCGGCATCGGGGTATCAGGTGCCCCACCGGGCAAATCAGAAAAAGACAGCATCGATGGCGCATGCGCACAGTCTGGATTAGACGCCATCCAAGAATTATTGGAAATGGGCGATTGATGAGCGATTAAAACATACAAACTCAATAAAGACGGCGCAACCGTAGTATAATAACGATGCAATATCGCACTGCTAGTCGAGAATAATATTTTTGGCGATGGGCAATTTAATCAAATGAACGATAAAGTCACCACACCGGCCGCCGATGATGTGATAGCGGCCACACAGACCTGGCTCACACGCGCCGTTATTGGTTTGAATCTGTGCCCATTCGCAAAATCCGTGCATGTGCATCAACGCATACGCTATTACGTGAGTGACGCGCACTCCCCTGCGGAATTGTCGCAAGACCTCGCGGATGAGTTACGTCTCTTACAGAAAACAGATATAAACACCACCGAGACCACGCTGTTGATACATCCCAACGTGTTAACGGAATTTATCGAATACAGCCTATTTTTACCTACCGCCGAGGCGATGATCGCTAAGCTAGGGATGGACGAGGAATTTCAAATCGCGAGCTTTCATCCTGATTACCAATTCGGCGATGCAGAGGCGGACGATATCGAGAACTACACCAACCGCGCGCCCTACCCGACATTGCATTTATTGCGCGCAGCGAGCATCGCGCATGCGGTAGCGGCGTTTCCCGACACCGCTACGATTTATCAAAATAATATTGCGACATTGCGCCGCCTCGGTCACGCCGAGTGGCGGCGTTTGTGGGTGGATCAGAGGCTTCGCGGTCATATTTAGAGGTTCCCTACATGACACCTCGTCGATACAAACATCTGACCAATGACGGCCATGGACACCCACTAACGCCGCTTTTCAGGGCACCTGTGACCTGCCGGCGATAATGCGTTCTAATAGAGTATAAATTTCAATAACAAGCCGACGTACTTCCGCTAAATTGTCATTTTTAAATTGAAATATCACCGACGAACACAATTCGGTGAGTTTCGGATACGCAGTTGCGGCACCGGAACCCCTGATCTTATGGGCTATTTTGAGGACTTCAGTCCAGCTTTCGTTGGCCAGGCCCGCCGCGAACTCTGTTCTAAATTCGGGAATCCGCGCAACAAAAGTATTGATTAGTTTAATAAATTCAGGATCTTTGTTAGCCGTATCCGGCGCTAATGGAGACAATGTTTGCGGCGTTGGGATAGCGTCGGTAGCTAGAAATTCCGCTAATAGGCGGTTCATTTCGTCGCGATTGACCGGTTTGGGCAAAAATCCGTTAAACCCGATTACTTTATATCTTTCCTGATCGTCCTTCATCGCGTTGGCGGTTAAGGCGATGATGGGCGTGACAATATTGCGGCCTCTGATTTCCTTGAACGCCGTGATACCGTCTACGATGGGCATTTGGATATCCATTAATATTAGATCGAATGTCTCCGCCGTAACTTTGTCTAGCGCGATTTGCCCGTTTTCCGCAACCACTGCGTCTATGCCGACGCGGCGCAGCATGAATACCAGTAAATTGCGTAGCTCAGGTGTGTCTTCCACCAGTAACACGCGTCCTTTGAAGCGAGTGGCGGTAGCTATTTTTCCGGGCTGGCGAGTAGCGCTCAATGCTTGTTGCATGGTGTTTGTATCGACAAAATCCATTGTTGCCGCGCAATTGTCGAGTACTAAACGAAATTTACTGCCGACGCCTTTTTGGCTATCGAAGTTCACATCGCCATCGAGCATTTGCGCTAATTTTCGCGATAGCGCAAGGCCTAAGCCGGTACCCCCGAATTTGCGATTGATCTCCGCATCCGCCTGCTCAAAGTCTTTAAAGAGATGCGTTGCCTCTTCGGCGGATAGGCCGATTCCGGTATCCTCGACTTCGATAGTGAGTTTATTATTATTTTGTGTATAAGCGACGTTGATGGTTACATGACCTTTGCTGGTAAACTTTATCGCGTTGTTGGTCAAATTGATGATAATTTGCTTGGCGCGCAGCGGGTCTGTCATGATTAACTTCGGCAATGGATACTGGTAATTTATATTAAATGAAAGCCCTTTGTGTTCCGACTGTATGCGCGCGAGGGCCTCGATGTCGGTGAGTATTTCAAAAAGTGAACATTCGATCTTTTTGATGGCGAGTTTTTCGGCTTCAATTTTCGATATGTCTAAAATATCGTTTATTATCTGTAATAAATGTAAACCGCTTTTCTTGATTATTTTGAGCGCCTTGATTCGCTCATCCATTGTTTGTCCGCTGTCTAGAGACGCTTCGGCGAAGCCGATGATGGCCGTTAAAGGTGTGCGTATCTCGTGGCTCATCTTGGCGAGGAACGACGATTTGGCGCGGTTGGCGGCGGCCAATTGGGTTAAATAATCGGATCGTTCGCGGGTGATTTTGCGTAAAAAATACGCCAATATAAAAGTGACGAAAAACGCCACGATTGTCATGACGATCATAGCCGTCAGGCCTTGTTTGTAAACGAGTCGAGTTTGTGCTATCGAGGCCTTCGCCAAATTCGTTTGATACAACAGCAAGGCTGATAAATATTTTAACACTTCGTCTTGTAATGGCACGGCACTTTCCAACTGGGCACGAATTGCTTGGGCGTGGCGGCCGGCCGAAATCAAATCCACTATGTCATTTTGTAGCGGAACAGCAATTGTCGAGACGTTTCCCTGTTGAGCTAATAAATATTTTTCTTCGTCTGATAAATCTTTGTTTAGGAGTAATGAGCGCAGTTCTGAAAACTTGGCGCCATTGTAGGCAAATCTTAAGTTTAGCTGATCATTTTCAAATGGATCGTCAATCATCATCATACGTTGTAATATGATAGTTCGTTCACGTGCGACGGACTTCATGGATTCCACCAAGGTGATTTTTTCTAACCGGTTTTGGACGATCAATTCCCCGGTACGCTGAATGTGGCGCATGTACAGGACGTCAACGACGACTATAATAGCGATGAGGGTCAGCATGACGATAATACTAATATAGGAAAAAACGTCCGACGGCGTTTGGTTTGTTTTAGTCGGTACGTACAATTTGTTGTCTGGCATGCTGGCTCACATTAGGGGTGCGCGAAGTGGGCAAATACGCGCTGTGTTGTATTTGCGGACAGGCTTAAATATAGCGACGCGACTGCGTTAAACTTTAAGCCGGAGTGTTTTTATAAGTTTTTGATTAATATATATTAATGTGTGTTTTGAGGGTTCGTGTAGGGTTGTTTACCGTTGCCTGCGGGGCGGCAGGGGTGGGTGATGAAAGTCATCGACGGACTTTGCAATTGAAGAATATTTTATATTTTTCGAATAATAGTTGTGGCAACGGCCTAAAGAGGCGAGAAGTATGCGCGGATAATGAAGGGTGAAAAACCGTTTCTTTTGATACGCCCATAGTGGATTTCATAGTGGGCAAAGTAGCCGGATTACCGAGAGGATGTAAGTCATGGTGGAAACCGAACACATATATTCCACGTTGCGCGGCGAAGGTCCGGAGATGGATGCGTTGATAGCGGAATTTATCGGTAGACTGCCACACTTTCGGTCTGAAATCGATGGCGCGTTGGAACAAAAAAATCGGGGCGCGCTGAAAGAAGCCGTGCATAAAATAAAGGGGCTGGGAGGCGGTTACGGTTACGTGGAGTTGACGAGTTTGGCTAGAAAAGTCGAACAGGAGATCGCGAATAATAACGAGGTTACGCTTGCAGAAACGACACAGCAGTTGATTCTATATATTGATCGCATTATCGCCAGTGGTTTGTAGTAATAATACAGTTGAACGGCATTAACGGGATATTGCATCTGTATGGAATTGTTACGCAAAAAAAGCCCCGCCTGAGCGGGGCAAACTAATTTGGATTTTTCCGGCGTAGCTACGCCGCTATTGCGTCCTTGCTTGCGCGTGCGCTTACGGGCAGGCGTTGCCACCGGCCGGTTGGCCGATCGCGCCGCACAGCGGCTGCATGGTCGGGAACCCCAGGGTGGCGGTGCTATCCGGTAGCACGTTCAACAAACCGATGCGATTCGACGGTAGCGCGCTGGACGTGACCGTGCCACCGAGCTGGGCCAGATATTTTTCGATAATCTGGGTCAGATCAATCGGTGCGCCGGCCAGCTTAGGTTTCAGCGAACGCGTTTGCGGTGTGTCATTGTAGTCGGGTACCCATATCACATTACCGCTGCCGTCGCGCTCGTAGATCGGATTGCCATTGGCATCCAGCGCGGCAGTCCCATCCGCAAGCATATTCACCGGCAATATATACGCCGCGTTTGCATCGCCGGCGATGGTATTCAGACCCATCGGATAGCAATTGTTGCAATTATTCACCGTATTGGGGCTTTGCTGATACCAATAGCCCGCTGCGGTAAACAAAGGTGCCTTGAAGTGCTGGTTGACGGTGAACGCCGTGTCGGGCTGGTTGGGTGTGCCGCGCAAATACTGCCAGCCGTCCGGATTCAGCAAAAACGGCGTGTAGCCGCAGGTGTTTGCGACATTGTTGCCGGCGGCATCTTTATTACACGCCGTCGCGGTGTCGGCGAGGTCGGCGCGTGTGTTATTGGTGTAACCCAAGGCCGCCGCATTCAAGGCCTTGACCTGGCCATTGGTGTAGTTGGCTTTCCAGTTGCCCACGTAGGAACCGTCGCTCGCGGTGGTGATGGTCGTTGTGTAACGGGTGACGGTATCCGCAACGTCGCACGCGCGCGACGCAATTTCTGCGGGTGGCAGATACTTGCACGGCATGCTCACCGTTAGCGAACGCGCGCGTGAGGTGTCGGTGGGCGGGGTTGCCGTTTGCGCGTTGGCTACTAAGTCTATACCCGAACCTGTAGCGCCTGGGGCCTTAATTTTCTCCCGGCTCGGCGTGAAGTACGGATCGAAGTTGACGTGGAAGCCCTCAGCGCTGTAAGCGAACAACCAGCCGCCGCCCCACCCCAGGGAATTCCCCGCCCCGCCAAACACCGGCAGGCCTGCACCCGGAGATTGTCCGGCCTTGGTGCCACCAGGCGCATACACCGCGTTGTTGTAGTTAGGACGCGGCGTGACCGGATTACCCGGATCGCTGCTGAATACCGCCAGCGACGAGTTGTCGATTTGGTTGCGCAATTGGTTTGCGGAGATGCGCGACGCCTTGCCTACGCGCGGACCGATAGGCACGAAGTGGAACAAATCGTTGCGCGTGATCGGGCCGGGTGCGACATGGGTGCCGTAGCGGAAACCGCGCACCGTCGCCATGTCCGATTTCGCCCACCAGCGCATGGCGTCGGCGATGAAGTCGTGCGAACTGCCTTCGATCACGGCGGGCATGTTTTCAGACGAGAAATTGCTGCGGTGCAAGGCCACCTCGGTGTTGCCGACGACTTCGCTCAGCGGGCCGTTCAAACACGTCGCTTGCGTGAAGGAATTCCAGTAGGGGCTATTGGCGTCGCACGGAATGGACGCGTCAAAACCTGCGTTGTAAGGCGCGCGTACTTGCGCCACTTTAGCGGCGACCGCGACATCTTCGACGATGCGATCATCAATGCGATGCGGGACATGGGACATGCCGGTGACGACACCGGCGTTTACCGTTAAATTAATTTCGCCCACCAACGCGCCGTCCTGACCGGATTCGATGATCCAGGTTTTGTTGCCGACGGCATCGGTGACTTGTATCGGTTGCAGCACTTCTTCATGCATGTCCGCATTCAAGATCACGTCGATGTGTTGTTCCGGTTTGACAATCTTGTTTTTGATCAATTGGATATTGCGACCGATTTCGATCTCCGCCAACAGCACTACGACTTCCGCGCCATGCACGGTGCGCAGTTCTTCTGCAAACATCGGCGCTTCGTTCGAACAATCGGTGAATTCCAGGCCGGTGGTCACCCATTTGCCGACGACCTGCGGGCCGCGGCTGGTGGTGCAACCAAGCAGGCCGACCTTTACGCCGTTGACGATACGGATCGAATATGGCGGCAACACGCGTTGACCCTTGGTGGCATACCATTGCGCATAGGCATCATATTCCGCTTGCGACACATTGGCATCCTGCGCGGTGCCCACGGAGCCTGGATTTATCGGCGCGCTGGGGTTAGGGCTGGTGAGATATAAGTTCGACACCACACCTCCCCAACGCGTACCAAACGGCGGGGCCACGACCCGGCCTTCGGTTTGTTCGGGCAAAGTGGGCAGATTGGGGTCTAATTGCATTGCAAACAGTTCTTTAAAGCGCTCGGGGCCATATACATAATCCCAGTTACCGGGCGCATAGGCGTCTATGCCAAACATATCGACGACATCGACGATGGCCTGGCCGCGTGTATATAAGGCCTCGCCGGAGCCTTGGATGGTATCGCCGGTGTGCAGCACTAAGGTGTTGCCCGCGCCGCCCTTACTGGCTTGAATGTTTTTGATCTCCGCCGCGATACGCGCCAGACCGCCGACCATTTGGCCGGGATAGTCTGCATTGCCGCGCAGGTTCGGGCGTGGGGTCAGATGACCGTGAAAATCGCCGGTGTGAATCAGCGTGACTTGACTATCGGCGTGTGCCGATGTGGTTGCCATCGCGCCCAGTACCGCCAACGTTGCGGCGAGCAGCGGGCGGCGCTGGAATAATGATGTACGGAACTGCATAGATACCTCATAAAGTTGTTGAAGTTGTCGTCTAAACGCGCAGTTTGAGCCCCAACGAGCACCACAATTCATTGCCCCCCAGCTTGGGGCTCAAGGGATGCGCGGGAAAATGAACGCTGCCCCGCCAAAATCGATCTAGCAAAAGTTCGATTTATCGTCCCGTTCCATCGGTCGGAAGGTGGGCGTATCCACTCGTTATTTTCATGTTTAATGGTATCAGGGTCGGTTCATGAAATCCATATATGGCGTGCATAAATAAACTTATAGAGTTCAAAAAATTGCGAAAATTGCTGTGAAAACCCACCCAACAAACATTCTAGACAAATTATAATATGTTTGTTGAGTGCTTAAATAGTTATAGTATTGTGTCGTAACCATTTTCCCTTGCGTAGGAGACGCGTCATGCACAATCATTGGAGACTATTAGCCTCGGAAACACTAGCGGTCACCGAGCATTTGGCCTTGGATAGGTCATTATTGGAACGGCGGCGTCGCGGGGGGGCGAATTCTCTGCGCATTTATCGTTACGCTACGCCCGCAGTCGCGCTAGGTGTGCATCAAATAATGGAGCAAGAGGTGCGCTGGGATTATTGTCAGGCCCGGCGCATCGCCGTGGCGCGGCGGATGACGGGCGGCGGTGCATTATATTTAGACGACCGCCAACTGCATTGGAGTTTAATCGCGCCGCGCGCCGCGTTGCCGCAGGGCGATTTTCAGAGCGGTATCGCATGGGCGGCGCAAGTCGCAATAGATGCGCTTAAAACGCTGGGTGTCGATGCGGTATTCAGGCCACGCAACGATATCGAAGTCAACGGCAAAAAATTGGGCGGCATCAATGGCGTTGTCGTCGCCGATACCGTGTTATTGCAGGGCAGTATTTTATTTAACGTGGATGTGCATTCGATGTTGTGGGCGCTCAAAGTGCCCATGGAAAAATTAACGCCGGAAGGTCTGGATGCGGCGCGTGATCGCGTCGTCGGATTAGTCGATTTGTTGTCCGCCGCTCCGGATTATTCGCTAGTCCAAGCGGCCTTGGCGGCTAGCTTTGCAAGCGCATTGGGTGTGGAATTTTCACCGCAAGCGCTGACGCCGGATGAGCAATCCGCGTGGGCGGCGCAATGCGTTGCGGACGCTCATCCCGATTGGGTGCAACGCATGCGCACGCCTGAAGGATTAAGGATATTGCAAAGCGTTATCAAGCGTCACGGCGGCGTCGTGCGGGCCAATATCGCAGTCGATATGCAACAGTCGTGCGTCACCGGGGTGACTATTGCCGGCGATTTCGATGTGCAGCCCTCAGATGCGATGCAAAGGCTCGCGCGCCAGTTGAGCGGGGTGGCGTTTCCGTTTATAAAACGCAGTGTAGAGACGTTTTTTGAACAAAATGAAATCGATTTTTGTGGTTTGACCGCTGAAGATTTTATGTTGGTGTTACGCATGGCCTTAGAAAAAATCGAATACACGCGCATGGGTTTGGATCTAGACGATGCCAACGCCGTGTATCCGGTGAATGTGCCGGAGGGACGCACGCTAGGCGAGGTCGTCAGCGAGGCGACCGTCATGTTACTGCCCTATTGCGCGAAACTGCCGGCGTGTAAATTTCGGTTTACGCAGGGTTGCAGCGAGTGCGGCATGTGTACCATCGGCGACGCATACCGTCTGGCGCGCGAGCGCGGTATGGAGGCGGTCACGATCATACGCTTTGAACATTTGCAGGCAACGCTGACGCGCATGAAGGAGACCGGCGTTAAATCCTATATCGGCGCGTGTTGTGAAGAATTTTTTGTCAAACGTCAACAGGCGTTTTTGAATGCAGGCATCCCCGGCGTGTTGCTGGATATCGATGGCAAGACCTGTTATCAAATGCGTGAAGAAGATCAGGCATACGCGGGGACATTTACCGCCTTGGCCGATCTGAAACAGGGTTTGGTGAGCAAGGTGTTGGCGCAAATACCCGTTAAGATTGAAATGACCGCTGAAAATAAATGCGCAAGTTGATGCATGAACAATAGGGCGCAGTCGTTGCGCCCTATTTTTTGATATTGCTAGGATGCTTGTTCCGGCATGCGGCTGTCGATGCCACGCTCCAATTCACCTTGTTTACGCAATTCACGTTTCAATATCTTGCCCGCCGCATTTTTTGGCAGGCTGGGTACGAAAAACACCTTGCGCGGAATCTCGTGGCGGCCCAGGTGTGCGCTGCAGAATTTGCGGATCTCCGCTGCGGTGAGGGTTTGGTTGGGTTTTAATGCAATGTATGCGACAGGGATTTCGCCCTGCAATTCGGCGGGTTCGCCGATGACGGCCGCCTCGCTGATGGCCGGGTGTTGATACAATATTTCCTCGATTACGCGTGGATAAACGTTCATGCCATTGACGATAACCAAATCTTTGATGCGATCTATAATATAAAAATAGCCATCGTCATCGCGCGTGCCGATATCGCCGGTGCGGTACCACTCGCCATGAAACGCCGCGCGGGTTTCTTCCGGGCGATTCCAATAGCCGAGCATGACATTATTGCCGCGCACACAAATCTCGCCCGCTTGAGTGTTGGGCTGTTCCTGCCCGGTTTCATCGCATATTTTCATCTCGACACCGGCAATCGGCAGGCCGACCGAGGCGGGTTTGCGCAGGCCGCCGATGGGGTTCACGCAAGTGACCGGACAACATTCCGTCGGGCCGTCGCCTTCATAAATTAATTTATTGAACCGCGCCTCAAAGCGTTTCATCAACTCCACGGGCATCGAGGCGCCGCCGGAGACGCAGAATCTCAAACTCGAGAGTTTCTGTGTCGCCGCCTCGGGTAGATTGAGCAGCACGTTATACATGCTGGGGACACCCAAGAAGATGGTTGCCCGATGTTCGGCAATGGTGTCGGCAACGAGGTGAGGATCAAATTTAGGCACCGGTATAATCGTCAAACCATATAACAGCGATGTCATAACGCCGACCGTCCCGGCGAAGGAATGGAACATCGGCAGCACCACTAATAATGCGTCGCTGCCGGGCACGAATTGCATACTTTCCTGTATTCCCGCGCAATCGAAAATAAAGTTACGATGCGTCAACATCACCCCTTTGGGTTTGCCGGTAGTGCCGGAGGTATAGATAATCGCCGCTAAATCCGTGCGCGGATGATAGGTGTAACGTGGCGGTTCACCGGTAGCTTGCAACAGGGTCTGCCAATCCAAATCGCCGGCCTGGGATTTATTCGCGCCTACAGCGATGAACATCTTGACGGTCGGTGTCTGCGCGCGAAAGGCGTTTACTTGCGGCACGAAGGCGTCGAAATAGATCACGCCGCGCGCGCCGCAATCGTTCAAAATATATTCGATTTCTTTGGGATTTAGCATCAGGTTAAGGGGCACAACGGTGGCGCCCGCCTTTAATATCCCCAAATAGGCGATCACAAAAGCGTCGGAATTGATGCAATAAAGTCCCACGCGATCACCGCGTTGTATGCCTTGCGCGCCGATACCCGAGGCTACATTGTCGGTCACTTGATCGAGCGCCCCATAAGAGACGGTGCGCCCGCCAAAGCGTAGCGCTATGGTGTCAGGAGAGGACTGCATGGTATGGCGAATTTCATCTATTAAATTAGCGTTTTCTAGGCGTGCGGTGTTCATGGTTTCCCCCTTGTTAGTTGAGTCTCTACATTACGCAATTTGAAAAAAATTGTAAATCCGAATCTAGTTGTTTGGCGCGAATGGGTGGCGCAGGCGCAGGGGATTTACACGCTTTTACTGATGCGTAGCGGTGTAATTTCTGTGGGGATATCCCGTCAAAAATGGCGTAATTGCAAAGGTTTATGCGCGCGCGGCGCGCCAAAAGCCACATTGGGCAGGTGTAAATCCAGGGTGATGGTTTATAAACCCGTGGACGATAGTGATCAGTATTAGTCTCGTTGCAGAGGTCAGCGCGCCCGCTATCAACGGTCAGACCTTGCAGGCGACAGCGGTACGGGTGCAAGGTAATCAAGCCTATGCCACCTATAATTATCAAGGCGATAGGCGCGGTGGAAGTGTATGACATATCCAAACCTTCGCGCCCTGCGTTGATTAGCAGCGCGTTATTCGATGACACCGATGTCAACGGCAATTACGTTTATGTATCTTCCGGTCGTGGTGTCGTAAATAATCTGCACGTAGTCGGAAAATTGCAATTCAACGGCGATCAATCGGTAAATCATATCGTGTATCGCGCGGATATGTTGTTCGTCGCAGGCGGATTGGGCGGGCGCAAGATTTTGACGGTAAATATCGCCAATTCAGCGGCCGATAACGATGATGCGAGTAGCAATTAATGTAAAGCGATGTGTGGGAATTGCGGTAGTTTGCGGTCAGAACAGGTAGCGATTTGTCACACAAAAATGCAGAGTAGATGCGCTACATTCGTCTCAAGTAATTGCATAACGATTCCGCTAGTTGGTACACCGGTTCGGTGATGTGACGACAGGCATGGAGCAGGGGTATGACAGCGGAAAATGTGGATGTGCTGGTCGCGGAGGACGACGAGAAAATTGCAAATATCTTGGTTGCATTGCTAAATTGCGAAGGGTACACCGTGAAACACGTGCCGGATGGCATGGCCGCCCGCGAATATATACGCGACAACGAGCCGCCGAAATTGGCGATGCTCGATATTATGATGCCTTATGTAGATGGTTTTCAATTGGTGCAAGAAATACGCGCCAATGAAAAATGGCACACAATACCCGTCGCGATGTTAACCGCAAAATCGCAAGAAATGGATGTTATAAAAGCCATCAAGCTCGGGGCCAATGAATACATCGTCAAGCCCTTTCAGCCAGGCGAACTGATTGCCCGCCTCAAAAGGATAATGGGCGGGTGAGGCTTAGTGCAGATGGGATGCGCCGGCGCAGGCGGGAAAAAAGCCGGGTTGACGGCGTGGTCACAATACTATCGACTCCCCATACTTGGGCATGGAAATGTTTGTCGCCACACTGAGGCGCAATTTGGCGTAAAATTCCTGCATAGCAGTTGCCTCGCCGTGTACTAGCGCGATGGCGGGGGGGGAGGCGTATCCGCTCAGCCAATCCAATAAACCCGCTTGATCCGCGTGCGCGGAGAGACCGCCTATCGTATGAATTTGTGCCGCTACTTTAATGGTTTCACCCCACAAACGCACGAATCCCGCGCCATCGACAATGCGCCTGCCCAAGGTACCTTGGGCTTGAAACCCGGAAAATATTACGTGGCAATTGGACCGCCATAAATGATGTTTTAGATGATGTTTAATGCGCCCGCCATCGCACATGCCGCTCCCGGCGATGATGATCGCGCCGCTTTTAATGCGATTGATCGCCATGGATTGCGCGGCGGTTTTGCTGTAATGCAGATTGGGCGGCGCAAACACATCGCCGTTTTTGCTTAAGCGATGGGTTTCGGCGTCATACAACGATGCGTGTTGCGCGTAGATCGTAGTCGCCTCGATGGCCAAAGGGGAATCGAGAAAAATCGCCCATTGATCCAAGCCCCAGGCGGCAAATTGACGCTTGAATATATATAATAATTCCTGTGTCCGGCCGATCGCAAAGGCGGGGATCAGGATATTGCCGCCGTCCGCGCGCGCTTGTAAAAGGATATTACCGAGTTCTTGCCAAGTGGCGTCCCAAGCGCGATGTAAGCGATTGCCATAAGTGGTTTCCAATAGCAATAAATCTGCATGCTTGATGCGTTCAGGGTCGCGCATAACCGGCGCGCCTCTATGGCCTAAATCACCACTATAAATCACGGTGCGGCGGGTGTTTGCATGTGTGCAATTCAGTTCGACGATGCTCGATCCCAAAATATGTCCGGCGTCGTGCAGGGTGAGGGTGATGCCTGGCGGCAGGGCGGTGGCTTTATGAAACGGGAGCGGTTGCATGCGCCGCACGGCGGCGTTGGCCTCCGCCGCCGTATACAACGGCGTTTGCGGCGCGAGGCCTTTGCGCAGACGTTTTTTGTTGGTCCACTCGGTTTCTTTTTGATTCAGAAACGCGGCGTCGCGCAACATAATGCGCGTTAAATCGCGGGTTGCGGTTTGGGTGTATATGGGGCCGCGAAAGCCGTTTTTTAGCAGCAAGGGCAAGCGCCCGGAGTGATCAAGATGGGCGTGGCTTAAGATCACCGCATCCAGTTGCCGGGCATCGAAAGGAAAAGGCGCGTGGTTGCGCTGTTCATCGGCGTAACCGCCTTGGATTAATCCGCAATCGATCAATACGCGTTGTTGGCCGACATGCAACAGAAAACATGCCCCTGTCACTTCTTGGGTCGCGCCAAAAAATTCGATCCGCATGCTGCGCACTCCGTGTGATATGAGTGCCTGACGTGCTTATTTTACCGCACGCACGAACCGATGTATATGCAGTTAAACTAATGCCCAAGTGTGAGCCTGGGCATTATTCGAGGGCAGTACACAAATTTCAATGGATCTCAGGAGGTGCTTCTACCGGGGGTGGCAATTCTCCAGCGCTGTTCGCTGGTGGGGACATTTCATGCGCGGCAGGCGTCGCCGCGTGGTCAGTGGAAATCTCGGTATTGGTGACGCGCGGCAGAGTGCGTGCCGCATGCTTTGCGGTATCGGCTTGCGCCACATGGCCTTTGGACGGCGCGCCCGCCAGCTTATGGTCTTCCACGACCAAGCCCAAATACTTCATATCGCTTTCTTCACGCTTGCCTAACATCCATGTGCCTCGGCGCCGCGCGTGGGCGATGGCCTCGCGGGTATCTGTCTGAGAATAATCGCGTTTTATTGTCAATTGCCATCCTGGGAGGACACGATCCGGATCTTTTATGCGGTCGGCATTGGCTTTATAAATAAGCGGCCATTGATAAGGGTCGTTATAGACTTCCGGTTTAGATGAGATGATCCATAAGGAATCCCCCACCACGACCATGTAGCGCTCCACCTTGCCGGAGGTGGTGGCCAGCGCATTATTGCTCATCAGCGCGGTGATATGCTTTAGCGCGGCCTCTCCCTGCCCATTGTCGAATGCCGCCTCGGCATCGCGCAGCAACACTTGATCGTCGCCGCTAAATCCTTTGCGGGATTTTTGCGCCACGAGAATTAAGGCCTTGGCCTTATCCAATTGCATTTGATTGTGTACCTGAGCGGCCTGTTGTTGGGCTTGTGTGGCCAGCATACCGGCCTTATCGAACACGCCTTTAGTAAACGCGTCCGTGGCGTCGCGTAGCGAAACTTCGGCCGGTTCTACGTTGGCCCCGGCATCCTTGGCTTGCGCCACCGCGCCGCGCGCCGCATTGAGGCTATCTTCGGCTTGAATTTTTCCAGCATCTTGTAATTGCGCCGCCGGGGTTGCCGCCGTTGAACCCTTGGCACCTTTTTCCGCAGCGGCTTTATGCTCTTTGCCGCAGGCCATGGTCAAGGCTGCCACTGTCAATGTGATCCCAAGTAACTTCACCGTCATCTGCATATATACGCTCCATAATCCCCATAATAGTGGGGTGCTTCAGGTGCTAGTACACTGTTTATCGGACAGTTTTACAGAAAACTTAGTCCTCGAAACAATCTATTTACCTAATCCATCAAGCTCATAGCGGTAAATTGCGCCAATTTTTACATGGAAGGCACAAATAATTTGTGGATGAACAAACCTTGTTATCTTTTAATTGTAGTACAGTATCGTGTTTGAAAATTCTATCGCCAGGCGGTAGCGTGTAAAGATAGGGGATACGAGTGAGCGATATTTTAGTACTTTATTATTCGCGGCGTGGGGCGACCGCCGAGATGGCGCAATATATCGCGCGCGGTATCGAAGAAGTCGCGGGCGTGCAGGCGCGTTTGCGTAGCGTGCCCGAGGTGTCGCCGGAGTGTTTGGCGGTGGCGGCGACGGTGCCTGCGCAGGGTGCGCCCTATGTGACGCTGGAAGATTTGCGCGAATGTATCGGCGTGGCGGTTGGGAGTCCGACGCGGTTCGGCAATATGGCGGCACCGTTAAAATACTTTTTCGATTCCACCAGTGCGCTGTGGTTGCAAGGTGGTTTGGCGGGCAAACCGGCAGCGGTTTTTACCTCGACCGGGGCCTTGCATGGCGGGCAAGAGGCGACCTTATTGTCGATGATGTTGCCGTTATTGCATCATGGCGCATTGCTCGTGGGCATTCCGTTTACCGAGCCGGAACTCAATTCGACGCACAGCGGCGGCACGCCCTATGGGGCCAGCCATTGGGCCGGTAACGACGGCGAATTGCCGCTGTCGCGCGATGAAAAAACCTTGTGCCGACGTTTGGGGCGGCGGCTCGCCGAAATCGCGGTGCGCCTTCAGGGGTGACCCGGCGGGGGGTCGTTGGATGGCGTGTTAGTGGCTAACCACGCGCGTAAAAAATTGCGTGTAATACGACGTTGCGCGGCTAACGCCGCCCAGTCCAAGCGTTCCAATAATGTGAATAGCACCGTCGTAGAACGCGGTGCGTGACGCAATAAATAGTGTGCCGCGTCGCTAGGAAATTCCAATCCACGATAGGCGGCGCGATGTTGCAGCGCGGCGATCTTAGCGTCGTCATCGAGTTCGCGCAGGTGGTACACCAAGCCCCCGGCCAAGCGGGTGCGCAAATCCGCCAGCGCGATGCCGTGGGCCGCGATATTGTGGCGTGCGGCAAAGATCAAGCGCGTCCCGGCCGCGACGCCGCGATTAAAAAAATGAAACAAGGCGTGTTCCCAGATAGGATCGCCGATGATTGCCTCGACATCATCCACGCACACCAAATTTGAATGTTCGAGGTCTTCCAAGATGCCTATATCCAGCGCCCGCAGTTCGCGTAACGATAAATATTGCGCGTACCCGTTTGCGGCGCTGACGCTTTCACACGCTGCGTGCAGCAAATGGGTCTTGCCCGCGCCGCCGGCACCCCATAAAAAAATGACTTGCGGTGCCGGCGCGGCGCGTAAGGCGGCAACGATTTCGGTGTTCGGACCGCTATAAAAATTGGCCCAGCGTGGGGTGTCCGGCAAGGCAACGGCGAGGGGTAGTTGGGCGCTCATCGGTACAGCTTGCTGTGACGGTAACGCGTGTGGGCATGCCGGAATAACACGGCGGCGGCGGCCGCGCACGGCAACGCTATCAATACGCCGGTCAAACCAAACAATTGTCCACCGGCGAGCACCGCAAAGATCACCGCGACCGGATGCAGGCCGATGCGTTCGCCGACCAGAAAGGGGGTCAAAAACACCGCATCTAAGAGTTGGCCCGCGCCGAATACGCCTATCACGGCGAGTATCGGGCCGATGTTTTCAAATTGAAATGTCGCGGTGATTACCGCCACCAACACACCTATGCCTACGCCCAAATAAGGGATGAAATTGAGAAATCCCGCAACCACGCCGATCAGTATTCCGTATTTCAGACCTATGATGGTCAAGCCTATGCTATAGAGGGTCGCCAAGGTGCTCATGACGATCAATTGCCCGCGTAAAAACGCCCCTAAAACGTCGTCGATTTCGCGCACGATGCCGACGACCTTGGGTTCGAAACGGCGTGGCACCAGATTGGCCGCGCGCTGCCAAAATTCGCTCCAATCGCGCAAGAAATAAAACATCAATACCGGCACCAAAAGTAGCAGCGCCAACCAAGTCAGGATCACCTTGCCGGAACGCGTAAGCGCGTCGAACAATGATGTGGCGATGCCACTGGCGCTACTCCAATTGGCGCGCGCCGTGGCGATCAAGGTATCGATATCCAAGGCATTGATATCGACCCCGAGGCGTTCGCGTATCAGCGGTTGCCAATGGGTTTTTAGGGTTTGTAGTGTTTCCGGCAGGGCCATGAATAAATCTTCGATTTGGCGCGTCAGCAATGGCGCGACCACCACCGCAAAGATGACCATGAACACGCTTAACAATAAAAATACCAGCGTGATCGCGCCGCCGCGCGTGAGGTAGCGCGCCAGACGTACGACCAGGGGATTGCATAAATAGGCTAATACGAGAGCGACCGCAAAGGGCGTTAACACCGGTCCCAACGCGTATAGCAAGGCCGCCAGCGCCGCGATGGCGAGCACAATATAATTCAGATTTTTGTTATTCATGGCGGGCGGCCGCACGTAGTGCGTGACGGCTCCATACGGCGACATAAGATACGCCGCTCCACACGCTGGTTGCCGCCACTGCCCAAATGGCGTAAGCAATCACATCCGGCGCTAGCCACGGGAGGAGTTGCGCAACGATGACTAATAATACCAAGGCGATTTGCGCCACGGTGTTGATTTTGCTGCTGATGCTAGGGGTCATATCTATCCGCACGATCAAAAAATAATAGGCCGTCGCACCCGTAACGATGATCAGATCGCGCGCCAAAATCAACACCGCCAACCACAACGGCACCAATTGTAGATAGGCCAAGGCGATATAGCTGGCGATTAGCAAGATTTTATCGGCTAAAGGGTCGAGTACCGCGCCGATGCGACTATGCCAAGCATAGCGTTTAGCGAGATAGCCGTCGAGCGCATCCGATGCACCGGCGACAAATACCGTCGCTAAGGCCTCGGCATAGCGCAGTTGTAGCAAAAACCATAGCGCGGGGCCTACCAAGGCGACGCGTAGCAGGCTGATCAGGTTGGGCAGGTGGCGTAGCGCGTTCACTAGGGCACGAGGCGGTAGGCCAGTGGCGCGTCCTTAGTCTGGGTGACCTCAGGGGGATTGCCGCTGGCGGTATCGACGATTAACACATTGCTGGAGGCGATGGTGCGCGCCACGGCCTCCGGAGAACCGCGTAATTCCAGATGATAGGTCGCGCGTTGGCCATCCACTTTGGCGACGCGCACCCTGGCCACAGGTTCCAGCGATTCTAAATAGCGCAGGGTTTTAATATAGTTATCTAACGATTTGACTTCGCTGACGGTGATCACGGCGGTCGTCGGCGTAGACTCCAGCGACGCTTGCGCAAGCTTGCGGCCTAAATCGTCGGCGATGCGGTCTAGCGCCTCGCTGCCTACGGGAACGGTTTCTTGTGGCATGTCCCAATTTTGTTCGGCGTCATTCATAAACAAGGTCCAGCGCGACGACCAGCGTCCGCTGCTATCGGTTTGCACGCGGCCTAATAACACGCCATCGGCTTGGTAACGCGCGGCGGCCTTGAGGATCGCGGCGCTGTTCTTATTCCAGGCGTCGGTGGCCGTCAGGATCGCCTGATCTTGTTGATCTAGCGTCGGAAATATCAGCGGGATTCCGCGCAGTTTGGCGCGACTGACAATGGCATCGAGCACTGGCGATGGCAGGGTCGCGTCCACCAATAAGCGCCTCCGGTCGGCGTCTTCTTGGGCTAGCCAGACCACCATATTGGGGCGTATGCGTCCCCAAAACGGCAGCCGATTTTTATATAACGACTGACTCACCGTGTCGCCGTCGAACAAGATCCACAATACTTGTTTAGATTCGGTGCTAGGCGTGGGCGCCATGGCGGGCGCGAGGCCGGGGGTCGCCGTGACGGGCGGCGTTGCAGGGATGGCGCGATAGCGATACTGCACCACATATTCGGGTGCCTTGGCGGCCAAGGCGGTGGCGGCGGGCGAGTTGGCCGCATCGCGCGTACCCGTTAAGCGTAAGATCAATTCATAAAATCCGGCGCGGATGGCGCGCGTGCGCTCATCCGCGCCTTGGTTTTGTATAGGAATTTCAATTTCAAACAGGCCTTCCAGCGCCGCCGCGTTGGCTGTTACCGCAGTACACCACACGACGGAACCTAAAAATAGTCGTTGCAATCGGGACATGAACCACCCTACCCACAGACAGTTTACGCAGGAACTTGGTACAATAGCATAAGCAAATATTAATTGTAGCCAATAGGTGATACGGTGACCAAGCAGCAAAAGGGGGCGACGCCGCCTCAAGTCAAACGCGCAGATGACGCCAGCCCCCTGACCTATCGCGATGCCGGAGTGGATATCGATGCCGGTGACGCGCTGGTGGAATTGATTAAGCCGATGGCCAAGCGTACACAACGTCCTGGGTGTTTGGGCGGTATCGGTGGCTTTGGGGCCTTGTTCGAGATCCCCCCGCAATATCGCAAACCGGTCTTGGTGTCGGGCACGGACGGGGTGGGCACCAAGCTCAAATTGGCGATGATGTTGCGCAAACATGACACGATAGGCATAGATCTGGTGGCGATGTGCGTCAATGATGTGATCGTGCAAGGTGCCGAGCCGTTGTTTTTTTTAGATTATTACGCCACCGGCAAGTTGGAAGTCGAGGTCGCCAAGGACGTGATCGGCGGGATCGCCGTCGGCTGCATACAGGCCGGGGCCGCCTTGGTCGGGGGTGAAACCGCCGAGATGCCGGGGATGTATAGCGGTGAGGACTACGATCTGGCGGGTTTTTGTGTCGGCGTGGTCGAAAAAGACCGCATCCTCGACGG
>CAKKRP010000033.1 GCA_919902765.1 Gammaproteobacteria bacterium | reverse complement strand
TGACGCGCGAACGTGCGCGTCACTATTCCGTGCCTTCGGTCGTCATCTTATTCGAGCCGCAACCGTTGGAATTTTTCGCCAACGAAAACGCCCCCGCGCGTTTGCATCGGTTGCGCGAAAAACTGGAGTGTTTAGAGAGTTTGGGTATAGACCGCGTGGTGTGTTTGCGGTTTAATCGTGCGCTGGCCGATATGGAGGCGCAGTTATTTATCGAGCGCGTGTTGGTGCAGGGTTTGGCCGTGCGGCACCTGATTGTAGGGGATGACTTTCATTTTGGCCGCCGCCGCCAGGGTAATTTTACGTTGTTACAGCAGGTGGGGTCGCAAGTCGGGTTTGGTGTCGAGGCCACGCCTAGCTTGACCCTGGATGAGTATCGTGTGAGCAGCACGGCGATCCGCGATGCCTTGCAAATGGGTGACTTGCCGAGTGCGGCGCGGCTCTTGGGGCGTGCCTATCGTATCGGCGGTCATGTCGTGCGGGGCGATCAACGGGGTCGGCAACTGGGTTACCCTACGGCCAATGTATTGTTAAAACGGCGCGTGGTGCCGGTGCGCGGCGTGTTTGCGGTGCGTATGCACTGCGTGGGCGAACAGGCCTTGCCCGGCATGGCCAATATCGGCAATCGGCCTACTGTGGCAGGTACGCGCACCCAATTGGAGGTACACCTGTTCGATGTCGCGCTGGATCTCTATGGGCGCTATATCGAGGTGGAATTTGTACGTTTTTTACGTCCGGAGCAGCGCTTTCAGTCGCTAGATGCGTTAAAATCACAGTTAGCCCTGGACGCAGGGGCGGCGCGGGCCGCGTTGGCTTAGATCCCCTGGTTTCATGGATGATTCAGCAAAACGTACCATAAACTAGATTGCATGAAGCGAGTTAATAATCGTGGCGGACTACAAGGCGACTCTTAATCTTCCCAATACCGATTTCGCGATGAAGGCGAATCTGTCGGGGCGCGAGCCTGAGATGCTCAAGCGTTGGCAGGGCATCGATCTTTACAATCGGCTGCGCGCCCAGCGCCAGGGTCAATCGCAATTTATTTTGCACGACGGCCCGCCTTATGCCAATGGCGACATCCACATCGGCCACGCCGTTAATAAAATTTTGAAAGACATTATCGTTAAATCCAAAACGCTCAGCGGTTTTGACGCGCCCTATGTGCCGGGATGGGATTGTCATGGCCTGCCCATCGAGCATCAAGTCGAGAAAAAGATCGGTAAAGTCGGCGGGAAAGTCGATGCGGCCACGTTTCGCAAGGCCTGTCGTGACTATGCCGCCAAACAAATTGATAGACAGCGCGAAGATTTTAAACGTCTAGGCGTGTTGGGTGATTGGGAACGGCCCTATCTCACCATGGATTACCGTTTCGAGGCCGATACCGTGCGCGCCTTGGGTAAGATTATCGCCAACGGTCATTTGCATAAGGGCCACAAGCCCGTGCATTGGTGTATGGATTGCGGTTCGGCCTTGGCCGAGGCCGAGGTCGAATATGAAAATCGCCGCTCACCGGCGATAGACGTGCGTTTTCGCGTGCTGGACGATGCAGCCTTATTGGCGCGTTGCGGCAGTGTGCAGCACGCGGGCGCTGGGCCTTTGTCGATGGTGATTTGGACGACCACGCCGTGGACGCTGCCCGCCAATGAGGCGGTGGCCTTAAATGCCGGGCTGGACTATGTGGTCGTTGAAATCAGCGCGGAACAAGGCCGTGAACGCGTGGTATTGGCCGAGGCCTTGTTGGACGATGCGATGCAGCGCTGGGATATAAACGAACATCGTATCGTCGGTACGTGCCGTGGGGCGGATCTCGAAGGATTAAAACTGCAACACCCGTTTTATGATAAACAAGTGCCGGTCATCCTCGGTGAACACGTGACCACCGAGGCCGGTACGGGCGCCGTACACACCGCCCCCGCGCACGGGCAAGAAGACTACGTGGCCGGTGCGCGTTATCATTTACCGGTCCACAATCCGGTGGGGCCGGACGGAAAATTTTTCGCGGATGTGCCGCTATTCGGCGGTCAACATGTGCTGGCCGCGAATGATAACGTATTGGTGATTTTGCGCGAGCGCGGCAATTTGGTGCATGCCGCCGCTCTCCAACACAGCTATCCGCATTGTTGGCGGCATAAAACGCCGGTGATTTTCCGCGCCACACCGCAGTGGTTTATCGCGATGGATCAGCAAGGGTTGCGCGCGCAGGCCGAAAAAGACGTTAAAAACGTGCGTTGGTTTCCGGATTGGGGGCAGGCGCGCATCGCGGGCATGGTGCAAAATCGTCCGGATTGGTGCATTTCGCGGCAACGCACGTGGGGCGTACCGATCACCTTGTTCGTCCATACCGAGACGCAACAACTCCATCCGCAGACGCAAGAATTGCTGGAAAAAGCGGCAAAATTGATCGAACAGCGCGGCATCGAGGCGTGGTTCGAATTGGATGCCAAAGAGTTTTTGGGTGCGGATGCCGCCCGCTACGCCAAAGTGACCGACACCTTGGACGTGTGGTTCGATTCCGGCGTCACGCATTTTGCGGTGTTGCATGCGCGTAAAGATCTGCGTTTTCCTGCGGATTTATATATCGAAGGCTCGGATCAACATCGCGGTTGGTTTCAATCTTCATTGCTCACCTCGGTGGCGATGTATAACACCGCGCCGTATCGCCAAGTGTTGACCTACGGTTTTACGGTCGATGCGCAGGGACGCAAAATGTCCAAATCGGTGGGCAATGTGATTGCGCCGCAGCAAATTTGCAATAGTTTGGGTGCCGATATCCTGCGTCTGTGGGTGTCGGCCACCGATTACACGCGCGAAATGGCGGTGTCGGATGAAACGCTCAAACGTATCGCCGACGCCTATCGGCGCCTGCGTAATACCGCGCGGTTTTTGCTGTCCAATTTGCACGGATTCGATCCGGCGCGCGATTTGGTGCGGCCAGACGAGATGATCGCGCTAGATCGCTGGGCGGTGCAGCGCGCGCAAACCCTGCAAATGGAAATCGTCGCCGCGTATGACACCTATGACTTCCCGCAAATTTATCAATTGCTGCACAATTTTTGTAGCGTCGATATGGGTAGTTTTTATCTCGACGTGGTAAAAGATCGCCAATATACCGGCAAGGCCGACGGCCAGCCGCGCCGTTCGACGCAAAGCGCGATGTATCACATCGTTGGCGCGTTGGCGCGCTGGATGGCCCCCGTTTTATCGTTCACAGCGGAAGAGATTTATCTCAATATCCCCGCGCAACAAGGCGCGTCGGTGTTATTGGAGACCTGGTACGAATTTCCGCCGGTGGCGCTGCAAGGTGTATTCACCCCCGCCTATTGGCAGGAATTATTGGCGGTACGCGAGGTGGCAGGCAAGGAGCTGGAAAAATTACGCGTCGCCGGCGGCATAGGCGCGGGCCTGGACGCCGAAGTCGATTTATATTGCGGCCAAGAACTGTATGCCGCGTTGCAACACATGCAAGACGAGTTACGCTTTGCGCTGATCACGTCTTATGCGCGTTTGCATCGTGATACCGCGCGGCCTGCGCACGCCGTGCATTACACCTTGGCCAGCAACAATGAATTGTGGATCGCCGTCGCACCGTCCGCGCACGCCAAGTGCGCGCGTTGTTGGCATCATCGAGAAGACGTGGGCCGCCATGTGGAACACCCGGAATTATGCGGGCGTTGCATAGAAAATATTGCGGGCATGGGTGAAGTACGGAGGTTCGCATGATGTTGCGCCTGGGATTGATTGTCGCCGCGTTGGTGGTCATTTCCGACCAAATTACTAAAGTCGCGGCGAGTGCGAATTTGACGCTTTACCATCCATTGCCGGTGCTGCCATACTTTAATCTGACCTTGATGCACAATACCGGCGCGGCGTTTAGTTTTTTAAGCGATGCGGGCGGTTGGCAGCGCTGGTTGTTCACGCTATTGGCCTTGGGCGTTAGCGGGGTTATCGTACATTGGTTGCGCAAAATGCCCGCGCAAGAACGTTGGCAGGCGATAGGCTTGTCATTAATCATGGGCGGCGCGCTGGGCAATGTTATAGATCGCATTCGTTTGGGTTATGTGGTCGATTTTATCCAAGTCTATTACGATAAATTTTATTGGCCCGCGTTCAATGTTGCGGATTCCGCGATTACTGTAGGCGCCGGGATCCTAATTATTACCAGTTTTCGTAAGGAGCGTAGTTAGGTGCCCGCTTAAGGGGCGTTGTGATTTCTTTTTACAAAGAGGGCGTTATCATGGACAGGCTTTCGGCGTACTGCACATATTTCTCATCCCGGCATTTTCTAACCGTCATTTTTTTCATATCCGGCACGTTGCTGAATCACGCTGACGCGCTGGCGAATCCCGCCTTTGCGCGCCAATATGGCGTCAGTTGCGTGCTTTGTCATGCCGCGTTTCCGCGCCTGAATAGTTTCGGGCGTGAATTTTTAGACAAGAATATTCGTATGGAAGGCTGGGAAAAGGCGGTGGGCGCCGATACCGGCGACGCGCGTTTAGTGTTGCCCAAATTTCCGCAATTGGCGATGCGTGCGCAAGCCTTCGCGCAGGCGCGGCAGAATGATGCGCGGGATGTCAATAATCAACCTGGTCTGACCTACAATTCAAATTATGATTTTCAATCGCCATATCTCATCAAGCTGATGTCCGGCGCGCCGTTGTCGGAGAACATCAGTTATTATTTTTACGGTATTCTAGCGGAAAAAGGCGCTAATGGCAGCGTCATCGTTGAGGACGCGTGGGCCAAGCATAGTAATATATTCGGCGCGAAAATAGGCTTGATGTTCGGGCAATTCCAGATTTCAGATTTCATGTACGGCCGCGAAACACGCTTGACGGTGCAGGATTTTATGGTCTACCGCATGGCGGGCATCACCTATGATCGTGGTATCGCATTAGATAGATCATTCGGCCCGTTGACTGTCTCGATGGCGTTCACCAATGGGAACGGAATCGAAGAACGGGCATCGCTGAATAGCGCGGGGTTTAATCGGCCGGACGCTACGTTTGACCGCGATAGCCGCAAAAATGCGGTCATGCATTTAGGTCTTAAACTGGGCGATCTCAACGCCGGTATGTTGTTTTTAGACGGCAATCATGAAAACGCCGCCAAGACAGACATGACAGACAAGCGCGTATACGGCGTCAACTTGTCTTATGCGCGCGGCGAGCGTTGGTTTTTATTCAGTCAATGGTTGTGGAGCGAATGGTACGATTTCGTGACCCCTGGCAAGGTCGCGCGCTGGCAGGGCGGGTTTTTGGGCGCGGATTATATATTAAACGACGACTGGGCATTCTCGTTGTTGTATAACACTGTCGGTGCTGGTGATCTAGAGAATGACAATCAATATAAATACGACGGTTTGCGCACGAATACGCTGACAGCGACGACTGCGTATTATTTTATGCGCAACGTGCGCGGCGTTATCGAAGCCAATTATGATTTCTTGAAGGTCGGAGGACGGCATTTGACCAAGGAGAATTATTTATTGGTCGGCGTGGATTTGGCGTATTGAAATGGAGGTTGGCAGTAGCGCTACAATTCGTTAGGAGGCTATGGATGCGGGGGGGCAAGCTATCCGTGTACGGCATCGTCGCCGGTGTCGTTGCGATGTTGTTCGGGTCTTTAGGCCTGGCGACAGGGATTGACGAAATCGAGCAAGAAAATGCCGCAGTTTTGAGAGATTGTAAAGGCAAACATAAAAATACAACGCTCGATGCCGCGCATCTCAAGCGGGTGATCGCGCAACACAAAATTTGGCGTCGTGTTTATGAAACGCAATACGAAACCAAGGCCGCGCGATCCGACGCGCGGCGGGCGGTATTGTGCGGGGCCAATTTAAGCGGAGCAAATCTGGCGTGGGCAGACCTGCGTGACGCCG
Source organism: Gammaproteobacteria bacterium (assembly GCA_919902765.1). GTDB lineage: Bacteria > Pseudomonadota > Gammaproteobacteria > S012-40 > S012-40 > CAKKRP01. The sequence continues at coordinate 22,255 of CAKKRP010000033.1, read as the reverse complement.
ATTTGCGGGGCGCAAATTTTAATCGCGTGAATCTAAGTTGGGCGGATCTGCGCGACACCGATCTGCGCGCCGCCGATTTTTCCGGCGCAAATATGAGCAAGGCAAGTTTGCGCTACGCGAATTTGATTGGCGCAACCTTTCATAGCGCCAATTTGAATGGCGCCAATTTAATGGGCGCAAACCTAAGTGTTGCCGATATGCGCGGCGCGAAATTGCAAGAGGCCGGTTTAGGGTATGCGATTTTAAAAGGTGTCGATCTCGCCGAGGCGGATTTGAGTGGCGCATATTTGAGTGGCACGAATATGCGTGGTGCGAATCTACGTGCGGCAAATTTGCATGGAACAATATACGAACCCAGCGAAATACCGCGTGTCGAAACGATGGCTGACGCCACCAATCTGGAATACATGAGTTATGGAAAAAATCCGCAGGCACTAAAAAAATTACGCACCGCATTCCATGCGGGCGGGTTCCGCCTGCAGGCAGGGGCCGTCACTTATGCACTAAATCATAGCGCCCTGTGGCGCGGCGAGACATATGCAGAGACTGCCGAAAGTGCTTTAAAATACGCCTTTTTTGAAGTGCCTACCCGGTGGGGGATGTATCCGGGGCGGGCGTTGTATGCGCTATTGGTGCAATGGGGGGTATTTTGGTGGTTATATTATATTGCGCTACGCTATCCGGGCGCCGGGCGAATTCAGCATCAGTCCGAGGCGCAAGCGGCAACGCCAACGAATACGTCGCGCAATGCGCTGCTTGCCAGCCTGCAATTCAGTTTGCAGTCCGTGTTACATATTGGTTTCCGCGACTATACGGTGGGTCGTTGGTTGATGCGTTGTCTGACCCGCAATAACCCACCCTATGCGGTTGGATGGGTAAGGCTGGCGGTATTTTTACAAGTGGTTAGCGGCACGCTTTTATTCGCATTGTGGGCGGTGACATTTTTCGGGCAAGCGTTTGAATAAGCGCGGTTGTAGAGAATTTATAGTGCGGCTATTGCAACTCCGCCGATAATCTTGCCACCATTTGTTCCGCCTGGCGCGCGTAGCTGCCGCCGAATAAATGAAAATGATTCAACACATGATATAAGTTGTAGAGAATTTTTCGCACCTGATAACCATCATCCAACGGCCACGCGTTTTTATAAGCGGAGTAAAATGCCGGAGGAAACCCGCCGAATAATTCCGTCATCGCGATGTCGGCTTCGCGGTCGCCATAATAGACGGCGGGGTCGAAGATGACGGGCGCGCCTTGCGTATCGTATGCATAATTACCCGACCATAAATCCCCGTGCAATAACGACGGGCAGGGACGGTAGGTGACGAAAAATTTTCCCAGATCGGATAACAGACGTTCGCCATCGCGTAACATTGTCCCGCGATAACCCGCGTCGGCGGCCAGGCGGAATTGATATTCCAGGCGTCGATGGGCGTAAAAATCGGGCCACAAGCGGTGTGGTGTATTGATTTGCGGCGTCGCACCTAGGGTGTTGTCGCGTGCCCAACCGAATTGCGCTTGTGTATGTCGGTGTAGGCGCGCCAAGCCTTCACCGAACCGATCTATCGCACCGCCGTTGGCGGAGAATTCTATAAATTCTAAAACCAAAAAACAGCGTCGGCCGGCCTTGCCTTCGGCGATGACGGCGGGGACACGTAGCGCCTTGGGGATGGCCAGCTCGCGCAATCCCGCCGCCTCTGCGGCAAACATATCGCCATGGGCCACGCTGTTTAATTTGACAAATACTTGTGTGCGCCCGTCGCTGACGACAAATGCCTCATTGATGCTGCCACCGCCGATGGCGCGCGGGGTTTGCGAGCGGAAGGTGCGGCCCAAGGCCTGCGCAATGGCCTGGTCTATGTGCGTCCACAATGTGTCAACCACGGAGCGATTTCTCCAGATCTAAGATGTGCATCCATTGCGCGGCGCTGACCGGCGACACGGATAATCGGCTGCCCTTTCGCACCAACGGCATCGCATGTAAAAGCGGATCGCTTTTTATCTCCGCCAGCGATATTGGGCGGTGCAGATGCCGTTGGTATTGTACATCGACCATATACCAACGCGGATTCTCCGGTGTACTTTTTGCGTCGTAATGTGCGCCGTCGCTTTGCCACGCCGTGTGATCGGGATAGCCTGCGCGCGCGATGCGCATGATGCCGACGATGGCGGGGATTTCACAATTGGAGTGATAAAAAAAGGCCAAATCATCGACTTGCATTTGATCGCGCATATAATTGCGCGCCTGAAAATTGCGTACGCCGTCCCAATGCTCGGTTTGTTGCGGGCGTTTTTTTAAAGCGTCTATGCCGAACACATCCGGCTCGGATTTTAATAACCAATATTGCATGGGCGGCAACGCGTTGGGGATGGGGTGTTAGTTTAACACTGTATTAAAACCAATAGGCCTGTTTTTCAGTGATGACGCCGCACAAGGGCACATCCCAGGGTTCGCGCGGCAATTGGCTGACCTGCTGAAATTCATAGGCCACGCCGATCAACAAAGGCTTACGCCATACCTTGCGACGCAACAAGTATTCGAACGTACGATCATAATATCCGCCGCCCATGCCTAAGCGATTGCCGCACAGATCGAAGGCCACTAAGGGGACGAACACCACATCCAAACCCAACACTTCAGGGGCGCTGGCGCGTAAGCCGTGCGGCTCGGGTATGCCATAGCGATTCGCCGTTAATTTGTCGCCCGGCGCATAAGGGGCGAACCACATGCGATTAAACACCGGCGCGTGCAGAATAGGCAAATAAAACCGTTTCGAATGTCGCCACGCTTGGGTGATGACGGCTTGCAAATCCATCTCGCCTGCGCAGGCGACATAACCGGCGATTTTGCGGGCGCGTCGAAACGCGGGCGTCATGCCGATCAGGCTTGCGAGATCGCGCGCGGCGTCACGGCGTTGTTGCGGCGTAAGCGCCTGGCGTTGTTGCCGAATTTGTTTGCGTAGTTGGCGTTTATCAATCACGATGCATGCGCTGGAAAGTTAGGTGGCGTCCTCCATGGGTGCCGTGGTGCCGGTGTGCCTTGAACCCAAGGGTCCAAGTGGGAACCATCGCGGCGCTTTAGGCTTTCCGGCTAGCGGACATGCACACCACGCCGACATCAAGCCCCCGATGAAAAATTTATCGGCTCAAGGGCATTAGCGGCAGACTCGAACACTACAGAGGACGCCAATTCATTATAACACGTTTGGGGGCGGTCAAAAAAACAAAAAAATGCGGACAAAATGCCGTTTTTTTAGGCCGTTATACGGCCGCGCCCTTAGGCGATAAGTGCAAAGCATGTTCCAGCTTATCTTGCATTTTTTTGATTTCGACGCATGCAAGATTGAGATCCACGTCATGGTCGTCACGGTGGCGTAGCAATTCGTAGGCGATGTTAAGCGCCGCCATCACCGCGATACGCTCCGAGCCGATGATTTTGCCGCTGTCTTTTATTTCGCGCATCTTGCTATCGAGATAACGTGCGGCGTTGACTAATGCGGGTTTTTCTTGCGGGGTACACGCGACGCGATAATCTTTGTCGAGTATCCGCATATCTACCGCAACTGCCTCGCTCATGTCGGGTGCTCCATTTCGTGTATGCGCGCGATCAAGGACTCTACCCGGTCGCGCGCCAATTGTTGTTTATCGATCAATTTGGCCTGTTTGGCCATGAGATCCGCGCGTTCGCGCATCCATGCGGTTTGATGGGCGCGCAAAATGGCGTTTTCGCCGCGTAAATTTTCGATGACCCTGACCAGCTCGTCAGTGCGACGCGCCAAGGCGGCCAATTGAGCTTCCAAACGGGTGCGCGATTGCGTTTTATCTGACATGCGTAGACTATAGGACAGGCGGTGGGGTGGAATCAACGGGAGAATCGTTGGGGCGACTCGGCAGTGGCTATATTCTTGCAAGTGAAAGGGGTAGAAACACCTTGCAGATCAATCCGTTGCCGAATTTATTGCAATGTTAGGAGGCGTCGCTGCCCGGGGTTTGATATTATTACTCTATAACTCCGCGCCGAGAGCACACCATGAGCCACCTCCCTATGGATTATGACCACCTATGCGATGCCCTTGGGCGCGTCAACGCCACTGCCGAGGCCGCCGAGAGCCACGGTATACTGTGTGGAATGTTGTGTGCGAAAGGCGCGGTGGCGCCGGACGAGTGGATCACCTATCTGGTAGAGGATGAACTGGAGGGCGCCAACGTCTTGACGCAAGAAGCCTTGAGATTGCTGCAAGGCCTGCATAGCCGCACCATTAAACAGATTTGCGGCGGTGATTTTGAGCTGACCTTGGTGTTGCCGGACGATGACAGCGACATCCGGCTGCGCATCGAAAATTTGAGTCTATGGTGCCAAGGATTTTTGGTCGGCCTGAGTGTGGCGGGGGTGACCGATTTGGCCGAATTGCCCACCGATGCGCAAGAAATCGCCTTGGATATGGTGCAAATCTCTCAAGCGGGTATGGACCCGGAAGAAGAGGAAGATCCCAATGAAGCGGCCTATGCAGAGGTCGTGGAATATGTGCGCATGGGGGTGTTGGTGATCTATGGAGAAATGCATCCGCCGCGCGAGGTGCCGCCGGATGTACGCATACACTAGTTTTACGTTCGAGATGTAACGCAAACATGACGGTCACTGGCGGCAAACGCATGCAAAAATTGTCGGCTACTACGGTGCCAACGCCGCGCACCGTCTATGCAGCGCGGCGCGCGCAGTTAATGCGACACCTGGGTAAAGACGGGGTCGCGTTGATCCCCGCCGCGCCGGAGGTGTTACGCAATGGCGACAGCCACTATCCGTACCGGCCGGATAGCGATTTTTATTATCTGACAGGTTTTGCCGAGCCCGAGGCGGTGGCGGCGCTGGTGCCGGGGCGACGCGGCGGAGAATATATTGTATTTTGCCGTCCACGCGACCCTAGCAAGGAAATCTGGACCGGGCGTCGCGTCGGCCCGGCGGGGGTGGTGCAACATTATGGTGCGGATGCGGCCTATGATATCGCTAGGCTCGACGAGCTGTTGCCCGAGTTATTAAAAAATCGTCAGCGTATTTTTTTCAGCGTGGGGCGGCGTGCGGAATTCGATACGCGGGTGACGGCGTGGGTAAACGGGTTACGCGCCAAAGCGCGCGCCGGTGTGCATGCGCCACGCGAATTCGTCGATATTGAACATTGTTTGCATGAACAGCGGTTGTTTAAAGGTAAACATGAAATCGCCACCCTGCGCCGCGCCGCGCAAGTTTCCGCGCTGGCGCATGTAGCGGCCATGCGTCTATGTCGCCCCGGAATGATGGAATACGAATTGGAAGCGGTTTTTTTGCATTATTTCCGGCGTCACAATTGTGTGCCTTCTTATAATCCCATTGTCGGCGGCGGCGCCAATGCGTGTATTTTACATTACAATGAAAACAATATGCCGTTGAGCGATGGCGATTTGGTGTTGATAGATGCCGGTGCCGAGGCGGAATATTATGCCGGGGATATCACGCGTACCTTTCCGGTCAACGGGCGCTTTAGCGCCGCGCAACGCGAAGTCTATCAAGTGGTGTTGGACGCGCAATATGCCGCCATCGCCAAGGTCAGGCCGGGCAATCATTGGCAAGATCCGCACGACGCGGCTGTGCGCGTGTTGACACGCGGATTAATCGAGCTCGGATTGTTGCGCGGCAAGCCCGCGCAATTGATCAAAAGCGGCGCATTTCGGACTTTTTATATGCATCGCACCGGGCATTGGTTGGGCATGGATGTACACGACGCCGGGGCCTACAAAGACGGTGATGAGTGGCGTTTGTTGCGCCCGGGCATGGCCTTGACGGTGGAGCCGGGGTTATATATTTCGGCGCATATCAAAGGCGTTCCAAAACGCTATTGGGATATCGGAATACGCATCGAAGACGACGTGTTGGTCACCCGCGAGGGGTGTGAAGTCATGACGGCGGAAGTGCCGAAAGAAGCGGCGGAAATCGAGGCATTGATGGCCCATGGCAGATAATGACGCCACCTGCGATATCGCCATCGTCGGCGGCGGTTTGGCCGGGGCGACCATGGCGCTTGCGGTGCGCGATTTGGGTTTGCGGATCGTCGTCATCGAGGCCCAGCCGTTGGTCGCCGCGACCCCGGCGAGTTATGACGAACGCGCCCTTGCGCTGGCCTATGGCAGTCGACGAATTTTTGAAGGGCTGGGCGTGTGGGCGGATATTCAAGCGCAGTGCGCGCCGATACGCCACATCCATGTTTCCGATCGCGGCCATTTCGGCGTTACCCATCTAGAGGCGCGTGATTATGATTTAGACGCCTTAGGTTATGTGGCGACGCAACGGGACCTCGGGCGCGTGGTCATGCAACGTCTGGCGGCATGCCCGCAAATAGCCTTGTGGTGTCCGGCGACGGTCAGCGCTGTCAACGTGGATGCCGCGTGCGCGCGTGTCGGCTTGCAAGACGGACGCACGTTGCGTGCGCGTTTGGTCGTCGCGGCCGATGGCGGCAAATCTCCATTGCGCGCCATGTTGGGCATAGACGCCACGCACTGGCAGTATGCGCAGACGGCAATTATCAGCACCGTCACCCCGCAACGCGCGCATGCCGATGCCGCCTATGAACGTTTTACCGATGAAGGTCCGTTGGCCTTGTTGCCGTTGCCGCAAGGGCGCATGTCGTTGGTGATGAGCGTGCCGGAGCAACGCGCGGACGAGATTATGGCGCTGGACGATGCGGCCTTTGCGGTGCGTTTATATGCACGTTTCGGCGGGCGTTTGGGTTATTTCACGCGCATCGCGCCGCGCCGCGCCTTTCCGTTGCACATGATCTACGCCAACGCGGCCGCGCGCGCGCGCTTGGCCTTGATAGGTAACGCCGCACATACCCTGCACCCTATCGCCGGACAGGGTTTTAATCTCGGTCTGCGCGACATCGCCGCGCTGGCCGAGGTTATAGCGAACGCGGCGCGCACGCGCCAGGACATCGGCCAGCGCGCGCAACTGCAGGCCTATGACCAATGGCGCTTGTATGACCATCGCCGCACTATCGCCTTTACAGACGGTTTGGCGCGCCTATTCGCGCACGACATTTGCGCGTTGAACGTCGCGCGCAATATGGGCCTGTCGGCGCTGCAACAAATCCCCTTGCTCAAACACACCTTGGCGCGCATCGGTTTAGGCATGCAAACGCCGTTGCCGCGTTTGGCGCGCGGTCTGCCGGTATGAGCGCGCGCGCTGTCGATCTCATCATCGTCGGCGGCGGCATGGTCGGTGCCGCGTTGGCGTGCGCGTTGGCGCCGTACGAATTGGAAATTGCCGTTATTGAGGCCCACGACCTGCCGAACTGGTCGCCGCAGGACTATGACTTGCGCGTGAGTGCGTTGACGCGCGCCTCGGTAAATATTTTGTCGCACATCGGTGCCTGGCCAGGCATTATCGGACGGCGCGTCGGGTCATACGAACACATGCAGGTGTGGGACGCGCGCGGGTTTGGCGAAATACGTTTTAACGCGGCGGATAGCGGCGTGGATGTGTTGGGTTATATCGTCGAAAACAGCGTTATTCAACTGGCCCTGGCAGAACGCGCGCAGACCTATGCCAATATCCATTGGCTGGCGTCCGCGCAAGGTGTGGCGTTAGACTGCACCGCCGCCAGTGCGCGGTTAACGCTGGCCGACGGGCGTATTGTGCGCGCGCCACTGATAGTCGGGGCCGATGGCGGCGCGTCATGGGTGCGCGCTCAAATGGGTATCGCCACGCGCGGTTGGAATTACGCGCAACAAGGTCTGGTCGCGACGATACGTACCGCGCGCCCGCATGCGGTCACCGCTTGGCAACGTTTTTTGGACACCGGCCCGGTCGCGTTTTTGCCCTTGGATGACCCGCATCTATGTTCCATCGTGTGGTCCACCTCCATGTCGCGCGCGACGGAATTGTGCGCCTATTCCGCTACGGAATTTAACACTGCCTTGCACCAAGCGTTTGGCGATACCCTGGGCGAATTACACGTGGTAGGCGCACGCGCCACGCATCCCTTGCGCCTGCAATATGCTACGCGCTATACATTGCCGCGTATGGCATTGATCGGCGATGCCGCCCACACCATCCATCCCTTGGCCGGACAAGGTGTGAATTTAGGCTTGCTCGATGCGGCCGCGTTGGCGCAAACAGTGCGCGAGGCGCGTCAGGCGCGGCAAGATATCGGGGCATTGAGCGTGTTACGACGTTATGAACGTTGGCGCAAGGGCGACAACATCGCCGTGATGGCGCTGATGGATGGGTTTAAACGCCTCTTCGGCGCCACCGCGCCGCCGTTGGTGCTGGCGCGCAATCTCGGACTCAATCTACTTCAGCATGCGCCGCCGTTGAAAAATCTGCTCGTACAAGCCGCCATGGGTGCGCGACCCGATCAACCGGCCCTGGCGCGCAATGTCCCTAGTTGATTTGCCTGACAAATCGCCCGGCAGGCTAAAGTATTTATAAAAACTGTCGCTAAGCCTGTGGGCTTCTAGGGTTTTACGTTATGAGTATGTTACCAGTCACGCTTGCCGATGTGCATGTCGGGGTAGCGCTAAAATGGCCGATTTTCGATAATCAGAAACGCCTTTTGTTTCGCAAGGGCGCGGTGATTCGTAGCGAAAAACAATTGGAAATGCTGCTAAAATTCGGGTTGCAGCGCAACGAACAAGAAGATGAAAATGCGGTAAACGCGCGCGAATCGTCCGTCGCCAATCCCTTTGACCGCATTAACGAAGCGATCGCGCGCCTGCCGCGTATCGCGCGCCCGCTGTTTGCGACCGACCCCGACGCCAACACCGCTGAAGACATCGCGCAGTTTACCACGCGTATCAACGGTTTGTGCGACGAGTTGATCGATATTTGCCAGCACGATGCCGATGCCGCTATCGGCGATGCACACTTAAATCACAGCGCGCCATTCAGTCAAAGCCATCCAATACACACCGCCTTGCTGAGTTTGCTGATCGCCATCCATATGGATATTCCGTTGGAACGCGTCAGGAGTTTGGTCTGCGCCGCGCTCACTGCCAACATCACGATCACCCCGTTGATGGAGACCATGCACAAACAGCAGGGCGGATTGTCCGAAGGTCAGCAAACGTCTTTGATGCAACACCCCAAAGGCGCGCGTGATTTGCTGGAAAAATCCGGCGTTAAAGACCCGTTATGGTTGGATATTGTATATCAGCACCACGAATGCCTTGACGGCCAGGGATATCCGCGCAAATTAAAGGATGCCGACGTGCTGCGGGAGGCGCAGATATTGTCGTTGGCGGATGATTATTATAATCTCGTTTTCGAGCGTAGCGAGTGTGTCGCGCCTTCGCCGCATGAGGTGATAAAGGCCTTGTTTGTAAAATGTAAAGACACGCCTGTCGCCGCTTATGTACACGCCATGATCAAGGAGTTTGGCATTTATCCGCCGGGTACCGTGGTCGCATTGGCCAATAACGAGGTGGCCATCGTCGTGTGGCGTAGCGCGGATAATACCAAGCCCATCGTCAAGGCGATCATCAGCGATCAAGGCGCGCCCTTTATGAAACCACGCGAGCGCGATACACACTCCACCGCCAACGCGATACGCGAAATTTATCATGCGCGTACGCAGTTTCATCTGAACATGTTAGGGCTGTGGGGGTACGAACGTTAGCGTTGGTTGCAAGGCGTTAGCGGAATACGTTAGGTTATATTCCATCGCGATGTTCGCGTACGATTTCCAACATGCTGTGTAAATATTCCGGCCGCCGCACGCGATGGGCCGCCTGGCGCGCATTGGCGGTGAAGTATTCCGGACGCAACACCTGCGCATCGACAAATTCCATGAAGATCGCGTATACATCGGCGAACGAGTTGTTGCGCGCATATTCCATCAATTTGGAAGTGACGTGAATTACCGCGTCACCCGTCATACGTTCATAGCGATTGATAAGCGCGCTACGCCTGGCGATATTTTTCAACAAGCGACCTTCAGCCAATCCTAGACGGCGTGCGGCGGCCACCAGTAAACGGCCGTATTGCGCTTGAAAATTTCGGATATGGCGTATGCGTGTTTTGTTGGGTTTGCGGTCAGAGCCTTTGGCGTAATCGGACAAGATTATTTCCATAAATTGTTCCGGAGTAAGCTCGGCGCCTGTCTGTAAAATCCGTTGCGGTAGCTCGCGCAGTATGTCGCGTACGCAAAAAATGGCGTCCCAGGTAATGCCGTCGCTGACTTCATAAGGGCCGCGCTTGGATTTGGCGCGCTCAAAATAGGTGAACGTGGTCTGGAATTCCGTCAGCGCGGATTGCGTGTTGGCGTCGCGCATCAACGTGACAATTTGACGTTCGTTAAAGCCGATTTTATAAAGTAATATTTCGCGTTTATGTAACGCAAATTCGCGGTCGAATAACGCCAGCGCGGGGTGCTTGGCATAGGTGTTTTTGGGGCGTTTACGCCCGGTTTTTACATAGCCGGTCAATTGCGCGACGGTCTTGACGATGTGTCTGGCTTTGCGGCGTTGTTCGATAATATTCGTGGACATCCGGTCATAATCGTCATAACGATATTCGTAATGAAACAGCCCGAATTGACGTATCGAACCGTAGTCGATAATGCCGCCGTTCGATAAGATATTGTCGCCGTCCCAATCCATCCAGCAAAATATATATTCCATTTCAAAGCGCGCGGCCGCGCGCGCGAAATCGCGCGCCGATTGGCGCAGAAAATAGTCATAACCCGCTGGCGGCGACATTTTTGGCCACGCCTTATTGCCGATTTGGCGCGCGATATAAAAATCGGTCAGACCTTTCAGATTGGCGTAGTCGTTTTGTTTTAACCAACCGAAAAAATGTGCGGGGCGTAACAAGCTGGGGGCCGCGCGTACGTTGATGGAGGTGCGGTCGGGAAAGGCGATGACCGCCAAGGTGCGTTCGGTGGTGATCGCATTGCGATGAAAAATTTCCGATAACATTGCCGCCGCAACCCCGTCGTCGAGATCGGAACGTCCGCCGCCGTAACTGACTTTTTTATCGCCGGTGCGAAAATATCTTTTCTCTATCGCGGTGGCCGGGCTCAAGCGCGTCGCCCCGGTGCCGCAGCTCGAAATATCCCAAGTTTTGCCGCGCGCGCTAAAACAACCGTTCCAAATACTGCGTCCGTCGCCGGAGGTCAAACCGCTTTTATCCGGGTGTTGCAATTGCAAATAGCGTGTGGCCATGTAAGCATTAGGCCGCCGATCCGCGACGGGTATGCGCACTTTGTGTAACATGTCGTATTCGTTAATGATTTGTAGGCTGAAGGCGTCGAGCACCGCGCGCGACAGCGCCGGGGTCAGCCGGTCGGGGTGATCGGTGGGCAATAAGCCCATTTCGCGCGCCAACTCGAAATTTAAATAAAACACTCGCCCGTGGTGGCGCGTACGCGCGGGATAATCGACAAACCCTTGCGGCGCCGCCGCTCGATAGGGGTGTGAGCCATCGATTTCCGCGAAGCGCGCGTAGGCTTGTTCTTGGATGCTCTGTGGTTTCTTCATCGTCATCATAGTCAGTATCGGAAAGTCGCCGCAAGCGCTTGAATTATGTATGTGTAAAGTTGATTAGCACCTTTGATATGGAACCGTTATTGCGGTATAAATTGTTGATAATATGAATAAAGCAGAAATTTTGCAGGCCTTAGACGCGCACCGGCCGTGGGACGCCCAAGCGGCCCAACATGTGGCGCTGACCCGTGAATTCGTGGCCGCGCTGCGCACTATGCCGCGCGGGCGGTAACGGACTATACTTTAAATAGGCCGGTGGCTCGACTATAAAGCCCTAGGCGGGCGGCCGATACCCTGCTGGGAATCAAGCTATCCTAGAGGTGTATGGTGGTCTCGCGTGTTACGGTTTGGACGCTATGTGGATGCATCGGTGTACTAAGCGCGTGCGGCGATCTGCCGCGTCGTCCTGCAAATGTTCGGGCATTGACGATGGCCCCGGCACCCATCCCGGCCGACCGGTTTCTATCGGCGCAAGACGACCCCGCGCTAGTGCGCACGGCGCGCAGTATGTTAGGCCATCCCTATCGTTGGGGGGGCGCGGCCCCCAGCGAGGGATTCGATTGCAGCGGTCTGGTTTATTATGTCTACGCGCGGCATGGACAGAGTGTGCCACGCACCGCCGAGGCGCAATATGAACACGCCCGCCCGGTGGCATTTGATCAAATTCGCCCCGGCGATTTGTTATTTTTTCGCCTCGCGCGCCAAGACGTTTCGCATGTCGCAATCTATCTCGGCGAATATTTATTTATCCATGCGCCAGCGACGGGCAAACGCGTCACCTACGCCTCATTGCGCGACGATTTTTGGCAACAGCGATTTATAGGCGCGGGACGCATTTAGAATAACGCATAAAAAAACGGCCGCGTTGCGCGGCCGTTTTAGCGTGTCGGCTGCTATGCTGCCATTATTTTTGAGTGGCTTGGCCGGTGCTGGCCTTTTGCCATACCCCAAAATCCGCCTCGCTCAGCTTGCCGGTTTTGGCAACAGAGTCAAACGACTTGGCCAGGGCGGTATTCGCGGCGGCTTCTTGCTTGTCTATAGATCCATCTTTGTTAGCGTCCAGTTTGGTGAATTCCGCATTGGTTGCGGTTTCCGCAGCCATCGCGCTGCCTGCTAACAACATCACGCTCAACAACGTATACTTGGTCATACGATTAGCTCCTAAAGAATAATTGAAGTCAGAAAAGACTCCGCTCGGCTCGCGCCAGATTCGTTTATAGTACGTTATGCGGGTTTGCGCCAGCGTTTTGTTTTCGAATTAGAAGCCCGTTGCTTTTTTGCGACGGTTAAAGCGTATGGGTATAGCGTAAAATTATACACGCGTTGTGCATTGCGCGCGGCGCATCCAACGCCGTGGCGTTGATATGCGGTCTAAATCTATACCCAGCGTTACTTGGGCTTTCCCCTGCCGGTAGGGTGTGCGAGAATACGACGGACCTCCCAACAACGACCCTCAAGAACCTATGCTTAGTATCGAAGCCCGTATTGCCCAGGAACTTAATGTCAAGCTTGCCCAGGTCAGCGCCGCTGCGGGCCTCCTCGATGAAGGGGCCACCGTGCCCTTTATCTCGCGTTACCGCAAGGAGGCGACCGGGGGCTTGGACGATACTCAGTTGCGCCAGTTGACGGAACGCTTGGGCTATCTGCGTGAATTGGAAGAACGTCGCGCCTACGTGTTGCAAAGCGTCGGCGAACAAAACAAACTCACGCCGGCGCTGGCGCGCGATATCCAAGAGGCCGACACCAAGACGCGTTTAGAAGATTTATATCGCCCCTACATGCCCAAGCGCCGCACCAAGGCCCAAATCGCCCGCGAGGCCGGGTTAGAGCCGCTGGCGCACACCTTGTTGCAAGATCCTACGCAAAATCCCGGCGAGTTGGCGTACACATTTATTAATGCGGAAAAAGGTGTCGCGGATATCAAATCGGCGCTAGAAGGCGCGCGTCAAATATTAATGGAAGACTTCGCGGAAGATGCGGCCTTGGTAGGGGAATTGCGCGAATTCTTATGGGCGCATGTGCATTGCAAATCCGATGTGGTGCCGGGCAAGGAACAAGAAGGCCAAAAATTTTCCGATTATTTTCAAAAAAGCGAATCGCTCAAGGAATTGCCCTCCCATCGCGCCTTGGCGCTATTTCGCGGGCGTAATGAAGATATCCTACGTCTGACGCTGACCTTGGTTGAACATAACGAAGAAACCGCGATCAATGATACCGCCCTGTGTGAAAGCAAGATCGCGGCGCGGTTTAGTATTCGCGCAATGGGGCGGCCCGCCGATGCATGGTTGGCGGAAACGGTGCGCTTTGCATGGCGCGTCAAGATCGCCGCGCACTTGGAGACGGAATTAAAAATGCGTCTCAAAGAAAGCGCCGAGGCCGAGGCCATCAAGGTGTTCGCGCGCAATCTGCACGATTTATTAATGGCGGCGCCTGCGGGGCCGCGCGTGGTGATCGGTTTAGACCCGGGGTTTCGCACCGGCGTTAAAATCGCGGTGGTAGACGATACCGGTAAGTTGTTGGATACGGCGGTTATTTATCCGCACGAACCGCAGAATCAATGGGAAAAATCGCAGCAAATCGTCGCCGCCTTGGCGATAAAATACGGTGCGCAATTGATCAGCATAGGCAACGGCACGGCGTCGCGCGAGACGGATCGTTTGGTGAATGACACACTCAAGCGTTATCCCGAATTGAAGGTCAGCAAGGTCGTCGTCAGCGAGGCCGGGGCGTCGGTATATTCGGCGTCGGAACTCGCCGCCAAAGAATTTCCGGAACTCGATGTGACCTTGCGCGGCGCGGTGTCCATCGCACGGCGACTGCAAGATCCGCTCGCGGAATTGGTCAAGATCGATCCGAAATCCATAGGCGTCGGGCAATATCAACATGATGTAAATCAATCGCAATTGGCGCGTATGCTCGAAAACGTGGTGGAAGATTGCGTCAACGGCGTAGGCGTGGATGTCAACACCGCGTCCGTGCCGTTATTGGCGCGCGTATCGGGTCTCAATCAGACCTTGGCGTCCAATATCGTCGCCTTTCGCGATCGTAACGGGGCGTTTAAAAATCGCAAACAATTGAAAGAGGTCCCGCGTTTAGGTGAAAAGGCCTTTGAGCAAGCGGCGGGTTTTTTGCGCATTATCGGCGGGGAAAATCCCCTGGACGGGTCTGCGGTACACCCGGAGGCCTATCCGGTGGTGGAACGCATTTCCGTCACGACCGCGCGCGGCCTCAAAGAGTTGATCGGCGACGGCGGCTTTTTGCGCAAACTTGCGGCGCGCGAATTTGTCGATGAACGATTTGGCGAGCCGACCGTTGTAGATATTCTAAAAGAATTGGAAAAACCCGGCCGCGACCCGCGCCCTGAATTCCGCACCGCCGCCTTGCGCGAAGGCGTGGAAGACATCGCCCATTTACAGCCTGGCATGATCCTCGAAGGCACGGTGACTAATGTCACGAATTTCGGCGCCTTTGTAGATATCGGTGTACACCAAGACGGGTTGGTGCATATTTCCGCCATATCGGAAAAATTCGTTAAGGACCCTCATGAAGTCGTCAAGGCGGGCGAGATTGTAAAAGTGAAAGTCTTGGAGATCGACTTGGCGCGTCGTCGCATCGGTCTGAGCATGCGCCTTACCGATGAAGTGGCGCGCGAAACGGGCACCGCCAAGCCTGCTGCCGCGCAGCCGACGGCCTCGCGGGGTGGAAAAATGCCGCCAAAAGGCCATAAATCCGCGCCGCCGCAACAAACCGCGATGGCCGAAGCGTTCGCAAAATTGCAGACGCGCAAATGAGCGAATTCACGCCGCTGAATGATGAGGAAATGGAAGGTCTCGATGAGTTTTTACTCGACCGTGTGACGGACGAAGTCTATGTGGAAGGTAAAGACGAGGGCGTGTTGGGTTTGTCCGAGTTGGATGGTTTTTTTACCGCAATCGTCAGCGGCCCCACGGTGATTCCACCCTCGAAATGGTTGCCGGTGGTGTGGGGGGATTTTGAGCCTGAATGGAAAGACCCGCAGCACTTCGAGGCCGTTGTGGAGTTGATGATACGGCATATGAATGGAATCGCCGGTACGCTGCTGGAGTCTCCGCAAGAATTCCTGCCGATGTTTCTTGAAAATGCGGAAGGCGATGCGACGGTTACTATCGTAGATGAATGGTGTTATGGCTACATGCGCGGGGTGTTTTTGGCGTTGGATGAATGGGATAAAGGCGGCGAACAGGTGAACATGTTGCTGATGCCTATCATGGCCTTTGCCTCAGAGCAGGGTGACGCGGCCTTGAAGGATTTAGTCGCGCAGGATGTGACGAATATTCAACAAGCGATTACCCCCAGCGTGGTGGAAATTTACGCCTATTGGTTGGCGCGCCGTCAAGGCAATATTATTGTCCCGGAATCCGCGCAGCGCGCGCTGCATAGCATAGGGCGTGACGAACCATGTCCGTGCGGCAGCGGGAAAAAATACGCGCTATGTTGTTTGCATTGAGTGCAGGTGTTTTTTTAGTCACTCTTGAGTAACTTGACGTAACTCATTGATCGCTCGAAGAAGCCCCTACCCGGTTATACTGAGATGTGTGGCCGCCAAGAGGCCTGAATCGCTATTCGGCATGTGCGCATCCCCCTTTGAAAAAAGGGTGGAATTCGATGTTCAATGTGTACTGAAAAGGTGCTTTTTTATTCGATTCGATACTGATTTTTACCGTTTTGTTTGGCCTTGTACATGGCCGCGTCGGCGCGTTTGAGCGCATTTTCCGCAGTTTCATTGGTCACTGTCACCATGCCCAAACTTGCGTTGACGCCGCGTAAATTCGCCCTCTTGATGACGATGTTGGAAAACGCCGCCAGCACCCGTTGACACACGATTTCCGCAAATTCCGCCGGTGTGTTTGTCAACAACGCGACGAATTCGTCACCGCCTATGCGTGAAATGATATTGGTGTTGCGCAGGGTGCCGGTAAGGCTGGAGGCGACATTCAGCAACAGTTCGTCTCCCACATCATGGCCAAATTGGTCGTTGATGCATTTGAAGTCATCAAGGTCGATATATAAAACGAGTAGCCTTTTGTCGGCACTGCGACGGCTGTCGATATGTTTGATATGTTCGTTCAGTTTTGTCAAAAATCCCCGTCGATTATACAATTTCGTCACTTGGTCGGTGGCTGCGAGTTCGCGTAACTCGCGTTCGGTATTGATGAAGCGCGTCACGTCTTGTATCGTCCCGGTGAGGCCGGTAACGACGCCAAAGGCGTCGCGTATCGGGGCCGCCCTTATTTCGATATCTAATTCCATGTGGTTAATCGTGACCGAGTGGCACGCCATATAGGATTCGGCGTTGCCATCAATGATCGAACGCAACGCCTCTGTTAATTTTTTAGGTGTGCTGAACTGCGCGATGCTTACCAGCGGTTGGTTCAATGACTGAGCGGGGTCTAGTCCCCAATGTTTCACTGCCGGGCCGACGTACTGCAATTCAAGCAACGCATTGGTTTCCCAAGGTACGATACTGGTGATTTTGGCCAATAGATTAAAGCGATTTTTGGCATCTTCTAAGTTGGACTCGATTTGTTTTCTATCGGTGATATCCCTGGTGATGATCAATAAGCCTTGTACGCCATGGGTGATGACATTTTTGCCGGAAAATAGACCGAAGCGCGGATTTTTTTGTTTATCATAATAGGTCATCTCCATAAAAAAATCCTCATTCTCGTCTACGATACGCCGCATCGCTTCGTTGCGTTGCGCAAGGTCTTTGAAAATGCCCAAATCTATGGTGGTGCGGCCTAGCATTTCTTGCGGCGTATACCCGTAGACTTTAATGCAGGCGGGATTCGCCATCAGAATGCGCCCGTCAATATATTGAGTAATCACCATAGCGTCCGGGATCGCTTCAAATAGATTCATCCACCCTTGTTGCGAGTGTTGATCAAGATCTATGGTTTGTGGTGGCTTGTAGACCATAACTATTTGATTCACATGATAAAAGATTGAGCGGCACCCATCGCGCGTTAGATTAGGCGCGAGCTACCCTAAAACATTGCTCTTAAGTAGTAGCGGCGAATATGGTTTTTATTTAATAGAGAATATGGTACTAGGCCGGGGTTGCAAAGGGCGTGGCAACCCCGCATAGTCAAACAATATCCGTTTGTACAGGTATTATAAGCCGCCGACTAGGGGCGCTTTTTGCTTTGCAGTGGTAGAATTTATTACACTAGCGAATTGTGCGATAAATCCACGCTGTGAGTCGTGTTGAGGATAAACAACAAATGAAACTAAGTGTAGTCATCTTGGCGGCCGGTCAAGGTACCCGGATGCGCTCCCAAATGCCTAAGGTCCTGCACCATCTCGCGGGACGGCCGTTGTTAGAGCATGTCATCGCCACGGCGCAACGCTTGCGGCCGACGGCCGTGCATGTGGTGTATGGCCATGGTGGAGATCAAGTATTGCGTGCGTTGGGACACTGCCAGGTGCAGTGGGTGGAACAACGTGAACGTCTGGGCACGGGACACGCGGTCGCGCAGGCGATGCCGAAGGTGCCCGATGACGAGTGGGTGTTGGTGTTATACGGCGACGTGCCGCTCATCTCCGAGGCCACCTTGCGCGCCTTGGTCGCGGGCGCGGTGGCTGGGCAGGCCAGTCTAGGTTTGCTAACGGCGATGTTGGAGCAGCCCAAGGGCTACGGCCGCATCGTGCGCAACGATCAGGGGCAGGTGTTGCGCATCGTAGAGGAAAAAGACGCCACCGCCGAGCAAAAACGCATTTGTGAGGTCAACACCGGCGTCATCGTAGCCCCGGCGGCGCAACTGCGGCGGTGGTTGGGCGCGCTCAACAACGATAACTCCCAGGGGGAATACTATTTGACCGATGTGATCGCCCAGGCGGTGGCCGATCAGGTGCCGGTGCATAGCGTGTACCCTGCACGCGAGACCGAGTTTTTAGGTGTGAACGACAAGCAGCAGTTGGCGCAATTGGAACGCCAATATCAACGTGAACAGGCCGATTTTTTAATGGGGCAAGGGGTCACGTTGCTGGATCCGCAACGCTTCGACGTGCGTGGCGAATTATATGTCGGCAAGGATGTGGTGATCGATATCGACGTTATTTTCGAAGGCAAGGTCACGTTGGGCGATAATGTTTCTATCGGCCCGTTTTGCGTGATACGCGATAGTGTGATCGCCAACGGTGCGCAGATCAAAGCATACAGCATTATTGAAGAAACGCATGTCGGTGAGCGTGATATTATCGGCCCCTATGCCCGTCTCAGGCCGGGAACGCTGCTGGCCAGTGATGTGCATATCGGTAATTTCGTGGAATTAAAAAAAACGGTGGTTGATCAAGGCAGTAAAATCAATCACTTGAGTTATGTTGGCGATGCCACCATCGGCAAGCGCGTGAACGTAGGTGCGGGCACCATCACGTGCAATTACGATGGCGCCAATAAGCACCAAACCGTCATCGGCGATGACGCCTTTATCGGTTCGGATAGCCAACTCGTCGCGCCGGTGACGGTGGGCGCAGGGGCCACCATAGGCGCGGGATCGACGATCAGCCGCGATGCGCCCGAGGGGCAATTGACACTCAGCCGCATGGCGCAAAAATCCGTCGTCGGCTGGAAGCGGCCGACCAAAAAATCGCAATAAAACCGCGCATAAAGCGCAGAGGAAAAAATTATATGTGTGGAATCGTTGGAGCCGTCGCCGCGCGCGACGTGGTGCCCATTTTAGTCGAAGGACTGCGACGTTTAGAGTATCGCGGATACGATTCTGCGGGCTTGGTAGTCGTCAGCGACCGACAAACCTTGGATCGTGTGCGTCGCAAAGGTAAAGTGGAAGAATTATCCTTAGGCGTGCGCGAATCGAATACGCACGGCTACTTAGGCATCGCCCACACGCGTTGGGCGACCCATGGTCGTCCCAGTGAAGAAAATGCGCATCCGCACATCTGCCGCAAAAAAGTCGCGGTGGTGCATAACGGCATTATCGAAAATCACGAAGCATTGCGCTACCAACAAACCGCCGCCGGGTATGAATTCACGTCGCAAACCGACACCGAAGTGATCGTGCATCAGGTTTTTCATTATCTTGAGCGCGGCCAAGATCTGTTGGCGGCGGTGCAATCCACGGTGCGCGATTTGGTCGGCGCGTATGCTATAGGCGTGATCCATAAGACGGAGCCGGGGCGGTTGGTCGTCGCGCGGCGCGGCAGTCCGTTGATCGTGGGCATAGGCATAGGCGAAAATTTTATCGCCTCCGACGTGGCCGCGTTATTGCCGGTGACCAATCGGTTTATTTTTTTAGAAGACGGCGACGTAGTGGATATTGCGCGCGAAAAAGTCGCGATTTACGATGCCGACGGTCGCAGTGTAACACGCCCGATCAAGACCTCCACACTCACCGCCGATGCCGCCGAACGTGGCGAATATCGCCACTATATGTTGAAAGAAATTTTCGAACAAACGCGCGCCGTTGCCGACACTGTGGAAGGCCGCATCAATACCGAACGGTTGTTGGAGGAATCTTTCGGCTCGGCCGCGACTAAGGTATTAAAAGACGTAGAAGGCGTACACATCATCGCCTGCGGCACCAGTTATCACGCCGGTATGATAGGCCGTTATTGGCTGGAAGCGGTCGCAGGCATTCCATGCAATGTCGAAATCGCCAGCGAATTCCGTTATCGCCAACCGGTGGTGCGGAAAAATCATTTGGTGCTGACGTTATCGCAATCGGGCGAGACCGCCGATACCTTGGCCGGTCTGCAAGAGGCCAAGCGTTTGGGTTATGGTCACAGTTTGTCGATATGCAACGTGCCGGAAAGCTCATTGGTGCGCGAATCCGATTTGTGCTTGATGACGCGCGCCGGGCCGGAGATCGGCGTGGCTTCGACCAAGGCCTTCACCACGCAATTGGTGGCCTTGCAATTGTTGACCTTGGCCTTAGGGCGCGGGCGCGGCCTGAGCGCCAAAGAAGAACAACGTATCGTCGGATTGTTGCGTCATTTGCCCGCGCAAATTACCCAAGTATTGGAGCAGACCCATGCGCCGGTCAAGGCCTTGGCGGAGCGCTTCATCGACAAACAGCACGCGTTATTTTTGGGTCGCGGTCCGATGTATCCGGTGGCAATGGAAGGCGCGTTAAAGCTGAAAGAAATCTCCTACATCCATGCCGAGGCCTATCCCGCAGGCGAATTAAAACACGGCCCGTTGGCCTTGGTGGATGAGGCGATGCCGGTGATTATCGTCGCGCCCAACAATCAATTGCTGGAAAAACTCAAATCCAATATGCAAGAGGTGCAGGCGCGCGGCGGTAAGTTGTTGGTGTTCGCAGATGCGGCGGCAGGGGTTAAATCATCGCCGGGTATTGAAGTGATTACGATGCCGCACGCCGATGATTTGATGGCCCCGATTTTATACACCATACCGTTGCAACTGTTGGCCTATTATGTCGCGGTGAATAAAGGCACGGATGTCGATCAGCCGCGCAATTTAGCGAAGTCGGTGACGGTGGAGTGACCCGGCCATTTGGCTGAGCATGCGATAGTGTGCTTAGAGAACTGGTGCCGAAGAACCGGCTTATCCACCCTGCGGTTACGCAAAACACGCAGCGGTGGAGGCATCAATTCAGTGAAGTGAACAGCGCTATCCGCCTGCAATTCCCCGCAATGCCGCCGCGTTTCCCGTAGCGCGCAACACCTTTTCTTGCAAGTAGTTCTTTCGCGCTATATGCCAGCCATCGCGTGTCACTTCACGTTCATCACACCCTGTTAATTTCGCCTGCCATTACATCTGTTACGCAGCGCCGTGATTCTAAAGTGCTACACAAAGACGTGTGCGTGGATCATGGCATGTCACAAACGCCCGGTAACGTGTGGGCACAATCATCGGTCGATCGGTGATTGTGCTGGTCAAGGCCAATCCCGCCGTGAGGCGGGCACGGAAAGCTGCGGATCTGGTAGCACTTAATTAGGTGGTACGAGATGGCCGGGTTGCACCGGTGAGAAAAGGGTGTGACGAATGGTGTCGCACCTTGTGGAAAGACAACTTTGCAACTTTAAATGGAGTCACTTATGAAGATGAAAATGAATGTACTGGCCGCTGCGGTGGCCTTGGTTTCCGTTGCTGGCATCAATCCAGCCCAAGCCACGATCGCAGACGGCTACGGCGGCAACGGTCAATTGTTCTTGACGGTGTGGGACAACGTGGCCAACACGGTATATGTGCGCAACTTGAATCTCAGCATGAACGACTTCCTGCCCAACTCCATCGCCCCGCGCGCGGGTGACAACCCCTTACAAGGTACGATGACGCCAGAAGCCGGCGTGAATATGTCTTTCGCGGGCGATGCGTTATTTACAAGCACCTTCGCGGCCAGCTCGGTCGCCAATATCCAGTGGACGGTTGCTGCGGGTGATGCCTTAACTGGCGGTACTTTTGGTTTTAACCGCGAGTTGTTCACCACCAATCTTGGTCAGGGTGCCTGGAAATACACCAACGGCGCGGTATCGACCGGTAACCTCAACATCAATACCTTTTTGTTCAATGCCAATAACAATCTGGGCTGCGCCTTGGCGGATGCTTGCGCGGGCACTGGCCCCACCACGTTCCAGCCGGGCCTGACAAACGTCAATACCGCGGGTACCGGGTTTGGCGACATGGGCTTTTACTACGTCAGCCGTACCTCTACGAATAATCTCGCTAATGCACAAGAAGTGGCGTTCGGCAACTCTACCGGTTTAGCCAAGTGGACCCTGG
>CAKKRP010000032.1 GCA_919902765.1 Gammaproteobacteria bacterium | reverse complement strand
GGAGTTGGAGAAGATGTACCTCCCCCGCCGCCGGATGATGATGAACCAGATGTCGGCTCAGGTCCGTCACCCCCATGGGTTGCGTAGGCAGGAGTCGGAAACGCTGGCACCAAAGTACCTGCCACAAGAAGGACAGACACCGAAAGGTGCAAAAACTTGGTAAAATATTTCATACAGAAATAAAATAAACTAATAAGTTAATAATGTTGTATATCACAAAACAAAAAACTTGTCAAGAGGGGGGTGTGAATTGGGCTAAAAAAAGGCAAAAAACAGACCACGGATTTTACGCACAGATTTCACAGATACTAAATCAGTGAGATCTGTGTCAAGAAATCTGTGGTTTTAAAGACATCAAAAAAACGCCTTTTTGGCGTTCAATTATTTATGGCCTTTGGGAGGTCATTTCAACACATATAGTATACCATATTTGGAGGGGTTTGTCAAGGCGGAATCCGAAAATACAACATACATGGAATAAAATACAAACTTGTATATTGATCCATGTATGTTGTATTTTGTTACTATTTGTCTACACAAGTCTATACAAATCGGGTATTTCTCCCCTACCAAACAAAAGACCCCGGGTGACGCCGGGGCCAAAAACCAAGAATATTCGCCTTTACCTCAAAAGGACTATGTTATCAACACTCCCGGCACCGCGTACGCCAAAATATTTAATGGACTGGAGCGAGGCATCCGGCAACACACTTCTCAAGTCTGCCTCGAGATTGCGCGAAATGGTTTGCCAGACGCCATTGTTGCTGTTTGGGAGCGGTACGTTGATACGGAATCCATCCGTGCTCGGTGCGAGGAAATTGGGAGAGTACGTGATCACCTTGTCCCCGGCAGTCGTATCAATCGGGATGGAAAAATACACTGTACCCGAAAATCGCATATCCCATTGCACCCCCGAATATCCGGCGATGCGCCAAAATGTCACGTTGGGGTTCATCAGGGTGTGTTGAATATTGGTGGATGGAGCGGTAAAGGAAATGACATGCCCTTTTTCCGGATCAATGGTATTGGTAATAACGCCGCCCGTGTCACTGATCCAGGGCGTTGTCAAACCATCCTCCGCGTCTTCCATCACGAGACTGTCTGATTTTGTTCCCACTGCGTCAACGGATACCGACTGATTGGTGATGACAATCGACGACGGGACGCCGCTAAATGTATACGATGTTTTTTCAAGAGACAGCGTGTACGTCCCGGCGGGAAGACCGGCAAAACGGAACATGCCTCCCGCGTCGGTCAGTACATCACGGCCGCCTGGCGCAAGCGTGACGCGCGTATCAGCCATCGGACTGCCAGAGGCATCATGCACCACTCCTTGAATCGCAAAGACGGTCGGCGCCTTTCTGAAAATGACATTGTCAATCCTGCTGGGTCCGCGAATCCGGATGCTGTTGATATCAATGAGCATGGTACCCGGCTCACGCATGGCAATATCGCGGCCGACATCAAAGCTGACTGTGCGCCAGACACCCTCGGGTATGCCGGTTCTGCCGTCAAACTGATACGAAGGGACGGCGCCGCCAGAACCGCGAGGGTCATAATTCAGAGAGCGGTCGCCGCTGGTGGTTTCAACATTGATCGTGACGATGTTCCCATCGGTCATCGTATCAAATTCGACCACCGGATAGTCGCGCAAACGCCAGGGCGTGCCATCATCATTCTGGAATCCAAAGACCGAACTCCACCCGTTGCCAAAGAGCGCAATCACTCGGCTTCCTTTTGTTTCATCAACAACATTCTCGATCGTGCCGCCCTCTCCATCGTCAGAGACAAACCACCCATTGGTTTGTCCATCCTCGGCATCATCATACACCAGAGACGAAATTTCCGTAGCGGCAAAATCACGCGTGACCGATTGATCGCGAACAGCAATGGCGCCGATCACCGGCGTAAACGCGATGGTGGGCAGTTCGGGAATGAGCTGGTAGTCGCCCGAAACAAGGCCGGTAAATATGTAGCGGCCGGCGGCGTCAGTTGTTGCAACGCGGTTGTCGGGTTTCAAGGTCACTTTCACGCCCGGCATGGGATCGCCAAGAGCATTGGTTACACGACCCGACGCGGTATACAATGCGGCATCGGGCAGGAGCCGTATATCGTCAACCATGCCGCCGCCGCGGAAAAACAATCCGTCAATGGACACGAGCACGGCATCCGGCTCAAGCGACGCAATATCCTGCGCGATGTTGTGCAACACGGTGCGCCATGTGCCGTCAGGTATGCCCGAACGGCTATCCATCTGAAAATACGGAGGATTCTGCGGACCCACCGCGTAGGGGATATAGGTAATCTGGCGATCGCCCTTGGTAGTAATAACTTTCACGGTCACCATCAAACTCTCCATGGACGTGTCATAAGAAAGAACAGGGTGCCCGGTTGTTTCAAGCCACGTCCCATCCGCGTGTTTGAAGATAAAGACATTATTCCAGGTGCCATGGAGCGTGACCACGCGGCTATTCCTCTCTGGCGCCGCATCATCATTCGTGACAGTCCCGGGCGCACCATCATCGGAAATAAACCAGCCGAGCGTATCGCCGTCTTCCGCGTCTTCAAGAACAATGGGCAACAGCGTTGGCCGTGCCGTGACAGGTTCGGTAAAGACGCCAGTCCCTATGCGATTGACTGCTGCGGCGCGGAATTCATAGGTGACGCCATTGTCCAGCTGGTCAATCACGCGATTCGTTGTGGTGCTTGCGTGCGTCACCCGCACCATGCGGGCATCCTCGGAAAATGGCAAAGCACTCCCAGCGGGCCGATATTCGATTGTATATTCCGTAATGTCATCACTGCCGGTGTCAGTTGGCGCCTGCCACGAAAGCGCTACAGCGCTGTCACGGGGCGCGGCAACAAAATTTTCAGGAACGCCCGGCGCCGCGGCTTCGCGCGCGCGAAGCGTGACAAGAGCTGCGGGTGTGTCAGCATCAGTGCTCGTCATGGTCAGTGTCGCCCGCTGTTCTCCGCTTGTTCCGGGAGTAAAGCGAATCGCAAGCGCGGCGTTTCCCCCTGCCGGAATGAGCGATGCTGGTTTGGCAATCAGAGTAAACGCAGTGCCGATCGTATTTGTGAGCGTTACCGTTTCATTGCCGGTTAACACCAAATCGCCCGTTCCCCTATTCTCAATGACAATCGCAATATCGCGCGTTTCACCGACGGCAAAGCTCGTGAGAGTGATGCTCGAACTTGCCGCGACATCATGCCCATCATAGACCAGATGAATGTCTCCTGATCCGGTTGGCGGGGAAAAAAGTCCGCGAGACAATGGCGAGAGCGCCGTGCGATGGGAGGGCGATGTGACGTATGATGTTCCGAGCGGTGACGCTCCTCCATTCACGAATCCGCCGAACGTGGTATCGGCTCGTTCAGTCTGCGAGCGTTTTACTCCGCGAGATGCGCCCGAAGCACCTGGTACCACAGTTCCATCTGCGGCGATAATAGCCCGCTTGCCCGCCTGAAGCGGCGCCATGATTTCTTTGCCGGGTTTATTGGCATCATAGTCAAAAAATTGCGGCGCGGCAACGGGGAAACCGGAAACGGCGACGGGAAAATTCGCGACAGCCGCTCCGGATTGTTTGTCAAACGCGGCGATTTCTCCGCGCGTGTTCACCCCGTAGATATTCCCGCCGTCAAGAAGAGCGTGGTACAAAAACGGAGCCGGAAGCGTCAGTTCATTCTGAAGCGTCCACGCAGAGCCGCTCCACGCATACCGGCTTGCTGCGGCGATGCCAGGCGAGGTGACGGCAAATTCTGTATGGAATTCACTTCCCCCCACCCATGCCGGCCCGGATATTTGCGCCACGGCCGCGGATTCAAGGTTCGCGCCGTTCACACGGAATCGCAATACGGCTCCGCTCTTTGTTCCCAAAACAATATCTGATGCAGTACGGTTCCCTTCCACGACAGCGACAGGGTCGCCGGTCGCATGTTCGTCGCCAAGCGGCGCGGCAGAGAGTACCGCGCCATTGCCGTCAAGCACGACGACTCGCTCTCCCAGAGAGGCGTTGCGCGTGACAAAAATAATTTCATGGAGTGCATCGCCCGCGACATTCGCCAACACTGGCGACGTGATAATCACTTCATCAGAAAAAAATTTCGCGGTCTTAAACAGCGACTCGCCGAGATAGGTCGTCGCAAACCATCCGCCGTCATCGGTCACAAGCACGCGCTCGGGGCCGGCGCTCTCCCACCGTATGTCGCCCAATGCCGGCTGGAAATAGGTTTCATGGGCATGAACCGGGGGTGCCGACAAAAAAAGCGCGCCCGCGAAAAATACTGCCGCAACAAATATATTCCGGCGGTTATGACTGTAGTGTTTCATAAAAAAATAAAAAAGTAGATAAAGAAATTATTTTTTCAGATCAACAGCTGCTTTGGTTGGATTGGCGCCGGACACGCTGTTATCTCGCCTGTTGGAAGAACCGTCTGCACGCACGGTGGTACTTTTTCCGGGATAAAATCATTGCCAGTGCGTGAACACCCCCCCATTTGCTTTTGTTCCTCTTCGCTATATTGAGTGGCATACGGCTTGTCTGCATTTTTGGCTTTGCAAAAACCCCACCACGGTAATTTTTGCTTCATTTGTTCGCTATACACTTTTTTCGGCTCATGCACGCCGTCATCAATGACTGCATACACCGCGTACTGCCCGCCATTCTGCATCACGTCGCTCTCGCCAATATCCCAGACATATTCATTTGCATCGTTTTCTTTAACCGTATCAGTTATGAGCGTGCCAGGCACATCCACATCAACGATAGCGCCACTCACATCTTCATAATAATACAAAGAAATACTTGCATTGTCATCCGCGTCCTCATCGTCCCATGTCAGATGCATCTGTGTCTTTGTGATCCCTGTATCAACGCAGTCTTGCGTATCTTTTTGCAGTGTGCAAATCTTTGTTGGCAATGAATTACCACTGCTATTCAAATTTTTCAAAACCGGCGGCATATTCTCTATCAAAGAAATCCGCAGGCCGTAAACGCCTTGACTTCCCGATCTGCCGCCCATAGCCGCCATCTGCCAATTATCATTAAAATCAATAGCATACATGCTGCTAATCTCCCAGCCGTCAATTTCCTTATATGTATAATACTTCCCATTCTTCAAGATAGCCACAGCGCCATTGAGAGTTCCCAAAATATCGCCGGCAGTATTTATTTTACTTACGGAAAAATCGGAGTCAGTCAATGGAGTGATATTTCCATTTTCCCACAAAAATGATTCCATATCTCTTGTGTTAAACCGTTCATTTTTTTTATAAAAATAACCGATAACCTGCCCAGCGTTATTGATATCCAGAGCGCACCCGCCCAAATCATACCCGCTGCCAAGATCTTTCATAACGCCTTTTTCCCATAAAAATGGATGTTCAACGCCATCCTCGGTGGCAACAGAACAACCGACAATCTGACCTAAATCGTTAATCGCAAACGCCCGTGTCGCCCCTGCGCTGTCATTGCCTCCCAACGTTCCCAAATCTTTTATTTTTCCTTTTTCCCACATGAACGCGTGCACCGGATACCCATCGGTCTCTCCAATTGAAATAGAACCAACGACTTGCTTCTTATTATTTATATCCATTGCGGCGCCCGGCGACCCGCTTAATGTTGTTATTTTTCCATTTTCCCAAAGGAACGGACGACGTTCACTGCCTCCGGTTCCTTCATTAAAAGATATTTCCAATTGGCCAACCACGTGGCCATTATTATTTACCGCGTTGGCAATACCGGCGCTCCCATTGCCGATATCCTTCATGATGCCATTT
>CAKKRP010000031.1 GCA_919902765.1 Gammaproteobacteria bacterium | reverse complement strand
CAACTCAAACGTCGCGCGCGGCCACTGCCATTGCGTCAAATCGACACACAAGGTGTTCAGATGGACATTGTTGCGTTGCGCCAGGGCCTGCGCCTTAACCAGCCCGGATTGCGCGGCATCCACCGCCAGCACGTCTAGCCCCTGCTTGGCCAACCACACTCCGTTGCGCCCTTCGCCATCGGCGACGGCCAAGGCCTGGCCATGCTTGCTACCCCAATAGCGGCGACTCTCGACCAAAAAGACATTTGGCTCGCTACCATAGGCATAACCCTGTTCGCCAAAGCGCTCGTTCCAAAAACCTGTATCCATTAACGAACCTACCGAATATTAACAACCACTAACATAGCATGCAATGCTGCCGTTGACCAGCCATCGCCGAGAACTACGCCGCCACCGCAAACTGGGTTACACTGTCCACACCTTAATTTGGGAGTGTACCTGTGTTGTTACGTCGCATGGCTATCCTGATCGGCTTGCTGGCGGCGCTACCCGGCGTAGCGGCCGAATTGACTACACCAGCGCTAAGGTGGGCCGCGCTGGGCGGGGGTATCGCCACTGCCGCGACGTATACCCGCCCCTACTGGGATTTGGAAATCGCCGCCGAGGTGCAGCGCTATCTTTACGAAATACGTATCCGTGAGGCCGCAAACACCGGTTATTTTTTGCCTTGCCAACAAGGTGAATTGCGCGTCTGCCGACGCAACATCGGCTTTAGCGATCTAAATTTTATGCTCGGTCGCCAGTGGCATAACGCACCGTTTTTATGGTCGAGCGTGGGCGGCCTCGGTTTGGTGCTCGGCAATATCAAAAAAAACAGCGCCTATGAGCAGATCGTGACCTTAGGACTGTCCGGCGAGGCACGCGTGTGGATAACACTTGTTGAACGCGTCGGCCTGGGCCTTGGGGTGTTCGGCATGCTTAATCAATATAACCCGTATGTCGGCGTCAGTGTCACCTTAGGTTACGGCCGCTTCCAAGCCCTGCGCGCCCAGACGGTCGGGGACGAGGCGTTTCGATAAACGCAGGGCGTCGCTGCCGTCGGCGTAAAAGCCGTGCAAGCGGCGCTCAAGATGGTACCCCAAACGCGCGTATAAGGCCTGTGCCGCGACATTGTCTACGCGCACTTCCAGCAACAGGCCTTGCAGGCCGCGTTGATAGACCTCGGCCTGAGCGGCCTCCATCAATTGGCGCGCCACCCCTTTACCCCGTTGCGTCGCTTTCACCACCAATGAATAGACGCGCGCCAGCGACGAGTTTTTGCGGAAAAAAAGCACCACATTCCCCACCACAGCATCCTCTAAGGTAAACACCAAGGCCAGACCATGACCCCGCGTCAATAAATGACGCCAATGGGCGCGCGTCAACCGATCCGTCGGAAATTCGGCTTCCAGTGCTAATAGATCGGGGATATCGGCCAGTTGGGCGGCACGTATACCGGTACAAGACCCGACGCCGCCATTCATCGCGCTTTTTTCTTTTTCGATTTCTTTTTCTTTTTCGTCGGCGCGGCCTGGGGTGCAGGATCTTCGTGCGTGCCTTCCAAGTCTATACCTTGTTTACGCATATCTTGTAAATCGCGTACGCAATCTTTTATATAACTATTAAACTCACCCGCTCTTTCAGAGATACCCGCATCGTGCGCCTCGGTCGTGCAGCGTTGCGTCAAAACCTTGACGGAAGGGGCCGGTTTAGCCTCTGCCGACGCCATAAACACCAACGCATATAAAGGCAAGCCCACGCGCACTATACAACGCATATATTTTCGGTGTGTGTGCATAATAGCTCCCGCAAACATCGGTTCACTTGAGTGCAAGGTGTACAAAAAATAGGCAACACCCCAACAACCCGCGCGCTACGCCGGTAAATCGCCATGATAAACGGATTTGGACTTAAGCGCATAGCATGCAATACTATAAGTATCATCTACGAGTGCAAACTTTTCGCCAAGCTTAGCATGCATCACTTTAACCACTGTTTACTCGCCTGTATCTTAGCCGGGAGCGCCCCGACGCTGTTGGCGGGCAGCTATATCGAAAGCCGCGACGCCGACGACGTGCGGCAACGGCTATATATCGACGGCCCGCTGGCGCGCATCGAATCCGACGATGCCGATGAATATGTCATTCTCGATATGCAGCAACATCGATATTACTCCGTCAACGACTTAGAACAACAAATTGTCGATATGAGTTCCTTGCTGCGCAAGAGCACGGCAGCGCCGAAAAATTCCGGCGTCCAATTTATCAAACAAGGTGCGGGGCCGAAAATCGGCGGCTATGCCACGGAACGCTATCGCGTCGTCTACAAAAACACGCATTGCTTTGACGAACTGCTGTCCGTGGAGGCCTTAAAAATACCCGATCTCAAGCGCTATTATACGGCGGCGCAGCAAATGGATGTGCATGATATAGTCGCCGACGCAGGCGCAGACGCGCCCGCGATGGAAGGCATTTGTGCCGCTGCCGCCAGCTTGCTTACCGAGGCGCATTATGCGGATTTGGGCGTACCCATGTCGGCGCTCGATACGCGGGGCGAAGTCGAACACGAGATTGTGCAAATCGTCGTAAACATCTCCTTTCCCGCAGAAACATTCCAACTCCCTGCCGAGTATGAGCGCGTGTCTATCGCCGATGTAATGCGCGAATCGGCGCACGAATTGTTAAAAGATAAAGCGCTGTCCGAACCGCCATAATGCAGCGGCGCGTGTGTACAAGTCCCGCTACGCCAGCAGGCGTTTAGTCACCGTCAGCTCTTTACCCGTCGCGATATCGACGATCTTTAGCCACACGCGCACCTCGCCGGTGGGATGCGCAACGATCTGCATGTCTTGGCCGTGGTGCAACAAAAGTCGCGGCACCGGCGTCGTCCCGCCGTCCCATACCGCTTGACCGTCGATCACCACCAAGATGTTGTGCCCGGTATTCACCATCCCCAACGCGCCCCCGCGTATCACGATGTCGATTTTAGAAATGGCTATCCATTCTTTAATAAATGGAACACTGGAAATAAGTCCGTAAATGGCGCCGTATATGACACCGATAAACTTGAATATGAACGCAATAATGAGCTCCATAGACCTACTCCAGAAGAGATGTCGCATTATGCAAAGATAAACAATTGTAACTTGTCGAATCCATTATCGTTATTGTTCAAGAATACAGCACAATGCGCCGATTTAAGCGACAACGCGGATATACATGGCATGCCACAGGCGTAGATGAATGCCGCCATGGCACAGGGGCGCACACCACATGAGCGATCAGCACGCCACACCCTACCCCGCAAAGCAGCGGGCACCGCAGCATTTAGTAGATATTATACACAGCCCGCTCGCGGCATGGTTGATTTTGCTGGTATCCATAATAATTACCGTTGCGGCGTGGCACATCTCCAACAACTACGCTGAAAAAAGCGCGCAAGAACGCTTCGCCTTCCGCGTCAACGAGGCGCAGGCCGCGATCAATAACCGCATGCAAGAATACGAACAAATGTTGCGCGGTGCGGCGGGGCTATTAATTGCCAGCGATAACGTCACACGCACCGCTTGGCGCAACTATGTCAGCAATTTGCAAATCGATAAATTCTGGCCTGGCGTGCAGGGAGTCGGGTATTCGGTATGGGTACCGCCGCCACAACGCACCAAGTTGATCAAAAAAATTCGTGCCGAGGGTTTTAATGAGTTCACCATCAAACCCGCAGGCGAGCGCGAGATTTATACCTCTATCATTTATCTAGAACCCTTCTCCGGGCGCAATCTGCGCGCCTTCGGTTTCGATATGTATACCGAGGCCACGCGCCGCGCCGCCATGCAACGCGCCATCGACACCGGCGAAGCTGCGGTGTCCGGGCGTGTCACCTTGGTGCAAGAGACCCAAAAAGACACCCAAGCCGGGTTTTTGATGTACCTGCCGCTCTACCGTCAACCGGTCACCACCACCGAGGAGCGGCGCGCGGCGATCCAAGGATTTGTCTACAGCCCGTTCCGCATACGTGACTTGATGCAAGGCATTTTGGGCGGCGAATTGCGCGATCTCGATTTTGAAATTTATGACGGCGCACCAGCCATGCCGGAAAAATTACTCTATGCCGGCAACCAACGCGCCGACCAAAACCCCGCACCGCGACAGGCTCTGTTATCTAAAAGCATGAACTTGGTGTTGGGCGGCAATTTGTGGACCATCAACTATTCCAGCACACCGACATTTACCACCCATATGGAGGTGTCGCAACCGATGGTGATCGCGGTCGGCGGCGTGGTGGTGGATTTATTGCTGTTTTACATCGTATTATCGCTCGCCAATTTACGTAACCGCGCGGTGCAGTTGGCGGAGGAGATGGTCGAAAAATTGGGCGAACAGCAAATGCATTTCAAATCCATCTCCGACACCGCGAATGACGGCATCGTGTCCGCCGATAAAAACGGCAATATCAATTATTTTAACAAGGCGGCACAGCATATATTTGGATATACGGCGGACGAAATCCTCGGCCGCCCGATCTCGGATCTCATGCCCGAGCGTTACCGCGCACCGCACACATCGGGCTTCAAGCGTTTTATCGGCAACGGTCTATCGGCCAATGCGGGAACACCTATAGAACTGTATGGGTTGCGCAAATCCGGCGACGAATTTCCGCTCGAACTTTCCCTGTCGCATTGGCACGCCAACGGCCGACATCACACCAATGCGGTGATACGCGATATATCCGAGCGCAAAAAAGTAGAACGCATGAAAAGCGAATTCATCTCCACCGTCAGCCACGAATTGCGCACGCCATTGACGGCCATCCGAGGGGCCTTGGCCTTGATCGGATACAATAGCGGCGACGCACCGGCGAAATTCGATCAGGGTGAGATGTTGGCGCTGGCGCAAAGCAATATCGAACGCCTGAGCCGCCTCATCGACGATTTATTAGACGTGGAAAAAATGGAGTCTTCGCAGTTGCGTTTGCATGTCCAGGCGCTGGCGCTCACCACCCTATTGGAAACAGCGGTACACAACTGTCGCCCGGCCGCCGATGCCGCTGGCGTCGCCGTCAATTTGGGTCCTATCGAGAACGTCCGGATCCTGGCCGACACCGACCGCTTCCAGCAAATCATGAGCAATCTATTGTCCAATGCGATTAAATTTTCACCCTATGGCTCGCGCATTACCATCACCACCC
The DNA here is from genome assembly GCA_919902765.1 of Gammaproteobacteria bacterium. GTDB lineage: Bacteria > Pseudomonadota > Gammaproteobacteria > S012-40 > S012-40 > CAKKRP01. Next base: position 12,948 of record CAKKRP010000031.1, on the reverse strand, counting down.
GATCCGTAATACAGGGGATCACGATCAGCGTTGCCGATCAGGGCTCCGGCATCCCGGATGCGTTCCGGGAACGTATCTTCCAAAAATTCGCGCAGGCCGATGCGTCGGACAGCCGCGCCAGGGGTGGCACGGGCTTAGGGCTGAGCATTTGTAAAATGCTGGTGGAGCGGCTGGACGGTGCGCTCAGCTATGATTCCGTCCCCGGCCAAGGCCAAGGCTCGATCTTTCATGTGACCTTACCCGTGGCCAAGCAAGCCAAAATTGCCGTGTGAGAATAGTTAACCCAGATTTTCCATTAGACGTCGTAGCGAGAGCGATCAAGGTGTTGAAGATGGGCGAAAAAATACGCAAAACACGCAGAGGCGTAGTTGTTCTACGTTGATCGCGAGTTTTGTGGATTTTTTTCGACCAGATTCAATGGATTGATCGTTCGCACGCCTACATGGATGTAGGCGGTAGTGCAGCGCCGGGAGCACGCTGCCGAGTAGATGGCTAATGGAAAATCTGGGTTCAAGGCGGAACAGCCCGTGTATGACACACGGGCCGTGCGGATATGGCGCGCCCGGAGAGATTCGAACTCCCGACCACCAAGTTCGTAGCCTGGTACTCTATCCAACTGAGCTACGGGCGCATTGAGCAGTTCGCGGTGGATACCCGCTGTAGAGCGCGGCATTATCCCGGCCTGCGCGGCATTTGTCAAGGCGCTGCGCCATCGACAAGACACCAGGGGAACTTACGCAAGATTTAACGGAAGGTACTACAGGGCCGTCCCTGGCCCGTAAGCGCGGAGGAGGGATTAATTAGAGCCGACAGCGTCATCCCCATCGAAATCACCTGGGTTGCCGCTACTTTGCTTTTCCCGCTTGATACGTTCATAAATCTCTTCACGATGCACGGACACTTCCTTGGGCGCGTTCACACCAATGCGAACTTGGTTGCCCTTCACTCCTAACACCGTTACGGTAACGTCATCACCGATGATTAGGGTCTCACCGACTCGTCTCGTCAATATTAGCATTACTACTCTCTCCTGCGTTGCCATGCCCCCTAGGACATGGATACTACAAACTCCACTTACTCCAACCTCCCTGTTGGTTATCGACTTTTTAATACAAAACTATAACTTCATAAATATCATAAAGTTACAGCGAAAACCGGGTCTCTACTTAGCCTCTAAACGGTTTCTAACCAACCCTCCCTCTACTACGGCGGGCAGATCAAATTCATTTAGAGGTTTTCTACATTATTATACTTATTAAGTGGGAATACTCAATAGCATTGTGTGGGTTATCCCGACAGTTTGGCCTGGTCCAAATTGAACGCCGTGTGTAAAGAACGCACCGCGAGCTCCAGATATTTCTCATCCACGACCACTGAAATTTTGATCTCCGAAGTAGATATCATTTTGATATTAATACCTTCTTTGGCCAAGGCCTCGAACATGGTGCTGGCCACCCCGGCGTGTGAGCGCATACCCACCCCGACCAACGAAATTTTTACAATCTTTTTATCGCCGGCCACCGCGCGCGCCCCCAATTCTTTGGAGGTCTGATCCAAAATATCATAGGCCTTGTCGTAGTCGTTGCGATGCACCGTGAAGGTGAAGTCCGTCAGATCATCGGCACCGACGTTTTGGATGATCATATCGACTTCGATATTGGCGCGGCCTATCGGGCTCAGGATACGCGCCGCGACGCCGGGTTGGTCGGGCACGCCGACGATGGTCAATTTGGCCTCGTCACGATTAAAGGCGATACCGGAGATGATGACTTGTTCCATCTTGGATTCCTCAGAGGTAATCAGGGTGCCGGGGCCGTCGATGAAGGTCGATAACACGCGCAGCGGGACATTGTATTTACCAGCGAACTCGACCGCACGGATTTGCAACACCTTCGCGCCTAAACTGGCCATTTCGAGCATTTCTTCGAAGGTGATGGTGTCGAGGCGGCGCGCCTCGTGTACGACACGCGGGTCGGTCGTATACACGCCATCGACATCGGTGTAGATCTGGCACTCATCGGCCTTCAGGGCCGCCGCCAGCGCCACGCCGGTGGTGTCGGAGCCGCCGCGCCCTAAGGTGGTCAAGTTCCCGGCTGCGTCGATGCCCTGGAAGCCCGCCACGACCACCACAAAGCCGTCGGCGAGGTCTTTGCGGATACGCGCATCGTCGATCTCTTTGATACGCGCCTTAGTGTAGGCGTCGTCGGTGCGGATCTGCACCTGCGCGCCGGTATAAGACTTGGCCTTATACCCGAATTTTTGCAGTGCCATCGCCAACAAGGCAATGGTCACTTGTTCGCCAGTGGAGATAATCACATCCAACTCACGCGGGTCGGGCCGCTCTTGGATGGTCTTGGCCAATTTGATCAAACGATCGGTCTCGCCGCTCATCGCAGACACCACGACCACCATCTGATGACCCTGACCCTGAAAAGACCCCACTTTTTTGGCCACGTTTTCAATACGTTCCGGGCTCCCCATGGAAGTCCCGCCGTATTTCTGAACTATTAACGCCATAAATTAATCCGCAATAATTCTATGCGCCATTATGGCGCAATAAAAGGGCATTAATAATACACCTTTTGACGGGGGTTCGTGTAGGGGGGTATTGATTTAAACCTGCTGCCAGCCGTCTTCCATGACCACCGCGCCACCGGCCTGGCCCTGACGCCAGTCCAATTGTCGAGCATAGGGCGAGGATAGAATTCCGGCACTGGCCCAGACACAACAAGGCGATGGGTTGCGCGCCAGCGGGGCAATTGAGCAGGTCTGCGGTGTTGCGGGTCAAAGGCGACACCCAGCCCATGCTAAGGTTTGTCGTTACTGACCTCACCCCAAGCGTTCCCCCACCCACACCGCGACCGACTTTAACGCGCCGTCCAAGGCCGCCGGATTATTGCCGCCCGCCTGCGCCATGTCGGGCCGACCGCCGCCTTTGCCGCCGATTTGCAAGGCGACCATATTCACCAAATCACCGGCCTTGACCTTAGCGCTGGCCTCTTTGGTGACACCTGCGACCAGCGACACATTGCTGCCATCGACCGCCGCCAGCACAATCGCCGCTTGGCCCAGCTTATTTTTGAGTTGATCGACGGTATCGCGCAAGGCCTTGGCATCGGCCCCTTCCATGCGCGCCGCGACCACCTTGATGCCACCTACATCGACGGCGCTACCGGCCAGATCGCCGCCTTGGCTGCTGGCCAGCTTGCCTTTGAGTCTTTCCAGTTCTTTTTCCAGGCCGCGCGCGCGTTCTAATAATTGCGTGACGCGTTCTTCGACACTATCGCGCCCGCCTTTCAGGTTGTCGGCGATACGCGCCATGCGCGATTCCTCGGCTTGTATCCATTCCAACGCGCGCTGCCCTGTCACCGCCTCGATGCGCCGCACACCCGCCGCGACGCCGCCTTCGGCAACGATTTTGAATAAACCGATATCGCCGGTGCGCGTGATGTGCGTGCCGCCGCATAATTCCGTGGAGAAATCCCCCATGCGCAGCACACGCACATGATCGCCGTATTTTTCGCCGAACAAGGCCATCGCACCGCTCTGCATCGCGTCTTCAAGCGAGGAAACCTTAGTCTCTACCGCGTGATTATTGCGTATCTGCGCATTGACCATGTTCTCGATGCCGTTCAATTGATCGACCGACAAGGCCTCGAAATGCGCAAAATCGAAGCGCAGACGTTCGGGGTTGACTAACGAACCCTTTTGCGTGACATGCCCGCCCAAGGTGCGGCGCAGGGCCGCGTGCAATAAATGCGTGGCGGAATGGTTGTAGGCGACATCGCGGCGACGCTTGCCATCGACATTGGCCTCGACCTGGGCACCGGTTTTAATGTTGCCGCGCACCGCTACGCCGTTGTGCAGGATGATGTCATTGCCCTGTTTTTGGGTATCGCGCACGCAAAATTCGTTGCCATTGACGGTGATCAAGCCCTGATCGCCGACCTGACCGCCGGATTCGGCGTAAAACGGCGTGCGATCCAACACCACCGCGCCCTTGTCGCCTTCTTTCAGCGTGTCCACGGCCTTGCCAGCGACGAAAATACCGAGAATTTTTGCTTGTTCGGTGAGATGATTATAACCGGTGAATTCGCTGCGCCCGGCGACATCGAGCTTGGTCGCGTAGGCGACATCGAAATGACTGGCGGCGCGTGCGCGTTCGCGTTGCTGACTCATTTCACGCTCGAAGGCCTGCATATCGACTTTGAGGTTGCGCGCGCGCGCAATGTCCGCCGTCAAATCGACCGGAAAGCCGTAGGTGTCATACAATTTAAACGCGACATCGCCAGGCACGGTGTCACCACGCATTTTTTCGATCGCGTCCGCGAGGATGCGCATGCCTTGCCCTAGAGTTTCGGCGAAGCGTTCTTCTTCTTGTTTGAGCACGCGCTCGATCTGCGCGCGCGCCTTGGGCAATTCGGGGTAGGCCGCGCCCATCACGTCGCACAAAGCACCAACCAATTGGTGAAAAAACGGCTGTTTTTGACCCAATTCGTAGCCATGACGGATCGCGCGGCGGATGATGCGGCGCAGCACATAACCGCGCCCTTCGTTGGAGGGCGCCACACCGTCGGCGATCAAAAACGCGCACGCGCGGATGTGATCGGCGATCACGCGCAACGAGGCCTGATTCAAATCGCGCTGACCGGTGAGCTTGGCCGCCGCGCCGATCAAATGCTGGAAGGAGTCGATGTCATAATTGCTGTGTACACCTTGCAACACCGCCGCCAGGCGTTCCAGACCCATGCCGGTGTCCACCGAGGGCTTAGGCAAAGGTTCCAGCGTGCCATCGGCGGAGCGACTGTATTGCATGAACACCAGGTTCCAGATCTCGATATAGCGATCGCCGTCGGCATCGGGCGAACCGGGCGGGCCGCCAGGGATGGCCGGCCCGTGATCGAAAAAGATTTCCGAGCACGGGCCGCACGGGCCGGTATCGCCCATGGACCAGAAATTGTCGTTGGCACCGATGCGCGAAAAACGCTGCGGGTCAATCTTGATTTCGTTCAACCAGATCGCGGCGGCCTCGTCGTCTTCTTCATATACGGTGATCCACAAGCGCTCACGCGGCAGTTTGAGTTCGCCGGTCAAAAATTCCCACGCGAAATAGATCGCCTCGCGTTTAAAATAATCGCCAAAACTGAAATTGCCGAGCATTTCGAAGAAGGTGTGATGGCGCGCGGTATAGCCGACGTTTTCCAGATCGTTGTGTTTGCCCCCGGCGCGCACGCAGCGTTGCGCGGTCGCGGCGCGGGTGTAAGGCCGTTTTTCCAGGCCTAAAAACACATCTTTGAATTGCACCATGCCGGCGTTGGTGAACAACAGCGTCGGGTCATTGCCCGGCACCAAGGGACTGGTGGGCACCACCGTATGCGTTTGACGCTTAAAATAATCTAAAAACAACGCCCGAATTTCATTACTACTCAACTTCTTCATCGTCTGCTCGACCTTTACGCTTCAAACCTTGGAGTACGATCTTATGCACCGCCTGCGCATTGAACCCGCGTCGGCGCAAAAACCGCGCATGCCGCGCCTGGGTCGCGACATCGGCGGGGTCTCCCGTCATGTTGCGCCGTTCCGCCAAACGTTCCAAACGCCGCTGCCACTCGTGCGCATAGGGCGCGAGTGTCGCCGCAATCAGTTCGTCTTTCAATCCATGGTTACGCAATTCCTGGCGTAGGCGTTCGGGGCCGTAACCGCGTTCAACCCGTGCGCGCGCAAAACTTTCGGCAAAACGGCGATCATCGACCACACCCTGGCCGGCCAAATCGGTCAACACCGCCGCCATCACCTCGGCCGCGACCCCCGCCTGCGCCAGTTTATTTTGCAATTCCAGCCGACTGTATTCACGCCGCGCCAAGCAACGATAGACCAACGCCCGCGCCTCGGCGGGTGTGTATGCGGCGGCGCGTTTAAGCGTCAATGTCCTCTTCCACGTCGGCCACTTCCGCCGTCGTGCGGGTGATGCTGGCGCTACGGCTCATGACCTTTTCACGAATTTTTTTGTCGATTTCATTGGCCATGTCAGGGTGCTCGCGCAAGAATTGGCGCGCGTTATCCTTGCCTTGGCCGATGCGTTGGCCGCCGTAGCTGTACCACGCACCGGACTTTTCGACCAGGCCTTCGTTGGAGCCGATGTCGATGATCTCGCCTTCGCGCGAAATGCCTTCGCCATATAAGATGTCGAATTCGGCCTGTTTAAACGGCGGCGCGACCTTGTTCTTGACGACCTTCACGCGGGTCTCGGAACCGACTACCTCTTCGCCCTTTTTGATCGAGCCGGTACGCCGTATGTCCAAGCGTACCGAGGCATAGAATTTGAGCGCATTACCGCCGGTGGTGGTCTCGGGATTGCCGAACATCACGCCGATCTTCATACGAATTTGGTTAATGAAGATGACCAAGGTGTTGGAGCGTTTAATATTGCCCGTCAGCTTGCGCAAGGCCTGCGACATCAAACGCGCCTGCAAACCGACATGGGTATCGCCCATCTCGCCCTCGATTTCAGCCTTGGGGGTCAGCGCCGCCACCGAATCGACCACCACGATATCGACCGCGCCGGAACGCACCAGCATGTCGGCGATTTCCAAGGCTTGCTCGCCGGTATCCGGCTGTGACACCAACAAATCGTCGATGTTGACGCCTAATTTTTGCGCGTACACCGGGTCTAGCGCGTGTTCGGCGTCGATAAATGCCGCCGTGCCGCCATTGCGCTGGGTCTGCGCGATGACCGACAGCGTTAATGTGGTCTTACCCGAAGATTCCGGGCCGTAGATCTCGACGATGCGTCCCTTGGGCAGGCCGCCGACGCCCAAGGCCATGTCTAAGCCGATAGACCCAGTGGAAATCACTTCTAAATCGCGCGATACGCTGGTATCGCCCATGCGCATCACCGAGCCTTTACCAAACTGGCGCTCGATTTGACTGAGTGCCGCCGTTAGAGCCTTGAGTTTGTTCTGTTCCATTGTATCACCTTAGCTGTGGGATCGAGTTGGGAAAGGGGGACGCGATCACGACTACGCCGCGCACGACGGCTGATTATTCCATAGATTGGCGCGGGGGCCTAGGGGGCGGCGTCTTATATCCGTATTTCCATCCAACAACCCGCAACATATTTACGGTAATACCCAGCCCTTCGCTGATAGATTTTGCAATATTTTGATAACACTACGCCGTTGTTTAGCTTTTCCACAGCGCCCGTCTACACATTGTTCATCTGGGGTACATATTTACGCCCCGTGGCTCTCTCAAGGAAGGGCGCGCGTAGCGCTCGACATTTGCGCAACTCCCACCTGGAGAGGGGAATTTTCATTGTTCATCAAAAGGATATTTGACCATGACAAAACCGTTTATCCAGTTAATACGTACGCTCACATGCGCGGCCAGTATAGCGCTTTGCGCGCAGGCGTCGTTCGCTGCTACCATTACCACCCCAACGACTAAGGAGCTATACGTTCAAACACTCCCTACGACGTCGCAATACGCTAAAACCGGCAACGCGCTGATTACTGCAACCTATAACCTGTCTCCATGGGTAAATCTAAAGCAGCGTGTACCCTTGTCGTTCGATGTGATCGCCGAAGACCAAAAACTCACCTTGCGTGATGATGGCGCCAATGGCGACGAAAAGGCCTATGACGGCATCTATTCCGTCGTTCTCAATTTTGATTTTGATGCCCTGGTGAAGATCCACCAACGCTATAGCGACTACCAAGCAAAATACGGCAAGGCCGCCATTCCGTTAATATTCAATCAGCGTCAACTCGTGGGCCGCCTCAGTGTGCCCACCGTCAGCGCGGTTCTGGATGCGATTAAACTGGGTACACGGATTCCGATCACACCTTTTGGCATATCAATCGCCATCGACAGCGCCAGATCGCTGATGGTGCGCGACCCTGCCGTTGTACAAGACCCCACCCGTACCTTTAATGCCTGTACCAACGTCGGAAATCCAAATGGCGTGTGGACATTTAAACACCTCGTGACCGCAATGGCCAATACTCCGGCCACGGGCGTTACAACGCAGGATTTCGTGCGTATGTGGTTATCGACTTGGGAGACCAATCAAACCGTCAATGGCTGGACATCGCCTAGTCGCAATGCAGGCATACATGCGTTGATTATTGATGCGTGGGAAGCGGCCAGCGGCGGCCCTGGCAGCCCGCTCAACCTGGACATCGCACCGTTCCAATTATTGGCCATCGTCAATCGCGTGGACCTGCGCGAAAATTTCACCTATGGCGGTGGCAGCGCCGGTGAAGGTCGATTTGTTTTTCAGGCCACCGATAGCGCGTGCAATCCAACTTCCTTCACGGTGATTTTTGAGTACGGCATACAAAAGTCTTCTTGCTCCACTGTCAAATCCTGGGGCCAACAATGGGTCAATCTGAGCACCCTGACCTTGGGCAGCGCGGCGTACAACAGCGCCTTGGAAACCATCACCGAAAGTTTTGTCGCGGCCAATGCCGCACCCGGCAAACCTAATGGCAGCGCGTTGAATCAATTACGCACTAACGAGATTGCGCTCAGTGCGCCATGGGAATTACGCGAGTTTGTGATCTCGGCGTCTGGCTGGAATGCGCATTTCTTAACGCAAAATACCGTCACCCAGACCTCCGACACCTCGCTCAACAACACGCTAACCTTGCGCAATTTTGTCAATTCCGGCGCTACTACGGTGCCCTTGCGCTTCCCCACCATCGCCAATCCGTTTAAAGGCGCGGCCTCTACAGTGCCAACGCCGTCATTTTTCTGGAACGAGACAGGCATCACACCGCGCCAGCGCAGACATGACTTCTCGTTGGGAACATGCAACGGCTGTCATGCAGGCGAGACCGGCACCTTTTTCACTCACGTCAATCCTGGCCCAATCCCGGCATCGTTATCGGGTTTCCTGACCGGCATCACCGTGGTGGACCCCGCCGACGGCAGTCCAACGCGCACCTTTAATGATCTGGCACGTCGCGCAACGGACCTGGATGCGCTGGTCAACTCTTCTTGCGTCGCACACATCGGGTTGCCGCCCCTTCTGTTTTCACACTAGTTGAGAATAATGGCTCGGTAGTGAAAATTATCCGACTACTACCCAGATAGTTTTGCAATATCTACCACTGGGGCACGCCTACGACGGCGTGCCTTTTTTATGGAACGCGCATCAAGGCGGGGTAATTTTTCAACTGCGCTCGACCCTATATATCACGAGCTACATACCCCCTCTCTCGCACGACATACTGCGCACCCCTCCGGCACGCCAGGCAGCATATGCTGGCGCACCCACGACGCTAAGGCCAGGCGCGTTGCATCGCTAGGCCACAACGCAAAAAATAGACGCGCGGACGCAGGGCTCTCACTGTTCATGGCAGACTTAATGCGAGCAAACCTGCCAACGCGGCCTTGACCGCCGCCTCACGCACCGCCGCGCGATCACCCGTAAACTGGTGGCGCTGCACACTGATCTGCGCATCTCGCCTAGCAAAGGCCAACCATACCAAACCCACCGGCTTGTCGGCGCTACCGCCGGCCGGCCCGGCGATGCCCGACACCGCCACCGCCACATCCGCATGGCTATGGCGCAACACCCCGGCAGCCATTTCGCGCACCGTGGCCTCGCTGACCGCGCCGTGACGTGCTAAGGTTTCCGCAGCGACGCCTAACATCTCGATCTTGGCCTCGTTGGCATAGGTCACAAAACCGCGCTCAAACCACCGCGAACTGCCCGCGATATCGGTGAGCACTTTGGCGACCCATCCGCCGGTACAAGACTCGGCAGTGCCGACGCGCCACGCGCGCGCAACCAGCCGCTCCCCCAATAATTGTGCGGCACGTGCGAATTCATCCATAAGCGTGGTCTATGTTACAATCGCGCCCTTTGGCGAGTCTAAACAAGGAACCCATCGGTAATGTCCGCCCTCAGTGACCGCATTAAAGTCATACCCCAATATTTTATACCACATCACACCTTGTCCGGCGCGATGCACTGGCTCACGCGTATTGAAATGCCGGCATTTAAAAATCTATTTATTAAAATATTCATACGCCTTTATAACGTCAACATGCAAGAGGCGCAAAATCCCGATCCGCGCAGCTATCGCCATTTTAACGAATTTTTCACGCGTCCGTTACAACCCCAAGCACGCCCGATTGCCGGGGGCGACTATGTGGCAGCCAGCCCGGTGGACGGCACGGTCAGTCAATTGGGCGTCATTGATGACCGGCGTATCTTGCAAGCCAAAGGGCATCATTTCGATGTCATAGAACTGCTAGGCGGTTCTTACGCATTCGCCGCGCCCTTTATAGGCGGGCAATTCGCGACGCTGTATTTGAGCCCCAAAGATTATCACCGCATCCATGCCCCGGTGCGTAGCGTGTTGCATCAAATGGTCTATGTGCCCGGCCGCTTGTTCAGCGTCAATGACGCCACCGCACGCCTGGTGCCCAATTTATTTGCGCGCAATGAACGCCTGGTCTGTCTGTTTAATACCGAATTTGGCCCCATGGCCTTGGTCATGGTGGGCGCCCTATTTGTGTCCAGCATGCAAACGGTGTTTGAAGGCGTCATCACCCCCACACGTGAGCACGCGATACGCTATTGGAGTTACGAAGATGCACCCCACGTATTCGACAAGGGCCAAGAACTAGGCCGCTTTAACATGGGCTCTACCGTGATACTGCTGTTTGGTAAAGGGATAGACTGGAGCCCTGCGCTCAACACGGGCCTACCCATCAAAATGGGTCAACAGTTGGCAAGTAAAAAAATTTGATTAGGACTAATAACACTACCCTTGGCCGGACCCAAGGGCGATGTTGCGCAGCAGTGCCTTTTTGAATAGGCGATTAAGCCGCCTGGCTCGAACCGAACGGCGATGCGGCATGGCGCATCACCTCTTGCAGGGCACGAAAGGCGCTCGTATCGAAGTCGCGGAACCCCACGCCCAAACCCTCTGCACCCACCCTCACCACCTTGGCATGTAAGCGATGACGCACCTTTTGTGCATCACCCAAACAAAAAACCAAATCGAATTCACTGCCTTTGGACAGCATACTCGTAACGCTATCGATAAACGCCCCGCCCAAACCCACATTACACACACGACAGCACGCGATCAACACGCCCTGCTGATGGATTTCGACATTGAGCATCGCCGCGCGTCGCTGACTCCAACGCCGTTCTATCGATATTCCATGTACCTGTAGGGAATCTGTCATATTCACCACCTCTGCCATACGCATTGCCTATCCCCCCTCAAGCGCAAATCGTTGCTATGTTTACTGCTAGGCAAGTTATATACCAGGCAGCTATTTGAACATCTACTTAGCGTTGATTATGCGGGCCTCTTTAGCAAAAACGCCCTATTATCGTGCAGCGCCGTACGATTTCACTTACAAATACTTACATTGGTAGCTTACACAAGACTGAAATCAAAACTCAATACTTGGGAAAGTGATGGAATACCCTGACTAACCATGAATAAGCGATCTAAGCCAATGGCGACGCCAGCACTGGCGGGTAGACCGGCGGCCAATGCAGCTAGAAACCTCTCGTCCATAATGGGAATAGGCAGGTCGCGCTGACGCCTTATTGCGACATCGGCCTCGAAGCGCAGGCGTTGTTCATCGACATCACACAGTTCGTGAAACCCATTTGCGAGTTCCACGCCGTTGTAAAACAGCTCAAAGCGCTCGGCGACCGGCTCAGGACCCGGTCGCTTGCGAGCGAGTGCGGCCTGGGAGGCAGGAAAATCGTAGAGCAACACCGCTCTACCATGTCCTAAACGAGGTTGTATCAAATGGGAAAATATTAAATCTAGCCAAAAATCCCTATCATTGTCACGGCTGTCTCCAATTAGAGACAAAGAATTTTTTTCTATGCATAGTTTAATTTTTTCTAAGGGGTCTAAATGAGGGTTGATGCCTAATATGTCATCAAAAGCCTTAGCATAACTAAGGCGCTGCGCGGGCTCAAAACCCAACACTGCGCCTAGCATTTCATCAATCTCCCCCATAAGCTGATGGTCATTGTAGCCCGGCCTATACCATTCCAGCAGCGTAAACTCTGGATTATGTAATTTCCCGACCTCTCCGTTACGGAAAACCTTGCATATTTGAAAAATCGGTCCACTACCCGTCGCCAGTAAACGCTTCATAAAAAACTCGGGCGAGGTGTGTAAATAAAGCTGTCGCTTTTTTGAGACATCAGTGTCTTGAAAACTTGTTACAAAGCTCTCAAGATGGACATCGGTGGTGGTGGCGCGTGACAACAAGGGTGTTTCGACTTCTAGCACCCCTCGTGCCTGAAAAAAATCGCGGATTGCGGCGATGAAGGCGGCACGGCGGCGCAACACCTCGCATGTCGCGGAGGGTCGCCAGTCCGCGCCTGGGACAGACATTACCGCTTATTCTTTAACACGTGATACATACTCACCCGAACGGGTATCCACCTTAATCAGCTCCCCCACCTCGACAAACAGCGGCACCTTGACGACCGCGCCGGTTTCCAAGGTGGCGGGCTTGCCGCCGCCGCTGGCGGTATCGCCACGCACGCCGGGATCGGTTTCAATCACTTTTAAGGCGACGTGATTGGGCGGCACTATGCTTAAGGGCAGGCCATTCCATAACGTAATGATGCAAACGTCTTGTTCTTTTAGCCATTTCGCCTGATCGCCCACAGCCTTGGCGTCCACGGCCATTTGCTCAAAACTCTCGGGATCCATAAAATTCCAAAACTCGCCGTCATTGTAAAGATATTGCATCTCTACATCAGTCACGTCGGCGGCCTCGGCGGTATCGCCCGATTTAAACGTTTTTTCGACCACCCGCCCGGTTTTGAGATTACGTATCCGCACGCGGTTAAAGGCCTGGCCCTTACCGGGTTTGACATACTCGTTTTCAAGTATGGAGTAAGGATCGCCGTCTAAGATGATTTTAACGCCGGCCTTAAATTCGTTG
>CAKKRP010000030.1 GCA_919902765.1 Gammaproteobacteria bacterium | reverse complement strand
CGCCATTCGACCGCCACCGGTGGAGATTGTGCGGAGCAATCGCGGGTTTTGGGTCAGGCCTTACATTTGACATTTCTAAACCCTCAAAATCATGTAGTGAATCCACCTGTTTCTTGTAAAATGTAAAGCCCGACCCTAAGGCCCATCACCACCATACCCGATCAGGACATCGGCCGGAATCCCAAGCCCCTGATGTAGACGCCGTATCATAGGCAGCGAAAGAGGACGCTTGCGGGACAATACTTCGGAGACCTTGGATGCGGCGCCTATATACCTCTCTAAGTCTTTACGGCTAAGCCCCATTTGATCCATACGAAATAAAATCGCCTCAATAGGATCTGTCCTGCTAAGCGGCACAATTTTACGCTCGTAGTCTTCAATCACCAACGCAAGCAACTCCAACTCGTTGTCTTGCTCGGTGCCAACTATTGGATTCAGCGCCATCAATTCCGATAGCCATGCCATAGCAAACGCATAATCCTTTTCACTTTTAATTACTTTAACATTCATGTTCAATCTCCCGCCCAATTGACCCATACTACAGATTGCACCATTTTCTCCTAGGATACGACCCCAACAACCCAAGGGGCTGCAATTCCCCCCCATCCCCATTACAATAAGCCACCCCATACCAGGGCATCCCCAAGAGGTTCGTTATGTCTGTGATCACCCGCTTCGCACCCAGTCCTACCGGTTTTTTGCATGTCGGCGGCGCGCGCACGGCCTTGTTTTCCTGGCTGTTTGCGCGCAGACACGGTGGTCGCTTCATATTGCGCATCGAAGACACCGACCTGGAACGCTCCACGGCGGAATCGGTAAATGCCATTCTGGAAGGCATGACTTGGCTCGGCCTGGAATACGACGCCGGCCCCTTCTATCAGACGCAACGCTTTGAATATTATAAACAAATCATTCAGCGCTTGATGGCGGAGGGACATGCCTATCATTGCTATTGCAGTAAAGACGAGTTGGAAAATATGCGCAATGAGCAAATGGCGCGCAAGGAAAAACCGCGTTATGACGGACGTTGCCGGCATCGCACCGCGCCGCGCGCAGGCGTCCCACCGGTCGTACGTTTTAAAAATCCGGTCGCGGGCGAGGTGGTGGTGGATGATATGGTACGTGGCCAGGTCGTATTTAAAAATACCGAATTAGACGACTTGATCATCGCGCGTTCTGATGGCACACCCACTTACAATTTGACCGTCGTATGCGACGATTTGGATATGCAAGTCACGCATGTCATCCGTGGCGATGATCACCTTAACAACACGCCCCGCCAAATGAATATACTGAGCGCGCTGGGCGCTCAACTGCCGCGTTATGCCCATGTACCGATGATTTTAGGCTCCGATGGCCAGCGTCTTTCTAAGCGTCACGGTGCCGTCAGTGTGATGCAATATCGCGACGAAGGCTATCTACCGGAAGCGCTGCTGAATTATTTGGTGCGTCTGGGCTGGTCGCATGGCGACCAAGAAATTTTCGGCTTGGACGAAATGATACGTTTGTTCGACGCAGGCGATATCAACAAGGCGGCCTCGACGTTTAACCCCGAAAAATTGCTGTGGTTGAATCAGCAATATCTTAAAAATAGCGACCCGCAACACGTTGCACATCACCTGAGCTACCACCTCGGCAAGCTTGATATCGACCCCGCACTGGGGCCGGATCTTGTGGAAATCGTCAAAGTACAACGCGAACGCGCCAAAACGCTCGTCGAAATGGCCCACGCCAGCGTATTTTTTTATCGCGATCGAGTGGCCTATGATACTGCCGCCGTAGCTAAACACCTCACCGCTGACGTGGCAGCGCCATTGGGCGATTTTCGCGCGCGCCTAGGCGGCCTCGGGGGCTGGCAAACAACTGCGATTCATCAGGTCTTGAACGCGGTAGCGGAGACCCATGGCATCAAGCTCGGGAAGATCGCGCAACCGGTGCGCGTGGCGGTGAGTGGCGGTACGGTGTCCCCCCCCATAGACGCCACTTTATGGCTGTTAGGCCGCGAAAAAACCCTGGCGCGTATAGATGCCGCCATAACAATGCTCTCTGGCACTTGACGGCGCTTAAAGGGCTGCTTACAATGCGCGACTTCCAACGGGGCTATAGCTCAGCTGGGAGAGCGCTTGCATGGCATGCAAGAGGTCGCCGGTTCGATCCCGGCTAGCTCCACCAAGTTTCGTTGGTTATAGCGAGCGGTCGCGAGACCGTTAGGTTGGTAAAGGTTTACGTCCCCATCGTCTAGCCGGCCTAGGACATCGCCCTTTCACGGCGGTAACTGGGGTTCGAATCCCCATGGGGACGCCATCTCTCTTCGGCCCGGCCAGTCCGGGCCTTTTTTTGCGCTTCCAACCATAAAATGTATCTAACTAGCAGTTGCTAGGCGACAAATTTCACCGTATGATCACCCCGTTGATTGTCTTTTTCTGGAGGGGGCGAACATGAAGTATTTGACTTTATTGGTAGGTGCGGTGTGGTTGGCGGGTTGCGCGGGTATGGCAACCACCGGCAGTTCCGGGGCATGCGGCGACGATGTTGCCTGCGTCATTAGTTCGGCGGAAGCTGCGGTCAAAAAAGCGGGTTCCGTGGGCGCTGCCTGGCGCGATAGCGACAGTTTGATTAAAAACGCCAAAGACGCCGAAAAGGCGGGCGATGGTAAAAAAGCCATACAATTGGCTACGCGTGCGGAACGCGAAGGCCTGTTGGCCTACGAACAAGGCGTAGCGCAGAAAGACGCCAAACCTTGGCAATGGTAATGATGCGCCGATTGGCCGCATTGTGATCGCGCAACATCACGGCCCCGCCCTGCGGGGCCGTCGCTTTTTAGATGTCTAATCTATGACTGATCCGGCGCATCCCAGCCCGCCCCCCATCCTACGTGTCAGCGAGCTCAATCGCGAGGTGCGTGTGTTGCTGGAACGCGGATTCCCTTTGGTCTGGATACAAGGCGAGATTTCCAATTTTACGCGCCCCGCCTCAGGGCACATTTATTTCTCGCTTAAAGACGAACTGGCGCAAGTCCGCTGCGCGATGTTTAAACCGAAAAGCCAATATCTCGCATTTAAACCCGAGAACGGTATGGCGGTGCTGGCACGGGCGCGCATTAGCCTATATGAACCGCGTGGTGAATTTCAGATTATCGTTGAACACCTGGCGCTGGCGGGTGCAGGTGCCTTACGCCGCCAATTTGAAGAGCTCAAAACGCGCCTGGCCGCACTCGGACTGTTTGACACGGCGCGCAAACGCCCGTTGCCCTCCTTGCCGCGCTGCGTAGGCGTCGTCACCTCACCTACCGGGGCGGCAATTCATGATATTTTGACCGTCTTGCGGCGGCGTTTCCCGGCGATACCCGTGTGGTTATACCCCACTGCCGTGCAAGGCGTCGGAGCGGCCGCTGAAATCGCCCAGGCGATCCGTTTGGCCTCGCAACGTCGCGATTGCGATGTCTTAATCGTGGGCCGTGGCGGGGGCTCGCTAGAGGACTTATGGTCATTTAATGACGCAGCAGTGGCCCACGCGATTGCCGAGTGCAGCATCCCCGTGGTCTCTGCCGTCGGCCATGAAGTCGATGTCACCATCGCCGATTTTGTGGCGGATGTCAGGGCACCCACCCCCTCGGCGGCCGCCGAACTGGTGGTCCCCGATAGCGGGATATGGCTGAGCGCATTGGCGCGCTCTCAAACACGCTTGGATACGGCCATACAACGTACGCTAGCGGCAAAAAAACAACGTTTAGAATGGATCTCCCAACGCATACAGCACCCGCGTCGGCGCTTGCAAGGCCTGGCGCAGCGCACAGACGAAACCGCGTTACGTTTACAACGCGCCATGGTCCATTTTTTGCGCAGCAAACAACAGGTACAACAACAAACCTATGTCCGATTGCAACGTCAAGCACCGTCCATGATCATACAAAAATATATCCACCACAGCGTACAGTTGCTACAACGCCTGGAGGGCGCTCAACAACGTCGCATGGGCGATGCCCGCCAACGCTGGATCGCTGCGGCCAGCGCCTTAGACGCCGTTAGCCCCCTCGCCACGCTTGCGCGCGGCTATGCTATCGTGCGGAATACCCAGGATGGAAAGTTGGTACGCAATGCGGTGGGCATACAGGTGGGTGATCGGATAGAAATTCAGTTGCAACAGGGACGCGTGCTGTCCCGGGTAGAGGAAACGCGAGATGAATAAAAAATTATGTGGGTTGATCGCCGCAATTTGCATTGCATGTGGATTCAGCGCCTCAACGCTGGCCCTGCCACGTTCCGAATTAGTGCCGGGAGGCGTGGCCGTTTTACCGTTACACGTGCCCAAAGACGCCCCTGCGCCTGCGGTTTATTTTGAAAAACACCGCGTCATGGTACTCAAAAACGCAGGGCGTTGGTACGCCATCGCCGGGATACCGCTGAGCGCCAAACCGGGCCGTCAACACTTGATCGTGCAACGCGGCAAGGCGCGCGAAAAATTACCCTTCGCGATACGTCCGAAAAAATACAGTACACAACGCCTGGAAGTGCCTGAGAACATGGTGCAACCCTCGCCGGAGGAATTGGCGCGCATCGGCCAAGAAAAGCCCCTTATCGACGCCGCGTTCGCGCAGTGGACGGAACAAGAAGAGGTCATAACCAATTTTTTTGCCCCGACTGAAGGCACGATGAGCAGCTCCTTTGGATTGCGCCGCGTTTTTAACGGCGAACCGCGCAATCCGCATAGCGGCATGGATATCGCCGCGCCACAAGGTACCAATGTCGCGAGCCCCGCGCCAGGCAAGGTGATCGAGACGGGCGATTATTTTTTTAACGGCAATACGGTGTTTGTAGATCACGGGCAAGGCCTCGTGAGTATGTTTTGCCATCTCAACGACATTACCGTACAAAAAGGTCAGACACTCGATGCCGGAGAAATATTGGGCCACGTCGGTAAAACCGGACGCGCCACCGGTCCGCATTTACATTGGAGTTTGAGCCTCAACAATGCGCGTATCAATCCACGCTTGTTTGTCAAAATCGCCCCTAAATTATCGCAAAAATAGCCTTATCCTACCCCCATGTGGAAAAAACTCGGCGACTTGATCTATCGTTTCTTATTGTGGTCTAGCGTATCTTTTTTGTTACATTTTTTGGCCTCTTATGTCGAACATCAACAAGGCCTATTATTCAACGAGGCCCTCAACACCCCTCCGAACGCGCGCTACGGCGAGACATTAATTGGCTTTGCGTTATTAATGTTTGTCGTCGCGATGATGATGTTCGACGCGCACCGCGCCGTAAAACGCGTGGGTGCCTTATCGGTGTTGGCGCGCTTTTTAAGCCATTGGCTATGTAACCGTCCATTCCAGCCCGTTATTTTATTCGTCGTAACCTAACGCTACCATC
>CAKKRP010000029.1 GCA_919902765.1 Gammaproteobacteria bacterium | reverse complement strand
CCCATCTCGTCGATGCGGAGTTTGGCCGTGACCGGCGCGGATGTCCGGCCGTCGAAATACCGCCCGGCAAGTTCTATCATATACCTATATCGACATCAAACATGCCGCTGATCTCTTCGCCAACGCTGCTCATGGCGGATTGCTGCTCCGCAACAAAACCGTCCAAATTCCCGACAGGTATTAATCTGATATGCGCGGCCCAATATTGCGCGGCCCTTACCTTGGCCCAGGGGATATACAAGCCCAGGGTAAAAATAATCGCGAGGAGATTTTGTGCATATAAGGCGAGTAGGCCGGTCGCCCGCAAATCCGCGTGCAGACGATGTTCGCCGAGGCGGGTGTTGTTGTAGACGGCGTTAGTGGCGCGCGCGTTAAAATAGGCGAACACGATAGTGTAAAAAATCAGCATCAGCGTATAAATGACGACTAAAGGCAGCAGGGGGCTGGCGGTTGATCCTTCGCCGGCGTGCGCAACTGTAAGGCCCATGACGATGAAAACAGCCGCCGCCATAAAACCAAAACTGAATAAAAAAATCACGCCGAAAATTTTATAGAACATGCCGCTGGCGCCGTAAAAGCTGAACGCGCTGTTTCCATAATAACTGTTGTCCACCAATAATTTTTTTTGTTTGTACAACGCATAGGGATATACCAGTCCCAAGCTTGCGATGCCGAGTATGATTGGGAAAACAATAAAACTTAAAAAGGCCTCACCATATTTGCCGGTGAAATTGAAACGTATATTGCGGTATGCGGTATTGCGGGCGCGAAAGGTCATAGAGCGCACAATCAACCAGGGCAAAGCCGCTAAAAACACCGCGATTGCCACTCCGTAAAGAATG
Source organism: Gammaproteobacteria bacterium (assembly GCA_919902765.1). GTDB lineage: Bacteria > Pseudomonadota > Gammaproteobacteria > S012-40 > S012-40 > CAKKRP01. The sequence continues at coordinate 23,214 of CAKKRP010000029.1, read as the reverse complement.
AATGAGATATGTTGCGACACCGAAATCGCGCCAAAAAAAAGCAATGCAATGGCACGGCCTTTTAAAATGGCGAGGGGGTTGGCGAGGTATTCGAATCCGCTGCCCGCAAGTTTAGTATTGCCGTAAAAATAGCGATTGCGGCGCACCTTGGCCCACGCCGAATAGATACCTAAGGTGGCTACCGTCAAACATAAATTGACGATCCAAATCTTGAAATATTCGCCGCCATCGCCTGTGAACTGAAATTGGAGTGCGTTTTCCGTGGTGGTATTTGTAGTGTTTTCCATGGCGATGCCAGACCTTTGCTAACAGGGGGTTTGATTCATTTAGATACTTGCTTCGCAACGCGCGCGGGTTTGGGTTGTAAACGCGCTACAATGTCGTGCCATATTTTCGGACGCACCAAGATCAGTATTCCTAGCAGCAGAAACGGTAGACTGAGATATTGGCCCATACTGATGAGCTGACCGTCTTCAAAGGCGGCCTGCGGCGTTTTGATAATTTCCACAGCAATGCGTGTGCCGAAAACGGCCACTAAAAATCGTCCAAATAACGCCCCGGTGGTTAGCGTGCGGACATTTTTGCGGTAAAAAATGTACAACCAAGCGAAAATGATCAAATAGGCAAACGCCTCGTACAACTGCGCAGGGTGACGCGGTGCGGGGTCTATGCGCGCGAAAATGATCGCCCAGGCGACCCCGGTAGGTTGGCCTACGATCTCGGAATTGACGAAATTTCCAACGCGTATCAGTGCGCCGGCTAACAGCGTCAGCGGCGCCAGACGGTCGATCAACCAGCCGATGTCGATGGGTTCGACGCGGCGCGCGAACAGATATATCGCAATCAATACGCCCAGACCGCCACCGTGGCTCGCGAGGCCGCCCTCCCAGATTTTTAAAATATCGAGCGGGTGGCTTAAGTAATGTGCCGGATCGTAAAACAGACAATGGACTAAGCGCGCGCCGACGACGGTGCCTATCATTAAATAGGTCAGCAAACTATCGACGTTTATTTGCGTGCGTTGTTCACGCCTTAATATGTCGAGAAATAAGTAATACCCGGCGACGAATCCGCTTGCGAACAAAATGCCGTACCAATGTACCGACAGCGGGCCGAGCTTGAATGCGATGGGGTCTGCATTCCAAATCAGGAGGGCGGGCATAGCAGGTTATCCGTGATTGTATGGGTATACGCCATTAAAGACGACCGGCCGCGCGCTGTCAACTATAGAGTTGTCGATGCGAGGTGGGGCATGGGGTGGTGCGATTGTTAATATCTGCGCCAAAAACGGCCGTTTTCTGCTATGCTAACACATCCATAAACAGGGTCGTAAGCGGCAATGAAATATCACGATTTGCGCGATTTTATCCAAGGTCTTGAACGTCAGGGCGAGCTTAAACGCGTGTCTATGGAAGTCGATCCGTATTTGGAAATGACGGAAATTTGTGACCGTGTATTGCGTAACCAAGGGCCGGCGCTATTGTTTGAAAACCCCAAGGGGCACACCATACCCGTGTTGGGGAATCTGTTCGGAACGCCGCGCCGTGTGGCCTTGGGGATGGGTGAAGATAATGTCGCGGCCTTGCGCGAAATCGGTAAATTACTGGCCTTTTTGAAAGCGCCTGAGCCACCCAAGGGTCTTAAAGACGCGTGGGACAAATTCCCGGTGTTCAAACAAGTGCTCAATATGGCGCCCAAGGAACGATCGCGTGCGCCGTGTCAGCAAAATGCGATCCACGCCGAAGATGTGGATCTAGCGCGTTTACCTATACAAACCTGTTGGCCCGAAGATGCGGGTCCGCTGATTACATGGGCCTTGGTCATCACCAAAGGGCCGCATAAAGAACGGCAGAATATCGGAATTTATCGTCAACAAGTGATCGCGCGTAATAAAGTGATAATGCGTTGGTTGCCGCATCGCGGCGGGGCATTGGATTTTCGCGATTGGAAAATCGCCCACCCTGGAAAACCCTTTCCGGTCAGCGTGGCGTTGGGGGCGGATCCGGCGACCATCCTCGCGGCGGTGACGCCGGTGCCGGATACCTTGTCGGAATTCGCCTTTGCAGGATTATTACGCGGCGCGCGCACCGAGGTTGTGAAATCGCAGACCAACGATTTAGTGGTGCCGGCGTCGGCGGAGATTGTGTTGGAAGGGTATATCGACCCGCACGAAACAGCGCCCGAAGGGCCGTTTGGCGATCACACCGGTTATTACAATGAGGTCGGTACCTTTCCGGTGTTTACGATTACGCGCATCACGCATCGCGATAATCCGATTTATCACAGCACCTATACCGGGCGTCCGCCGGATGAACCCGCTGTATTAGGCGTGGCGCTCAATGAAGTGTTCGTGCCGTTAATCCAAAAACAATTTCCGGAAATTATCGATTTTTATTTGCCGCCGGAAGGTTGTTCTTATCGCATGGCGGTCGTCAGTATCCGCAAACAATATCCGGGCCACGCCAAGCGCGTGATGATGGGTGTGTGGTCGTTCTTGCGACAGTTTATGTATACAAAATTTGTGATCGTCACCGATGACGATATCGACGTGCGCAACTGGAAAGATGTGATCTGGGCGATGACCACGCGCATGGATCCCATCCGCGATACAGTGATGATAGATAACACACCCATCGACTATTTGGATTTCGCCTCGCCCGTGTCGGGCTTGGGTTCGAAAATGGGCTTGGATGCCACCCACAAGTGGCCGGGCGAGACGCAGCGTGAATGGGGGCGGCCGATACGTATGGACGCAGCCACACAACAACGCGTCGATGCCATGTGGGCCGAATTGCACTTGGATTGAGCGTACACCGGTGTTCTCGGCGGCTCCGCCCCCTCCCCTTGTCAGCGGAGGGGGCGTGTAGCGGTCAAGCATGTTTAGACACAGCCAGAGGTTTTTTACACGCCACCTCGCGTCCTAAGCGATGGATTTTACACATAAATCCGCATTCCAGCCCCCGCACCTATTTTCCCTCTTCTCTTTTGTAAAAAATTGTCGATAACTCTACACCAAGCGTATTGTTTTGCGTTTTTGGATAATTCTGCACTTAGTAAATCACAGGGGCGTTATGTCGTCTGCCGAGCAAGCGATCTATGTACAACAAGTGCGCATGCTTTTTTCGCAAGCGCGGATCGCATTTGCGGGCGGGATCGTCGTCAGCGGTGTATGCATTTTCGTACTATGGAGGCATTGTTCGTTGACGTTTTTGCTGAGTTGGGGGGCGGCTATCGTCGCCTGCAATATTTATTTGTTGGTGTTATCGGTTTTATATGACAAGCATTCAACAAATTTACGTTTAACTCGATTATTCGATAGATTATATAACGTACAGGCGGTGTTGCACGGCGCGAGCTGGGGTGTCTTAGGCCCTGTGGTCTTGCTGGTGGATCAAGGCAGTATGTTTAGTTTTGCATTAATTATTTCGCTGGGCATGGCGAGTGGCGCAATGGCCACCACGGGCGCTCTTTTTCATATATATTTGAGCTATATGATGCCGGTGGTATTGCCGTCGGCGGTCGCGATCGCCCTGTTTGACGGCCCCGGATTTTTTTCCGCCTTGAGTCCATTAACGATATTTTATATCGGCATCATGAGTATGGCTGCCTATAATTACAAAAAAAGTTTGGTCCAGTCGTGGCGGCTCCAATATGAAAATAAGGCCTTATTCGACAATTTATTGAATGAAAAGACGGTCGCTGAACAGGCCGTGCGGAAGTTGGATGCCGAGGTGCGCGAGCGCCAAAAAATAGAAATCGCGTTGCGCGACGCCATGGGTCGCGCGGAGGCCGCCAATGTCGCAAAAAGCCGATTTCTTGCCAATATGAGTCATGAAATGCGTACGCCGCTAACAGCGATAATCGGTTTTAGCGAGATGTTGCTGGACGTTAAAACCACTATGAATGAGCGTATTGAAGGTATTCGTGCGGTAATGCGCAATGGTTCGCACTTGCTGCAACTCATTAATGACTTGTTGGATTTATCTAAAATAGAAGCGGGTAAACTCGTGGTGACGCGGGCACCCGTCGATTATGTCGACATGTTATATGAAATCGAATCCTATTGTTTAATGCAGGCCAAAAATAAAAATATTTACTTTAATATCAGCTACCAATATCCGTTGCCGGCGCACATCGTAACAGATGCGCTGAGATTAAAACAAATTTTGTTAAATTTGTGCAGTAACGCACTAAAATTTACCGCCAGCGGCGGGGTGTCGTTGGTGGTCGCATGCGACGCGCAGGCCGCGACGATGACATTCGAGGTGCGCGATACCGGCATTGGCATGTCTCCCGAACAACAGTCCAGATTGTTTCAATCGTTTGAACAGGCGGATTCTTCGACCACGCGTAAATATGGCGGGACGGGATTGGGCTTGGCGGTTTCACAACGCTTGGCCAAGATGTTGGGCGGCAGTATTAGCGTACACAGCGAATCGGGGAATGGTAGTCGATTTATTTTGCATATGGATATTGCTCCATTGGGTGCGTTGTCCATTGTGCGCGATGCGGATATTACGCAAAAACGCCACGCAATCCAGTCGATGCCGCACGATGTGGACATCCACTTGTCGGGTTCTGTTCTGGTAGTGGAAGATACCGCCGATATACAGCGGTTAGTCGGCCAATATTTGCAGCGCATGGGAATCGGTTTTGTGGTCGCAAATAATGGCCGGGAGGCGGTAGACTTGGCCGGTGAGCGGGCCTTCGATGTAATTTTAATGGATATGCAAATGCCGGTGATGGACGGCGCGACGGCGGTCAAAAAATTGCGCGCGGCGGGTTACCTCAAGCCGATAGTCGCATTGACCGCCAGCGCCTTGCCGGAAGAACAGGCGCGTGCGTTCGAGTTGGGTTTTGACGGATTTATTGCAAAACCTATTCATCGACAAATATTCGTGGAAACGCTCTCCAAATATTTAACACCAGGTGCTGTAACGGGGGCTACCCAAGCGCCCGTTATTTCGGAATTGATAAAAGACATGCCTGAACTTAGCGATACCATTATCGAATTTTTGGAAGGTCTGCCGAGACATATCGGCGAATTGGCAACGGCGCTTGCGACCTTGGATTGGCGGCAAATGAAAGAACGCGCCCATGCCCTCAAGGGGTTGGGTGGTAGCTATGGTTTTCAGACCTTGACTGAACTGGCCAAAGAGATGGAATTTCAAATCGCCAAACAAGATGTCGCTGATGTGACCGCGACCCTGCAAAAAATGCAACAAACGGTAGTGCGTATCGTCGCGGGGCGTGAGGTATATGAACGCTTGCTGGGGCAAGGCGGCCGCTAAGTGTTGCCGCCCGATTTATTGCCGCGTTGTTCGATGCGGCGGATGAATTCCTGTAAAATCGTTTTATACAATTCTTCGCCCAATACGCCGTCTTCACAGCCCATGTCGATATTGGGATTGTCGTTGACTTCGATTAAATAGACCCCTTTAGGCGTTTCTTTAATGTCCACGCCATATAATCCGTCGCCGATCAAACGCGCCGCGTTGGTCGCCGCTTTGATGACGGCCTCGGGTACATCGGCGACATGCACCGCATTGTAAGCACCCTGCGCCACGACCCCCCCGCTGGGCGCGTGTTTGACGATTTGCCAATGTTTTTTCGACATAAAATATTGACAGGCGAAAATCACGTTTTTATTCAACACACCGATACGCCAATCGAATTGCGTGGGCACGAATTCTTGCGCCAGCAACAAATCGGATTCTTTAAATAATTTGGCGCTGATTTCTTCCAGTTGTTGCGCATTGTCGGCCTTGTGTACGCCACGCGAGAACGAGCCGTCCGGTATTTTCAATACGATGGGATAACCAAGCTCTTTTTCGGTGGTTTTGATATTGCCTTTGTGCGCGATCATGGTCTTGGGCGTGGGGATTTTGTTCGCCGTCAACAATTCCGCCAGATACACCTTATTGGTGCAACGCACGATGGAGTCCGGGTCGTCGATGACGATCAAGCCCTCGCTCTCGGCCTTTTTGGCGAAGCGATAGGTGTGATGGTCGATAGCGGTGGTTTCGCGGATGAACAACGCATCGTATTCGCCGAGTTTGGAATAATCTTTTTTCTCAATCAGTTCTACGGCGATGTCCAGGCCCTTGCCGACCTTGATAAATTTTTGCAACGTGCGATTCGTCGATGGCGGCATTTTGTCTTGCGGGTTGTGCAAGATCGCGAGATCGTAACGCGGCACACTCTTGGTCTTGGGTTCTTGCCAACGCTTGACCACGTGTGAACTAAACGCAGTGATAAAGAAATCTTCTTGAGCGGGCGTCAAGTTATTGAGATAGGTGGGTTTAATGGCGGTCAGATGCCATTTACCATTGCGTTTGAATTCGACCTTCATTAATGGGCAACGGAAGGTGTCAAACAACTGACGGGCCAATTCTTGTAGATCGCGGTGTTCGGTATGGCCAAAAAATATATTGATATCCAATTGCGTAGAGGGTTGCGAATTGACGCTTTTCGAGAGACTTTTTTGGATCAGCTCGTCGAGGTCTTCGATGTTCGGCGTATAAGTCGATTTGGTCGCCAGATCGGTCATGGTGCGCACCGTCGGGAGGATCTTGTGGCGCCGCGCCTCGGCCAGCAGCGAACAATAATAGCCTTCGGACAGATACCGGTAGCTGCGACACAAGTTGATAATCTTGATGTCTTTGAGCTTTAGGTATTCCGATTGCTCGATATAATCTTTGGCAGTGACCAAAATAACCCCAGGAAAGCTGGGTTTCCAGTCATTGCGGTGATCTACGATGACGATATGCGTACTCATGCGAACGCGCGCGTGTCCTTGTGGGCTAAGTGTGGAAATAAAACCACTGTGTTGCATGCGCCAGCCGCGAGGGCCAAACGCATTTCACGAGCGGGGCTGGCGCACCAAGCGCCATGGATGAGGGCAAGACACACGTCGCTGCGACGCGCGCCATCCAAGCGGGCCACCAGGGCGCGCCTAGGGGGAGGTTCTGCGGTCGCTGCCAATTCGTCAGGCATGAGTCTGTCTGTCCATCGTTTTGTTGATCACCAGCACGGCCTTTTGACCGGCCTTGCCATATTGCGCCATACGCGCAAAGTCTTTACGTAGTATCGGCATGTTGATGCAATCTGTTAGCGTCTTACCGGTCTCATAATCCACAAAGGGGTCATGTACGTAAATGTAGCGGTTATCGAAGCCAGTTACTACAACCCAATGCGGAAATTTTTCATGATAGATGCGATATGAACTAATCAACACTATCGGAATGCCTCCCGCCTCGAATTTTTGTTGAATTTCTTCTACTGTCAAGGCCCCATACGTCACTTTTATCGGGAGGCTTTGTAATTCCTCGATAAAATCTTCCTGTACGATGCGCATGACCTCTTTTTTTTCGGGGTCACGCACCGAATCTATAAACATGGCCCCAGGATCATTGACGTAAATTTCGACATCGAACCCACGATAATAGGCCGATAGCGCCAAGCCGTAAGGGCCGCAACCGCCGTGCCCGGAGGTCATGAACACGGTCGTCGATTCGCGCCATAGGCGTAATTCTAATTTACGATTGAGCGTTAGGCTAGGCTCTAATGCGCGCATTGCCATCATGACCGCTGCCGGACCACAGGTGAAATCCAGGGTTTGTTCATAATACGGGGCCTTGACCATTTCGGGCGCAAGGCCCGGCGCAAGGATTTTCTCATATCGCAGGGCGTCTGTGTGATCTTCGTAATAATCGGATAAAATTCCAAACTGCTTGTAACCCGCTGCATGAAAGAGGCCGGTCGCCGCCGCGTTGTCGGGCCGCACTTCCAAGCGCAGGCTGATGCAATCGTGTTCACGCGCCAATCCCTCGGCCTCCCGGATCAGGGCGCGCCCGAGGCCATTGCGCCGGTATTCCAGCCCCACGGCCAGCGAATAGAGGCGTGCCACCGAGGTGCCGCTATTATACAAGATGATGCCATATCCTTGGATAAATCCGTGATAGTCCACCACCAAGGTCGTGGCATTGGCCTCGGTAATCAGGTAGCGGAAATTACGCCGGGTCAGCCGGTCGGTATCGAAGGCATGGTTTTCGATCACGACCAGCGGCGCAATATCCCCTATGGTTGCATGCCGAATAAATGTGTTGGTGGCGGCTGGATCCATGCCGTGATGTTACCCCATTGACTATGCGCGGTGTATACGGGGAATTTAATTATTCGCGTGCGTTACCTTTACTCGTGATGTAATACAAACGCCTTTTCAACGGTGAAATTGCCCACGCCGCGATGATTGGTCATCGTCCAGCCTTGCGATTCCAAATATTTGGTCATGTCGCGGTTCATATCGGGGTTGCCGCATATCATCACACGGTCTAATTCCGGGTCGGCCTTGGGTAGATTGTGCATAGAGAACAATGCGCCCGATTTAAATATATCCGAACAACGTTGATTGACCGGGAAGGTCTCGCGGGTCACGCTGGGGACGTAAATCATGCGTTCGCTGCTCAGCGATTCGATTTCTTGTTGATAGGCCAGCTCTCCCACCGTGCGTACGGTATGCACCAAGATGACTCGCTCAAAAGTCTGATAGGTCGCCGCGCTGCGTATCAAGCATATAAACGGCGCGAGGCCGGTGCCGGTCGCCAATAAATAAAGATTGCGGCCCGGTTTTACATATTTGAGCGTTAGCGAACCGGTGGCCTTGCTATTGACCCATACCCCGTCGCCCTCGCGCACATGCGCCAAACGGCTGGTCAACGGGCCATCGGGGACATAGATACTCAGGAATTCCAGTTGTTCGGTATCGTTAGTCGATACGATGGAATAGGCGCGCGCGATCAGCTTGCCGTCGATGCGCAACCCTATGGTGACGAATTCGCCGTTCTCGTAACTAAAATCCTGAGGCCGGGTGGTGGTGAAGCTAAAGGTTTTATCCGACCATTTGCGGATCGAGGTAACGCGTTGTTCGGAATACGGCACGACTAACTCCTGAGATTTCGAAAATCGCAACGGGCTTAAGGCCGGTCATCGACAGATAGGCCTATTTTACCTGCCGAACAGCGGTGGGCGCAACGTTAGCGCATCGTTTTAGGATGTCTGCGTGATCGGCAGGGATGGCGTGGCCGCGAGATTTTTCGTTTGTGGCCATGGTGTTGCATAGGATTGCCACGGATTTTTAGAAAAATTTAGGTACAATATCGCTTGCCAATTTTGTTGGGCCAGCCATGCCTACACCACGTTTCGATCACTATTACCCCTACGCCGAACTGTGCGATTTGCTATGCGCCTACGGTCGTGAATACCCGCATTTAGTGCGCGTCGCCCCGCTAGGCCGTAGCTATGAAGGGCGCGACATCTTGGTGTGTACGGTCACCGACTATGCGACGGGGGATCATCACAGCAAACCGGCGCTGTGGGTGGATGGCAATATCCACGCCGCTGAATTGGTGGGTTCCAGCGCGGCCGTGTATTTTTTGCACCACCTGGTCAGCGAATTCGGTCGCGATGCCGAGCTTACGCGCTGTTTGCAGTCGCGCGCGTTTTATATCTGTCCACGCGTGAACCCCGATGGGGCGGAATGGGCCTTGGCCACGCCGCCCAAAATCGTGCGTTCCAGCACGCGGCCATATCCCTATAAAGATGATCCCAGCGGTGGCTTGCGTACGCAAGATATGGACGGCGACGGGCGTATCCTCAGCATGCGTGTCCCCGATCCCAATGGCGCATGGAAGGTTGCGGCGGAAGATCCGCGTCTCATGGCGCCGCGCGAGCCCACGGAAATCGGCGGGCGTTATTATCGCCTGTTGCCCGAGGGGCAATTCGACGACTACGATGGGATGCTATGGGGCGTCCAAGCGCGTAAAGAACAGTTGGATCTCAATCGTAATTTTCCGGCGCGTTGGCGCGAGGAACACGCGCAACGCGGGGCGGGTGGATATCCCACGTCGGAACCCGAAGCGGCGGCCGTGGCGGCGTTTATCGACGCGCACGCCAATATCGGGGGCGGTATCACATTTCATTCGTATAGCGGTGTTTTGCTGCGTCCGTTGTCCTATCAAGACGATAGCGAAATGCCTGCGGAAGATTTATGGACGTATCAAAAAATCGGCGTGGCCGGACAGACGATGACGGGTTATCCTGCGGCCTCGGTATATCACGAATTTCGTTATCACCCGAAAGAGACGATTACCGGCGCATTGGACGATTGGTTGTATGAATTTCGCGGCCTGTTTGCGTGGACGGTGGAAATTTGGAGCCCGCAGCGCGAGGCCGGGATCACCGATTATAAATATATCGAGTGGTACCGCGAACACGGCGTGGCGGATGATCGCAAAATGTTGGTATGGAGCGATCAAGCCTTATGCGGAAAAGGCTATATCGACTGGTATCCCTATCAACACCCGCAATTGGGCGCGGTAGAATTGGGCGGCTGGGATGCGTTGTATTCGATATGGAACCCGCCACCTGCGCTATTAGAGCGGGAAATTAAGCGTTTTCCTGCGTGGTTGATTTGGAATGCGTTGATACTGCCGCGCCTAGAGATATATAAATCGGAGGTCGTGGCGCTGGGGGATGGGCATTTTCGTGTGCGGGTGACGGTGCATAACACCGGTTGGTTGCCGACCTATATTACCAAGATTGCAGTCCACAAAAAATTGGTGCAGGGTGTCATCGCCGAATTGGAGCTGGCGGCGGGGATGCGCTTAATCGCGGGCGATATGCGGCAAGAAAAAACTCAATTGGAAGGGCGTGCGCAACATCCACGCTCGCCGTTTGGATGGGGTGGCGTGCAACACGAACCCAGCGAGGATCGCGTGGGTTTTGAATGGGTCGTGTCTGCGCCGCGCGGCGGGACGTTGCGCGTGTGTACACGCCATGCGCGAGCTGGCACCGCACATGCAGATTTGATGTTACAATAAGGCTGGTGGCGCGGCGCCGAGTGATCCGGTGGCGCGTAGATGTTTACTTAGGCAGGAGACAGCGCATGATCACAGCCTACGCGCGCCGCGAGGGGCGGTTATTACAGATTGAAATCGAGCACCGCGCAGACCTGCCGACGGATGCTCTATGGATAGACTTGGTATCGCCCTCGCTTGAAGAACGCGGGTGGGTGGAAGAAGTCTATGAACAAATCCTGCCCAAGCCCGACGAAATGGCCGAGATCGAGGCCAGCGCGCGTTTCTATGAAGACGAGCACGGTTTGCATCTGCATTCGTATTTTTTGCACGAATTCCCCGAAGGATATCGCAATTTAACCGTCGCCTTCACGGTCGGCGGCGGACGTTTGTTTTCGCTACGTGATGAAGATCTGCATACGTTTCGTATCTTTCGCGCGCGCGCGCGCCGTCAGCCCGGTTTGGGGCGCGATGCGATGTCCATTTTGCTGGATTTATTCGATATTAAAGTCGAACGCACGGCGGATTTGTTAGAACAGTTGTACGCCGAGCTGGACGCGTTGAGCAATCGCGTATTGACCAATGAAGAAAAAGATATGCAGAAAGTGCTGTCGGTATTGTCGAAACAAGAAGATATCAATGGTAAGGCGCGTATGAATCTGATGGATTTACAACGCGTGTTATCGTTTCTGATGCGTTCGCGTATCCTCGATCCCGGGTTGACCATGCAGTTGCGCGATATCTTACGCGATATCCAATCGTTGATTTCGCATTCGGCGTTTTTGTTTGAAAAAGTCAATTTCTTAATGGATGCGGCGCTCGGCTTCATCAATATCGAACAAAACCAGATTATCAAAATATTTTCGATTTTTGCGGTGGTGTTTCTGCCGCCGACGATGGTGGCCAGCGTCTATGGCATGAATTTCAAGATCATCCCCGAACTGCAGTGGGAGTATGGTTATCCCTTCGCCTTAATGATGATGTTTATGTCCGCTATCCTGCCGTATATCTATTTCAAACGGCGCGGTTGGTTGTAGGTTCCCAATAGTTTAGTCGATGGTCGTCACAAACAAGTCCGGCGCGCCCAGCCCGCGGATCAGACCGTTGCCTTCCACAAAATAGCGTTCCCAAAAACCGCGTAGCGTCTCTAATATCGCGGCCTTGACATACGGCGCGTCTTTGGGCATGAGCCCTATGCCGTACATGTAAATATTAGTATTTTTCCAATTGGCGATCAGGCCTAATTTACGCACTTTTGCGATCGTGCGTTGAGGGTCGATGGCGCCGATTTTTTTGTTTTTATAAAAGGATAAGGCCGCGCTGTTTTCCATCCCATCGGACACGATTAATACGTTACGCACCGCCGCGTCGGTGGTTAAAATCAGTTGTTGCGACAATTCACGCAGCGCAAACAGCAATTCAGTGCGCGGCGTTTCGCTATCGACCTCGGTGAGCGCTGTATTGAGCCGCTCGTTCAGCACTTGTAAAAAACGTGTTTTTTGGGTGTCGAAACATTCAAACAATGTTTGTTTATCGATGCGTCGTAGATTGTAAAGGTAAGTCTCATCCGGCATCGAGTCGAGGCTTTCGGCGAACAATAGTTCGGGATATTTGCCGCGTAGACCGGCCGCAAAACGCGCCAGTTTAACCATGTCGCCCGCGCGCCCCCAGTTGCCGATGAGCTGGCGTACTTTGTTTTTTATCGCGTTGTCGTAAGGCATGGTGGTATCGATAAAAATATACAGCGCGCGCGCCGACTTGTCTTTGGCCGGCGCGGCAAGGTTGTTGATCTCATAACAACTGCGGATTTCACCCGCAATAGCCTGCGTGCCCGGCCATGGCATGCAAAAAGCAGCGATTAGTAGTACACCGTAAAGGCGGCAAAACATAGGGTTGGCTTTATCTCATGCGACACTTTTCGGAATATAAACAGCAAGTTTTAGACCATGGTTGCGAAAAATCCGCCCACCCTACCCTAGCGCATATCATGGCCAATAATTTGCAGTGTACCGCATAGAAACTTATTTTACGTATGGAGTATGGGCCATGGCCTATCATAAATTTTCACGGGTAATAAGATACGCAACCGTGTTATCTGCGGTGGGACTAGGCGTTGCGCCGCCAGCTTATGCCGAAAGCGGGTCTGCCTCTACGGCCTCCGCCTTGGAGTGTACACCGGAAGGGATGGCAGCTTTTTTCCAGATGGATGGGCAAAAACTTGCCGAGGCGAGGGTGAACGCCTCGGGGTATGGTGCGCCGCCAAAGAGTTTTTATCCCGAGCCGCAACGCCGTTTGATGTCGATGCGCGCCGCCCAGGTGGATGCCTATCGCAACCTGGCGGAACGCGTGAACGGTATGCACATCTGGGGCGGTACGACCATAGGCGATATGGTTGTTGAAAAAGATCGTTATCGTGTGTTTTTAGATAGCTATCTAAAGGGCGCAAAGGTGATGGCCTCGCATCCGGTCGAAGACGGCACCTATGAAACGGTGGTGGAACTCAATCTCGATCAATCATTTTTGCGTGCGGCCTTGGGCATGCGGCCGTGTCCCGAACACTTGACGGCCAGCGTCCCAGCTTCCGGCTCTAGCGCGGCACAGGAAAGATTCCAACCCATGCCTTCGGTGAGCGTTGCCCCCACGGCACCCGTGATGCCGATAGCGACGACAACCTCAGGGAATAACCTGGAAAGGCAGCCGACCGGCAAGGCAAATCCGGCGGAACCCACCGCCCCTGCGTCTGCTGCGGAGCCGCCCGCCAAGACCTCCACCGCGCCTGCCGCGAACGAAAAAAAATCCGGCAAGAATTCGCTTTATTTTAGCGAAGACGAATAAACTCATGTCTGCGTCCTCGGTGTATGCGCTGGTCGTTTTAAGCCTGCTATTTTGTTCTTGGAATAATGCGGTATCGGCCCGCGAGATTGAGGCCGAGGGCATGGCCGTTATCAGCGACGGCGCGTACAATGCGGCGCGCGAAAAGGCCATAAAAGAAGCCTTACGTCAAGCCATGTTGCAAACCACCGCGCAGGTTGATTCCACCAGCGTCGTATCCACCAACGTCTTGATCATCGACAGCGCGCGCGTGAGTACTGCGGGCACCACCAAAGATACGGAAATTATCGATGAATGGACCGATGAAGACATCCTGCATGTGCGCATACGCACGCATGTGCCGAAAGACGGGGAACGCAACGCCGACCCTGCCGCGCGCTATCGAAAAAAAGTCGCGGTGTTACAGTTTGAGGTGTTGGATCGCCGCCAGGTGTTCGACTTTCCCGAATTCGAGCGCGAATTGCCGCTGGAAATTCAACGCCGTTTACAGACCAGCGGGGAATTCATCGCGATTGATGCGACGCGTACGCGTTTGGCGATAGAACCGAATATCGAACAACAAAAATCCGCAGTGAATGTGGCAGGGCATGCGGGCGCACAGATTTTAATCGTCGGGACGATCCGCGACATGGGCGTCCACGAACGTCCGCTGTGGTTATCGACACGTCGCTTAGAAATAGAAATCGCCATACTAGACGGAATCTCCGGCATGCTCGTGGGGCGGCATCGCTTGAGTGAAAATGTCGCGCGTTCCGCTTGGTTTGCGCCGCGCGTTAACGTATTTTCCAATGCGGAATTCATGCGCACGGGTTATGGGCATGCGCTGGATAGGATATTGGATCGTCAGGTGGACCTGATCAGGGCCGATCTAGCACAACTGCCGTTTTCCGCGCACATCGTGCGTGTGGAAGGAAAAAAAGTCTATATCGACGCCGGTAGCGCCACTGGTATTTCGGTCGGCGATTTATTAATGACCTACCGCGTGGCCACAGACCCCGTGACTAGCGTAGGCAACGGATTATGGTTAGGTTTTAAAGAAACGCCGATGACCACCATCGATATCAAACAAGTGCAGCCGTTATTCGCCATCGGCGAATTGGAAGGCAATAAAGATCTGCGCCCCGGCGATATGGTGCGTTTTGGCGGCGACGGTTATACGTTAGAGTGATTATTTAATAATTTGGTCTATCGTTGCGGTGATGCGATAAACGTTAGGATCGACACCGCCTTCCACGCGTCTAATCACCACATGGGCATCCAACGGAATAGATAAGGCGCGGGTCGGTTTAATCTGCACCAAGATGCGCGTGCCCATTAATGGCATGTAGGCGGCCGTAAATACGATAGATTGCGTGCTGATGTATAGACAGCGGCCTTCACCGCTATAACCTGTCGATTCGTCGTGCAAGGTCAACGGGCAATCGACCTGAACGCGCACCGGTGCGCGGGATAAATTAGAATAACGTGTTGCGATGGCCATCTTTTCCTCCTGGAATATTCTAGAGTTTAAAGATCGCACGCAATGATAGTGCCATTGTGCTCGCCCATGTCCAAGTACATCCATGGGCGACGCTGGCAGAGAACTACGCCTCTAATTTTCCATGACATTGTTTATATTTCTTGCCCGAGCCGCAGGGGCAGGGCTCATTGCGCCCGACTTTGCGGCCATCGCGCACAAACGGGGCGTGCGCGGTAGCGGTTGGGCCGCGTCCGGCGATTTCCGACAGCGGTACGCCGCCGCCGTTATGTTCCTCGTCTTCATCCCCATCGCCCGCCGTCGCAAAACTCTGCGCTTGGGCGTGTTGAAATTGCATTTTCCGATTGGCCTCGCGTTGTTGCGCCTCGGCGCGGCGTACTTCATCTTCGTTGGAGATTTGGACGCGCGATAACACGCTGATAAATTCATATTTAATGCGCTCCAACATCTGTTGGAATAACTCAAAGGCCTCGCGTTTATATTCTTGTTTAGGATTTTTTTGCGCATAACCGCGTAAATGTATGCCTTGACGCAAGTAGTCCATAGACGCCAAATGATCTTTCCAGTGCGAATCGAGGATTTGCAACATCGCCACTTTCTCAAAATGGCGTAACACGGCGGCACCGACTTGCGCCTCTTTTTGTACATAGGCCTCGGCGGCCGCTTTCAGAATGCGGGTGCGCAAGGTTTCTTCGTGTAAATCATGGTCTTGCTCCAACCATTGTGAGATGTCCAACGGCAATGCAAAGTCGCCCGCGAGTTCCGCCTGCAAGCCTTGCACATTCCATTGTTCCTCCATGCTGTTGGGCGGGACATGGCCGGTAATCGTTTTTAACAATACGTCGTCGCGCACATAGCCGACGGATTCCAGAATATCTTGCGCATCTATGATCTCGTTACGTTGCTCATACACCACTTTGCGTTGTTCATTGGCGACATCATCGTATTCCAGCAATTGTTTGCGGATATCGAAATTGCGCCCTTCCACCTTGCGTTGCGCGTTTTCGATGGCGCGCGTCACCCACGGATGTTCGATGGCCTCGCCTTGTTGCATACCGAGTTTTTGCATCAACCCGGCCATGCGCTCAGAGGCGAATATGCGCATCAAATTATCTTCCAGCGACAAATAAAACCGGCTGGAGCCAGGGTCGCCTTGGCGCCCCGACCGGCCGCGCAATTGATTATCGACGCGGCGCGATTAGTGCCGTTCGGTACCGATGACATGCAAACCACCGGCGCTGATGACTTGATCGTGGCGTTGCTGCCAGGCCGCGCGTACCGTGTCTTGCGGGGCCGCATCCGCCTGTTCGCCCAAGTCATGTAATTCGGCTTCCAAATTGCCGCCTAACACGATGTCGGTACCGCGACCGGCCATGTTGGTGGCGATGGTCACCGCCCCAGGACGACCCGCTTGGGCGATAATTTCCGCCTCACGTTCGTGATGTTTGGCGTTCAATACTTCGTGCGTGATGCCGTTCTCTTTCAACAAATCGGACAGGTGTTCGGAGATCTCAATCGAGGTCGTGCCCACCAATACCGGTTGACCCTTGGCATGGCAGGCCTTGATATCCTCGATCACCGCCAAATATTTTTCCTTGGCGCTTAAGTAGACCAAATCGCCTTGGTCCTTACGCTGCACATGGCGATTCGGCGGGATGACGGTGACTTCTAAGCGATAAATATGCTGGAATTCATAGGCCTCGGTGTCCGCCGTACCGGTCATGCCGGCGAGTTTTTCGTAAATGCGGAAATAATTTTGAAACGTGATGGACGCCAAAGTCTGATTTTCGGCCTTGATTTGCACGCCTTCTTTGGCCTCAATGGCTTGATGTAAACCATCCGACCAGCGTCGGCCCGGCATGGTGCGGCCGGTGAATTCATCGACGATAACGATTTCGCCGTCGCGTACGATGTAATCGACATTGCGTTGAAACAACGCATGTGCGCGCAAGGCCGCGTTTAAATGATGCATCATGCTGATGTTAATGGTGTCGTATAGGCTTTGGTTTTCGCCCAACAGGCCGATGCCCGACAACATTTCTTCGACCTTTTGATGGCCGTCCTCGGTGAGATAGACCTGGCGCGCCTTTTCATCGACCGAATAATCCCCTGGGCCTTCTTCTTCTTTTTGACGTGTCAATTTGGGAATCAAGGTGTTAATTTTGGTGTACATCTCCGAACTTTCTTCGGCCGGGCCGGAAATGATCAACGGCGTACGCGCCTCGTCGATCAAGATCGAGTCCACCTCATCGACCACCGCAAAAAATAATTTGCGTTGTACGCGATCAGCGGCGGTAAAGGCCATATTATCGCGCAAATAGTCGAAACCGTATTCGTTATTGGTGCCGTAAGTGATATCGGCCGAATAAGCGGCGCGTTTGGCGGCCGAATCTTGTTGCGACAGGATCACCCCGACGGTGAGCCCCAAAAATTCATAAATACGCCCCATCCAACCTGCGTCGCGGCGCGCCAGATAATCATTGACCGTCACCACATGCACGCCGTGGCCGGGGATCGCGTTAAGATAAACGGCCAACGTCGCGACCAGGGTCTTGCCCTCGCCGGTACGCATTTCGGCGATGCGGCCCTCGTGTAACACCATGCCGCCGATCAATTGCACATCGAAATGGCGCATATTGAGCACGCGTCGCCCGGCCTCGCGCACAGTCGCAAAGGCCTCGGGTAGCAATTGGTCTAGCGTCTCGCCCGCCGCGTAACGCTGCCGGAATTCCGTCGTCTTGGCGCGTAACTCCGCCTCGCCCAGGGCTTGGAGTTGGGGCTCTAACGCGTTGATTTTCTCTATATTTTTATATAGACGTTTGAGGATACGTTCGTTGCGGCTACCGAATATCTTGGTGACGATGTTCCCTAGCATAAGACCCACACGACAAAAGTTGATGGAGCCCGCCCACGCTCGGCCGGCGCTTAAAGGCCGCTATTATAGCCCGATCTGCCAATCTTGGTACAAAAACCGGGTGATTGGGTAATATATCGTTTTCCACCGCGTCGGAACCCCGTTTGCGGGTGTCGGCTGAGGTATAATCGCGCCCTTCGAACGCTATGATCCAACGAGCGGCAATTCACAGGGCAATACACGTATGAAAAGCGAAATGATAGAGATGGACGAATCGGTGAGCGTGCTGGGCGAGCCATTGGCGGCCTGTGGCGAGGCCCCTGTCACGGGCTATTTTAGAGACAGCAAATGCAACACCTGCAAGCAAGACACGGGTTCACACACCGTGTGCATCGAGGCCTCGCGCGAATTTTTGGAATTTTCAAAATCCAAAGGCAATGATTTATCGACGCCGATGCCGGAATATGGTTTCGAGGGTTTGAAGCCGGGCAATAGCTGGTGTTTATGTGCCGCGCGTTGGCTGGAGGCCTATGAAAATAACAAGGCACCCAGGGTGTTTTTGACCAGAACCCATGTCAAGGCGCTAGAGATTGTACCGATGGAATTGTTGAAAAAATTTGCGGTGGATTTGAATTGAAACCCGGGGTGTCGCCCCAGGAAAATAATAATCGTTTGTGAACAGTAAAAAAACAATTACATCATATTTTTTTGGAGTTCACGCGCGCATTGAGCTTTATTTTGCAGCGGCTCTGCGAAACGACCATTCTTCGAACTGCGGGTACACGAGCAAAATATTATGCGCCAAGCAATCAACTGCTTCTGAACCAAGCAGGTGTTTCAGAGGGGTTCCCTTCTGAATCGAATTTGGCGCGGCTGGAATGCGTGGGATTTGGGTTGCTTTTTGGCTCATTGATAAGGCCCAACGTTAAAACTCAGCCGCGCCGCTTTTTGGCGTCGGCTGGAGTGAGTTGTTGGACAGGCAACCATGCTCTGATAGTATCGTGATGTTTAGACCATGCATCCCACGAGCTTTGTGCCCAAGACCGTACTATAGACTTATGTTCTTCGAGGCCTTTGGCCTTTACAACATCGGCAGCAGTAATAGACCCAAGCGACTCCGGTGGTTCTAACCATATAAATTCATGTTTATATCGACCAGCTTCAAGCATTGCATCGTTTGCGTTTTCTGCTGTTAATCCATGCTCTAAAAATAAGCACAATTGAATCAAATGCACACCAACCGATTGTATGCTTTGACGGTCAGTTTCCCCGGGATGTTGAACAGCATAAGCATCTACTGTCAATCGATGAACTTCAAAGAACGCAGGATTACTATATTCACGAGCGAGAACCTCGCCATATACAGCCCAGCAACCTGGTGATGACTTCATATACCGATGCACTGGACCTTCAATGTCTGGATATTCACCACCACAACTAAAGCATTTACATGTTTTCATAGAGAATTCCATTTCATCATCTTGTTGCCCAACGCAGAGCTAAGTTGCGCGCCGTTTTCCGGTGCGTCAAAGCGAGCGGCTTTAGCGACTTGTTAGCAACACCATTCCGCATAAAACGCCTGTTGTTTCTCGAAAATTTCTTTTCCACAACAACCCGCATGTGCCGTTGATCTTGAGGCCATTTTTGAACCTTCATTTTTTAATTTGACCAACGATTGAAAAATTCAGCATTCGGTTGGTTTTGAATTAAAAGTATATCATACCGAAAAACATTGGCCTAACTTAATTTCAGGATAGATCGCGGCTGCGCGCGATCTATCCTTATTTGTTAGCGGGTTTCTATCGCTTGATTTGATAGGTAGAGCCTGCGCCAGAGATAATGATTTGCTGCTCTTCCCAAGATAAAGTTACTTGCTCAAGCGTTGCAAGCTGAATGTCTTCGATTTCAGAGATGGCAGGGCGGATGTATTTCTCAATAAAGACCGATACAACGTCACCAGATTTATCCTCCATGTAATTCCATGCCTCTTCGCCTTGATAAAACTCACCATCACAATCAATGAACTTCTTGGATAGCTCATCAAGTCGATTTGATGGGGTGGGGTCTAAGACAAGTAAAGTCGGCTTGATTCCGGCAGCTTTGCACTCAGCGGGAAATGACAGCTCTTCTCCAAAACGACCTTGACCACTAGCGGCAATTGTTACCCGAAGTTTAATTTCATAGGCTGTATTTGTTGATGGAACATAGCAATCAATTTGTCTTCCGTTAGCAGTCTGGTTTCCAGATTCGTCAACGCGCTTTACTGGAGAATTTCTTGCTCCTACAGATTCCCCGCCTAGGCAGCTTGCAATTATGGGCTCAAAGACGTAGCCAGTTTCTTGGGCTGCTCTATTGTCAATGTCGTAAATCCATTTCCTCCACGTCATCCAATTTGCCAACAGATTGGAGTCGCACGCACCAAACTCCAACAGAACGCGAGGGCCAATTTGATCCATTGTTGGCATTGGCTGAGAAGACAATATCCTTCTATATTTGACTCTTCTTCTATGGAGCGCCGCAAGGTTCTCGATGAATAGGACAAAATCCTCTTCTTTGTTTTTTGCCTGTTCAAGTGTGTTCTCAATATCAGATGCTGCAACATTAATATTTAGTTGTTCAAACCAATCCAAGGAAATCTCGTAGTAATTTTTCCTTGGCAGGTCAATGTTTTTGGTGTGTAGGCCATCTTCTAGCCAGCCAAGGTCATTGAGGGCAATAACAATTAGCGCGTACAGCTCCCTATCTGATAGAACAATCTGTGCATCGCCACTGCCGTGCATTTTGCACTTGGCATATAGATTTCTAATAAATAGGGTTGTCATATTGCAAACTTTCCTTGGGCTGAATTGATAGTTAAGCTATCAAGTAATGCACACGTTTTCTTAAGGGCTGGGCTCATTGCATCTGCTTTTGTAACGGAGTAGCCAATTAGACCGCCGCTGGTCGAGGCATTGACAGCAAATCCGTACTCATCACGAATATGCTCGGCAAATACTCTTGCGACAAGCGGAGGTATTGCATTTCCAATTTGCTGAATTTTATCGGAGGTGTTCCCGTGAAAAACGAAATCGTCAGGAAATGTTTGAACCCTTGCGCACTCTCTAATAGTTAGCGGTCGGTGGTAAATCGGATGTATAAATTCTCTCGTGGCAGCGCCGGTTATTGTCAGACATGGCTCGTTGATAATGAGCCTTTTTAGGCCAGAAGGTGACCCGCCTCTTTTCTCCGTAGGAGTTCCATCCATTACCCTTCTATTTGCTCTTTTTTTGAAAGATTCGTGCTGCAAATGCTCCGGCATATCCTTCATGGTTTGGCCAGGAGATAATGCCATAATTCTTTGAATTTGAATCTCGCTCATGGATTGGCAAAAATGTTCTTTAATTACGCCAGAAGCGCCTCTTAAGTAGGTTTCAAATTGATCTTTTGGTGGCATTGTGTAGGGCAACTCTACTTCCTTCGACGCAGCCGCCTCGGGAAGTCCCCCTATTGCGTGCTGCAATGTGACTTCAGAGTTTCTAAATATTCTTCCATTCAATTTGATTGTCGGTTCTGGGAAGCTGAAATTTTTTCCTAATCTGTTCCCAATTATTAGCACCCTTTTTCTTCTTTGAGGGACGCCGAATTCCTGAGCGTAAATTTTTTCAATCCTGATTCTGTACCCTAAAGAAGTAAATGCCTTGGCGGCCTCAAACAGATATTCACCACCTTTTGCAGTTAAAAGGCCTTCAACATTTTCCATGAGAAACCACTTTGGCCTAATGGTTCTCAGTGCCTTTACATAACTTTTTAATAGATCATTTCTTGGGTCTTCCCAAAACCGAGCTCCAGCCGTTGAAAAACCTTGGCAAGGAGGGCCGCCAATTAAGATGTCTAGTTCACCCTCTTTAATGCGGGCTTTTGATAATATTGATTTGAAATCTAATTTATTGATGTCTGTCTGTTCAAATGGAGTATCGGGGAAATTAATTGAATATGATTTTCCTGCCGACTCATCAATGTCGCTCGCATATAAAATAGAATACCCAGCCTGCTTGAACCCAAGCGAGCATCCACCTGCACCAGAAAATAAACTAAATACTGTATTGCTCATGATTCCTCATGGGTGATTCAATCCGCTAACTTTCCAATAACCCGCTAGCGTTTTGCGACGCACCGCGGCGCAGAACGTTGGTCGGCGCGAGCGAAGCGAGTGGTTCGTTCATTGGATTGTTAGCTTTTATGAAAGTTAGTAGGCAAAGAGTTCTTGCAATCGAGAACACAGTTCAATTTGTATACTCTCGTCGATAACACCCAGCTTTTTTATCAAGCGCTGTTTGTCTACGGCGCGAATTTGGTCGAGCAGAATGAGTCCATTCTTCTCGTCAAATATACACTTGACCCGACAAGGAAGGTCAAAACCCTTTGTCGTCATTGGCGCAACAAGCACCGTAGACAATGCGGCCATTTCATCGGGAGAAATGACAATACAGGGCCGTGTTTTATTAATTTCTTTTCCCTGTGTTGGATTTAATTGTACTAACCAAACTTGAAAACGCTTCACGTTTGGCATTACCACTCCAAATCATCGTCAGATGATAAAGGAGCATCAAGCCACTCGTGATCCAAAAACTCGCCGCCTTTCGCGGCAATGTGCGACGCTATCGCTTCTTTCCATCCTTCGCGAACACCTTTTTTCGGGGTAATTAAAATACCCTCACTAACTACTTGTATTGTAAGATCTTTCCCCTCCAAATGAGCTTGCTCAATGAGGGGTTTTGGAATGCGAATTCCCTGCGAATTTCCAATTTTAACGAGGTGGGCCATACGAAGTACCTTGTTTTATGCGCTACATAACCGTAACTATAATGTAATTACGTCCAGTTGGCAATAAACTTTAGGAAATACCTCGGGAAAAAGCTAACGAGGCTGTAGAAAAACCCAATTCTGGGGCACGCGTCGAATCTTGAAAAAACTTTTTTCAAAAACAATGTTCATTACACTCGGCCTCCCATGTTTTCCTCGGTGCGATGCGTCTTGAAAAATAACCCAGTTCAAGCGTCTTGCGCGGCAAATTGGCTCGCAATACGGCGTTTTCATGCCTGCGCGTACTAGGTTAGTGCGCCGCATAACCGTGATGCGCGAGCTTTTCAATGTTGTGCATCATGCAATACAACTTCCATTGGCCATCGACCTTGGTTTTGCCGCGCAGGGTAAAC
>CAKKRP010000028.1 GCA_919902765.1 Gammaproteobacteria bacterium | reverse complement strand
ACTGATACAAGCCTGTGTATGGCTGTCGGTGAAATGGCAGCGGGTCTCTATGAAGCAGATATCGGCGGTGGCCTGCTGAAAAAAAGGATTGCGCGGCCAGGACAAGGGAAACGAGGCGGTTTTCGCACGCTGGTCGCCACAAACAAAGGAAACCGCTGGGTGTTTGTGTACGGTTTCCCGAAAAACGAACGTAGTAACATAGATAAAATTGAGGAAGAAGCCTTGAAAGCATTGGCCGATAACCTGTTAAAGCTCACCCGCCAGGAAATCGACAAGGCACAGCTTGATAAAGAATTGATAGAGGTATGTTGCGATGCGAAAGACTAAATCAGCGATACTAGAAGCCGTCCACGAAACAGCAAAGGGATTGCACAAATCGGGCGTAATGGATCAAGTCACGATGCGTGAATTTGACCGCTTGTGCCTACCGAAAATCGAGCCACTAACCCCTGAACGAATTAAGCGCATACGCACACGCCTGCATGTCAGCCAAGCAGTATTCGCTCGCCTCTTGAACACGAGTCTCTCGACGGTGCAAAAATGGGAGATAGACAAAAAAAAACCCACGGGCACCGCCCTCAAGCTGCTACACCTTATTGACAAGCATGGTTTGGAAATTATGGTCTGAGCATTTTTATTTACCCGATTATTCCGGTCAGAGCGCATTTCCCGATGATGTATACTTATCATTCTCACCGGTACCGATCCCAGCCGTTCCGGTCAGAGCGCATTTCCCGATGATGTATACTGTTCTCCGACATCGCTCGTACCATCTCTTCGTTCCGGTCAGAGCGCATTTCCCGATGATGTATACTGGTGGGTCATCGCGACAACAAATCCGATTAGGTTCCGGTCAGAGCGCATTTCCCGATATCGTTCAGAGAAGCAAATGTCGCACCACCATCTACGCTCATTTTAACGACCGTGAGCAATCGATTGCGTTGGCCTTTATAATTTAGCCTGATAACGTCCCCAGGCATGAGTTTCATAATCAACTTCCCCGGCTTTTGCGAAATTTTCTCGTTAGACATCCTTCGTTGTACGCGCAGAATATCCTCCCTACCATAGCCCAGTGTTCGCGCGTGTTGATACGCTTTGAATACTGGGATCGTCTCCATGTCCCAGTCTCCGTTCTCTTTTTCTATGATTTCCAAGCAATAATTTCCGTCCGGCGCATAACCTTTGTAGGGACGCGGGCGACCGTCTTCCAATGTTCCGTGCCTTGCTGCCTTGAGGGGGGCGTACATCGGCACGATATAGTCGATTATTCTGCCTTTTTCATTATCCAACCGCTTCTTTTGCACGATAGATCCATCCGGGTTTATTCCATAAGCCGTTTTCTTAAACATCGAGCCCTCGAATCCGTGATCTGGTTTATAACTTATTGTTATTCCGTTCAATGCCCTCTCGACATGCGCGCGATAAGTTGGCCAAGGCAGAGGCATTTCTTCGACCAGCCTATCCAGTTGTTTTTCCCGCGCGCTGGCACTGGCCTGCGGGAAACGTTCCAACATGCCCTGGTCTGTCACCCCGATTACCGCCGCATCCAATGCGTGGTGTCGATGGTCGTTGCGGTTTTTTTTGTCCGAACCCGACAATAGATAATTCAATCCTAATTTCCCCCGCAGCATCGCGGTCATGCGCCCTGGAATGGCGCGCACCTTGTTATAGGGACAAATCAAGGACAAATATTCTTTAGCTATTTTTGATAAGTACGCTGTGTCGTTTAACGATCTGGCGAGAAAACCACTTGCCTCATTTAACCAGCGGTCGTATCCGTCAGGCGCAAAGCGCAAGGCTTTCGCTTTTGGCATATTCGCCGCTCGCGCGACCATGGCGGCATAATCGTAGCCGGGGATGGCATGCACACCAAATGCTTCGTATGGCGTGCGATTGCCCTTGTCTCGGTTGGCACGCCGCACCGCAACCGTTTTATTGTTCATGCTATCATCTAACGTTTTAGAAAATGGCAGAATATGTTCTATTTCTACCTCGTCGGACAGCAAACGTTCTATGCTAATCGGCTCTCCTGTGTACGGACATTGGCGTTCCAATATGTTGTTATTAAGTTCCACCCATAGTTGCATTTTTTGCGACAATTCGCGTTTTTTTCCACGATCCAAGTTGTCAGGGTTGAGGCCAAGAACATTGCAAGCCTCCGCAACGTGGTGCTCGTTGAGTCTTTTTCTAGCACTTTGCTCCTTTTCAAGTTCCTGCTTTCTCGCCCAACTCAGCTTTAAATCTCGTGCCACCTCAACAACAACCTCGCTCGGATGCCCATAGCGCTTTATCAACGCATTGACCACCTTGCGCAGTTCATTCAGCCCGATATGAACCGTAGGGTTGGCAATTTTCCCAAAACGCTCTTCGTCATTGCGTGGGTTTTTCTTTGCGAACGCGACGTGTCGGCGTAGTGGATCACCATAGTAAGGAAGCGCATCGAGGATCTCTCCGGTTTTCTCTGCATGCGACAATGCACTATGGCTATCAAAACCGGCACGCATGACGGCTTCGCTATAGGGTATTACGCATTCGACTAATTTTGGTAGGATTCTAGACAACGCGACCCGACTCAGGTTGACGTATCCTTCGGGTAGTCGAGCGTTTGCGATATGCGCAGCACGCTCCTCATCAATGCCCGTGTGCGTTTTTAGCCACGATATCAAATCGGAGGAACTCGCCTCCGTCAAGAGTTGCATCACAATGGTATCTTGCATCGCTAAATCGAATTCACACCACCGCGATCCGAAATATTCTTTCCTTGACAGTGTCGCGGTCGTCGCATTGCCTTTCAATCGGTCGCGCTTACCGTCCTCTAGATTAAAGCGTGTCTTTGCGTTTAGGCCTAACAATTTGCGGACGTCTGTTTTAAACGTCGCGTTATCGCCTTTATCGAGATGTCTCGCCAATATATCTCGCTGTTCAATCGTTAGCGGTGGCTTTTCCGTTAAATCGTCGTTCAGTATACGCAGATGATTGAGGTCTTGATAAATCTTAAACTTTTGAACGCTGGGCAACGCCAAGGGTGCGCGTTCTTCGTCTGGCATTAATGTACATCGACCTGGACGAACTGGTTTGAGCTGGCGTTGATACAACAATACATCCTTTAGAACATCGCGCGCGGTATCGGTGTATAACTCGGGATTCAGGCTTTTTTGTTTGCCCCACAATGCGTCGAATTCATGTGCTACCATCGCACGGTCGGCATAGAAATCGTATGCCTTATCCTTTTGTGTTGTTCCGTGCAGGCGCGCCCTGACGCTTAATCGCGCCGCATGGCGATTCGCCAACCATTCGCCTAGTGTCTGGCAATTTTCCTTGGCCAGTTTTTCGCGTAAATCGACGATAGACTTTTTGAGCAGACCGCTTTCTTTATCTTTTGAATCGGTTTTTCGATTACTTAAAAATCCGCGTCTTTGATTGATATGAAAAAGCGCCCTGCCGAATTCCTCGCTGGTGAGCCGTTCATACAAGCCCTTTTTACGGAGGATATAGGGATCGAGATTCACTAACGCTTGCCTTCGCTTTTCATCCTCAGGGAAAAATCCATATTTGACTAATGCGGTCAACATTTGTTGTTTGCGTAGGAGCAGACGATCGCGTCTGCGGCGCATTTGTCGTGCGGTGCGACGGGTCACGGCCAATGAACTGCCGTCTTCGGGGTTACGCCCATCAGAGAATATGCGCACACCCATGCGGATGACGGCAACAGGCCGCTTATCGGCGTTTAGTCGAATTAAGCACCAGCCGAGCGAGGTTGAACCCATGTCTAACGCCAAACTATACTGCATCTTCGGTATCATACTTCCCCCTGATAGTTGATTTCCCTATTGACGATATGTATAGTACACCTTGTTACTACATCGGGAAATGCGCCCTGTCCGCTAACAAGCTTTCAGAGCACCAAATGAAAGGCCGCTACATGCGGCCTTTACTATATTATTAAATACCAATACTCAAAAAAGCGAAAGTTACTTCATTTTATCCACAAGTAAGACGTTGTACCTCACCCCAAACGTTGCTCTAGAATAGCTCCAAAAATATCGCCTGAAGGCTTCAAAAACGCATTAACGCTTCAGTCCTCTTCTATACACGGTCAACGCCCAATAGACTCAAGTATAAAGTCCTTTTAGCCGACTACCTACTTGGTTAACGTTGGCAAATAACGTCGCGACTTATCTACCACACGCAATATTATTATGTATCAAATAAATGCGGCCTAATAAAACGTATTTTTCGATAATATCGATTTGGTTCTGACAGAAGATGCGCCTAATGCGTCTTCAAGGAGCGATAAGATGCAGTGTCCATCTTGCGGAGCGGCCACACTGGTGCATGATACGCGTGACATCCCCTATATCTATAAAGGCGAGACATTCACAATTCCCGCAGTGATGGGTGAATACTGCTCTGCTTGTGGAGAGATTGTGTTAGGCGTTACAGAATCTGCGCGCACCCATCAGGCGATGGTGAAGTTTAATAAACAGGTGAACGCCTCCATCATTGATCCCGCTTTTATCGCCAAGGTGCGTAAAAAACTTGGTCTAGACCAGCGCGAAGCAGCGTTGATTTTCGGCGGTGGAGTCAATGCGTTTTCTCGTTACGAGAGCGGCAGGACTAAGCCGCCGCTCGCGCTGGTGAAGCTATTTCAGTTATTGGATCGACACCCCGAATTGCTCAAAGAAATTAGTACCACATAAACAAGATCCGGGAACCGGTATTCAACGCGTTGGTACTATTTACCGCAGACCTAAATCACAATACACTTTTACTTGCACCACAATATCGGGCAAGATCGTTACTGGTTCATCTCCACAACGTGGTAATACTGCGGTGGTCGCTACATGTACCGTATAGCTGCCACTGGCAACCTGCGTGTTAAAATAGCCATTTTTGTCTGTCGTCGCTTTTGCCACTGCC
This sequence comes from Gammaproteobacteria bacterium, assembly GCA_919902765.1. Classification (GTDB taxonomy): domain Bacteria; phylum Pseudomonadota; class Gammaproteobacteria; order S012-40; family S012-40; genus CAKKRP01. The sequence goes on along the minus strand of CAKKRP010000028.1, from coordinate 68,592 downwards.
TCACCGCGCGCATTGAGCACTTGCACAGCGGCATCAACATAGGGAGCCGTACAATTTTGGCCTGGAAGCTCTGGGCCTGGGCAGGTGTGAATTAACGTGACGTTACCTTCCAATGTACCCAATATATCGCCTGTAGGCGGCACGTATGTCGCCCTGCCGAACAGAGGGGCGGGCCGGTATATTTGCACCGGTCCACGCACCAAGTCCGGTCCTGCGATGGTGGTTTTGTGTATGGTGTAGATCAACTCGCTACGAAAATAGGCCGTGTCATTGTCCAATTGAATTTTGGGTAACAAAAACGAAAGTGTCTCAGTTTGTAAATCCACAATCTGCGCTATCGTTATCGTCACCCATTGTCCCATGAGCGTATCAGTGGTTTGTATCTGGTCGGCCGCAAATTGAGAGACTTTGTGATGCTGACGTAGTATCAAGACAGGCATATTGACCGCTTTGGGCACTGTATAATCGATTTGGACTTGTGGGCCTAACAAATTATAATGATTAGGTAGATCGTAGCCGCAAACAGCACCTGCGTAGAATAGGGTTGCAACAACAAGGAATTTAAGCTTGGCATCTATAAACATTTTGAATCTCCTCCATAAGCTAAAATATATTCTCTATCCCATATGTAAAAGCTAGCAGAGTTCGCGCGAATTGTCGAATTATAACGGAAGAGTTGCCATTGGAAGTGAGCGAACTACGCGGCTTTATAGAGGCAATAAAAAAGGCGCAATAACTTGTAATTATTGCGCCTCTTAATTTCGACTTTTTTAATTATGTGCTTGCATGACTCTTACGCAGCAAACCGTTGAACCAATCCGAAACTTTCTGTCGATTCTCATCGGTCATGACCTGTGCGAGCCCGGCCGCAGAAGTAACCACCGCCGCCAACAAGACGATCAACGTACCATCCGGACCATTGCCAGGCACCGGGGTGATGCGACGCGCCGCCACTTTGGTCGTCGTAGTGGTCGAGGCAGGCGCAGGTTTAGCGGCGTTATTGACCGGTAAGGCTGACGTATTCATTGCAGCGACAGAGGCCGTGGGCGCAGTCGTCGGGGCATTCGGTATGTCGACACCGCGCGCGGCCAATTGCTGTAACAAGGTCTGCGATTGCTGTTGCAAGGCCAAGATTTTATTTTGCAAGGCCTCATTTTCTCGACGCAGTTGCGCGGTCAAGGCATTGGCGTCGTCTAAATGTTTGCGCGTGGCATCGATAGTCGCATTTTTGCTATCGCCGGGCGCATTAGTAGGCGTATTTTCCGCCACCATGGAACCCTCTTTTAGCGGTCCAATTATCAGCGTATGTGCGGTGCGCGGTGTTGCGGAATCCGCTCCATCAAGGATATCTTCTAACGCTACACGGGCCTCAGCGCGCGAAGTCGCGCGATATATATCTATTTCGGGCAAGGCTAAGCTGACACCCTTCTGGAGTTGATGAATATCATTGTCGATAAATGCCTCAGGATTGCGCTCATACAACGCTAGGATCACTTGCGGTAAACTCAGCGCCGGGTCTGGACGCACACGCATCGCTATTTCAGAAAGTGTTTCTCCACCTTTGACAGGCCCGTAGCGATTAGACGATGGTTTCACCACGTTTTGTGTTTGCGTAGGCGCTTGCGCAACATGGGCGACGGCCGGGGCGGCCGTTTTGGTATTATTAACAACGGCGTCTACAACCGCAATGGGCTCCGCTACACGTATCGGTGCAGGCGTTTGCGCCGCAGTGGCAACGCTGCGCTCTACGACTTGAAATTGTGGCATATCTAGAACAACCGGATACTCACGCATTAAATGGCCACCCGACCATTGAATATCCAACATTAACGGCAGCGCCGGATCGCGCATGCCGGATTGTGACATAATCGCTATTAACGCAGCGCCATTACGACGTTCTATAGTAAACTGAAGCTGTTTGGCCAGCGTGGCATAGTCCAAGCCCAGATTTGCATATTCTTGGCTGGGCGCTAAATCCACCTGTAAGGAATCGAGTTCGGCCTCAGAGAAGGCGTTGATCGCGATCTCCGCGCGTAGCGGCTGACCTATAGCGGTATGCGTGAGCGCCTCTTGCGCCAAGCTCAGCGCGGCAGCGGGTTGTTGTATCGTCCATCCTAGACAGAGGCCTAAAATCCATTGCGTATGTACCAATCTGTTGCGCATATTCATTGTGATGTCTTTATCAGGTGGACTGCGTACTATAACGAACTTTTTTTGCAAACCTTTACGTGTGTAAGTTTGTGTTGCAGCTGAAAAATATTGTAATTATTTATATGTTTCAATAATATATATAACATTACATTATTTGTGTGACATAGTAGGCGGAATTTGCGCGCCTGCAATAGGTTGTGTGACCGAAGTCAACTATTTAATCGGTTTAACCTGCGCGCAACATATTTTGCGTCAAGATCGCTTGCAATTGCGGCACGCATGCGCCGCAGCATGTACCTGCGGTAGTTAATGTTTGTAATTCCTGTAGGTTCGTAACGCCTTGCGCGTGTATAGCGCGTTCGATTGTATTGCGCTGCACACCCATGCAAATACATACCATCGCCCCGCCCTCGACACGCCCTACTGGAGGGCGTCCGCTCAGTATCGCGGAGCGATCATGCGTAGCCAACATGGGCGTCACAAATAACGCAGCCAACCACGCGCGATCAACGATCACCGGTTTGGGCGACACAAATAGTACCGCTTGCAGTTGCCCCGCGCGCACGCTACCCATACGCACTATACCTAACCGTTGATCCGCATATTTGATGATCTCATCGCTATCTTTTATTAATTGCTCGAACCACGTATGCCAGTCTAACGCAGTTTTAGTATCCGCCATTTCATATCGGGTCACACTGGACTCTGGTACGCGCACGCAATATTCAGGCATAACCGTATCAATCGGCACGGTGGTGAATAGCACCGCATACCACGCCGCGTTAAAAGGCCGCACATGTACCGCCGTCGCCTTGAATTCCGGTTGTCCTGAAATCGGATCGACGGTCGAGGCAACCATCGCATTAACGCTGCCATTTACGGCAAATTGCGCATTCCAATGCATAGGCATAAATAACTGGCCAGCGCCAATATCGTGCGAAAATTCAACTCGTGCTAGCGCAAAACCATGCGCAGAAGTAACGCGCGCGATGTCGCCATTGATCATGCCCAGGCGTTGCGCATCCAATGGTTGCATATACAACAAGGGCTCGCTGATGTGTTGCAACAAACGTGGGACTTTTGCCGTGCGTGTCATCGTGTGCCACTGATCACGCACCCGGCCGGTGTTAAGCATGAACGGATATGTTGTATTTGCGGCTACATGGGGAGCACGCGGAATGATCGGCGTCCATTGCGCCTTATGGTTTGCCGTCGCAAATCCACCGTGCGCAAATAGGCGCGCAGTGCCTCGATGGACGTTCACCGGCAACGGCCATTGCATAGGTGTTAATGCCTCGTATTGTTGATCGCTGATATCCGCGTAAGCGCCGATATCAAAAATGCGTTGGCCATGATTATGGTATGCGCTGAGGGCGGCGTGTTCGCGAAAAATCTGCGCGCTGGACGTGTAATCAAAGGACTTCGCGTAACCCAATTTGTGCGCTACCTGGGTGATTATCCACCAATCGGGCTGCGCCAAGCCTGGGGTCGGCAAAAAAGCGCGTTGTCGCGATATACAACGTTCGGAATTGGTCACTGTGCCGCTCTTTTCTCCCCACGCGGCGGCAGGCAATAGCACATGCGCATAGGCCGTGGTGTCGGTATATCGCGCGCAATCGGAGACGATCACACAAGAACATTTTTTTAGCGCTGCACGTATATGTCCGGAATTCGGCAAGCTGACCACTGGATTGGTGCCCATAATCCAAACCGCCTTAATGCGCCCGTCGGCAATGGCCTCGAACATGTCCACCGCCTTGTAGCCGGGCTGAGTTGCGATGCGCGATGTTTGCCAAAATTCGCCGACCATAGCGCAATTTTCCGGCGCAAAATCCATGTGTGCCGCCAAAGTGTTGGCCAGACCACCCACTTCGCGCCCGCCCATCGCGTTCGGTTGCCCAGTTAATGAGAACGGGCTCGCACCGGGTTTGCCCACGCGCCCCGTTGCGAGATGTACGTTGATAATCGCATTGCCTTTATCTACACCGCTAGACGATTGATTGATGCCTTGCGAAAACAGGGTCGTGGTTTTAGCCGTTTGTGCGAACCAACGGTAAAATTGTGCAACCTGCGCGGCGTCAAGCCCGCAGTCCTGCGCCACTTGCGGCAGCGTCCCACTGCTTTCCTGCGCCGCTTTAAGTGTCGCGGCAAAGCCGTGGGTGTGGTGTTCTAAATAATCCCAATCGAAGGCGTTTTCGCGGCGCAAAAAATTCAGTAAACCATTGTATAAATATCCGTCCGTACCTGGTTTTAATGCCAAATGTAGATCTGCAATATCGCAACTCGCGGTACGCCTTGGATCTATCACGACAACGCGCTTGTGTGGATTTTTTTCTTTTGACGCAGCGAGGCGTTGGTACAACACCGGGTGCGTCCACGCCATGTTGGAGCCTACCAATATCGTAAGATCCGACTGCTCGATGTCGGCATAATTCCCCGGCACAATGTCCTCGCCAAAGGCGCGTTTGTGCGCCGCCACCGCCGATGCCATACACAATCTAGAATTGGTATCTATGTTGCCGCTACCGATAAATCCTTTCATCAATTTATTGGCGACATAATAGTCTTCGGTAAGCAATTGCCCGGACACATAAAACGCCACCGCGTCTGGGCCGTGTTCGGCGATGATGCGCGAAAATGAACCGGCGACTTCTTCCAACGCTGCATCCCAACCGGTCTCTTGCCCCCGTACCAGAGGCGCTAAGATGCGTCCCTGCAAGCCTAGCGTCTCACCTAACGTGGCCCCTTTGGTACATATACGTCCAAGATTGGCGGGGTGATCGCGATCCGGGCGCACCGCAAAGGTATCTCCTTGCGGCTCCGCAATAAGGCCGCACCCTACGCCACAATAAGGACAGGTGGTAGGTATAGATGGCATAGATTTAGTCCCTCGTTGTCGTGTCGGCGCGCGCTATTTTCATTTCGACAACGCGATATAGAGGTCGCCATTGACCACTTTGGTGCTAAAGGTCTTGACGCAGCCGATATCCGGCGCGACGGCATTGCCATCATGCAATTCTATCACCCAGTTATGTAATGGACAGGTCACGCGCCGCCCATGTACGATGCCTTGCGACAAAGGCCCGCCTTTATGCGGGCAGCGATCTTCAAGTGCAAAAATTTCATCGCTGACATTTTTGAATATCGCAACGTTAACCTCGCCTATTTTGACCACCCTCGCCCCTTGGCGGGGTATCGTGTGCGCAGCGCCTACGCGTTGCCAAACCAATTCTGTGTTGCCTGCCAATGCACTCACGCGACCTCCTCTTGATTCGACATTGTTAACGTCTTGAACCCCTCGGCATGGTTACCGGCGCTTAAACGCGCCCACGGGTCGTGTTGCGCTGCGCGTTGCGAGTCTTTAAAACTTTCATACAATTGTTTGCGTCGAATCTCATTTTCGACGATGTGTTGCTTTACATAGGCAAGGCCCACACGTTCTATCCACGGCGCGGTGCGTTCCAAATAACGGGCGTCTTCACGATAAAGCTGCATGAAGGCCGCAGCATATTCCATCACCTCGGCCTCGCTATTCACCTTACACAAGAAATCGGTCGCACGCACTTTCACACCGCCGTTACCGCCTACATGTAGCTCCCAACCCGAATCCACCGCGACCACGCCAAAATCTTTTATGGTGGCTTCAGCGCAATTGCGCGGACAACCGGAAACGGCCATTTTGAATTTGTGGGGCGTCCACGATCCCCACGTAAGTTTTTCCAATTTGACACCCATGCCCGTGGAATCCTGCGTACCGTAACGGCACCATTCCGAGCCCACACATGTTTTTACGGTGCGCAGGGATTTTCCATAGGCATGACCGGATACGAATCCCGCCTCGGTCAAATCCGCCCATACGGCGGGCAGTTGTTCCTTGGTCACCCCCAGCAGATCTATACGTTGCCCCCCGGTAATTTTCACCGACGGGATTTGATATTTTTCCGCGACATCCGCAATCGCACGCAGTTCGGCAGGATTGGTCACACCGCCCCATATGCGCGGCACCACGGAGTATGTTCCATCTTTTTGAATATTCGCGTGCATACGCTCGTTGACCAAGCGCGATTGCGCATCATCTTGATATTCCGCAGGCCATCGCGCGAGCAAATAGAAATTTAAGGCCGGCCGACACACATGGCATCCGTCCGGCGTTTTCCAATCCATCGAACGCATGGCGGTATCCATAGATTTCAACCCGCGCTTGTCGATGAGCGTGCGCACTTCATCATGCGCGTAATCGGTACAATGACACAACGGTTTCTTTTTGGGATTGGCTGAATAGTCTCCGCCCACCGTAGCCGCTAACAACGATTCCACCAATCCCGTGCATGAACCACAAGAACTAGATGCCTTGGTGTGCGCGCGCACTTCATCCAAGGTAAACAGTTTTTTATTGATAATGGCGTCAACTATGGTGCCTTTACATACGCCGTTACAGCCGCAAATCTCGGCATTCGCGGGCAAGGCGTTGACGTGTTGTTTTTCATCGCCATGCCCGGCGTCTCCTAGATGCGCTTGACCGAACAAGATATTGTCGCGCATGTGCGCAACATCCGCCTTTTCACGCATAAGTTGGAAGTACCAAGCGCCGTCCATGGTGTCACCATAGAGTACCGCGCCTTGAATTTTATTGTTGCGTAGTACTATTTTTTTATAAATACCGCGCGCGCCATCGGTAAACACGATTTCGTCGTCTTTATCCGTGCTATGGAAATTTCCGGCGGAAAACACTTCGATACCGGTCACTTTTAACTTCGTAGATGTCACGCTACCTTCGTAACGCGCGATACCGTAGGCTGCTAAATGATTTGCACACACCTTTGCTTGCTCGAACAAAGGTGCGACCAATCCGTAGGTACTGCCCCTATGTTGTACGCACTCGCCGACCGCGTAAATGCGGGGGTCGAAGGTTTGCATCGTGTCATTGACCAATACACCTTTATCGCATTGCAGGCCCACCGATTTTGCCAAACGTATATTCGGGCGTATACCGGCCGCCATGACCACGAGGTCTGCATCTATGCGCTGGTCATCTTTGAATTGGATTCCGGTGACACGTTCCTGTCCTAAAATAGCAGCCGTATTTTTTTCTAAAAAAAAGCGTATGCCGTCTTGTTCCATGGCTTTTTTTAATAGGCTAGCGGCCGCATAATCGAGTTGGCGTTCCATCAAATGGCCATGAATATGCACGACGGTTACGCTCATACCTTGTTTGCGCAGGCCGTTGGCGGCTTCCAATCCTAACAATCCGCCCCCGATAACGACCGCGTGTTTATAATTGCGCGATGTTTCCAACATAATTTCTACGTCATGCAAATCGCGGAAACTGATTACGCCGGGCAGGTGGCTGCCCGGAATCGGCAAAATGAAGGGATCGGAGCCTGTCGCTAGCAGTAAGCGATCATAATGCGCGGTGGTGCCGTCGTCCGCGACGACGATACGTTTGCGCCGGTCAATATGTGTAATGGTCTTGCCTTTGTGCAAGGTTATTTTATTGTCTACATACCATTGTTCATCATTCAACATGATGTCATCGACGTTTTTTTCTCCGGCGAGCACCGGTGATAACAAAATGCGATTGTAATTTCCGTAACATTCCGCACCAAACACCGTGATAGCATATTTATCAGGCGCAATTTTTAATAATTCTTCCAATGTACGCACACCCGCCATACCATTACCGACCAAAACCAATTGCTCTTGCACGTTCCACCTCCGTCGGCACCAAGCGCCTATTAGTAGTCACTCGGCAAGCTCCATGCCAAACTGCATTAAATGTCATAATAACGATATTTAACAATATGTTATGTGCGATTGTCAATGCTTAATCGAATTCCACTTAACAAGTTACATGCACAACAGCGGGGAGCGCTTTCCAGGCCTATGCACCACTATGGTGCAATCTCCGGCACTGGAGTCAATGGTGTATAGCAGTTGAATTCAACTGTGGAACGCCAATGCTAGAATCAACATTAACAATAAAATTGCAGAAATCACCTGCCAAAATCGCACCGGATCGCGTTCTATTAAGGGGCTGTGCCGCACGCGTAATTGCGCCCCTTTGAGCGCCGCGTTTTCCAATTCAAATGCGAATTCCATGGTGTCGGCATAGCGTTGTGCGGGATCAACTGCGGTTGCGCGCGCTAACACTTGATCAAGCCACGCGGGAAGATCAGGACGGTAACGCGCCAGCGCAACACGTTTTGTATAGCGTGGCGTAGAGAAGGGTTCTATTTCTCCGTACGGATATTCACCACCGCTCCACATGCGATACAAACTAACACCTAGCGCGTATACCTCAGAGAATTCATCACCGGCTTGTCCAAGAATCAACTCGGGCGCCATGTAACTGGGCGTACCCGGAACTACATCGCCGTCAGCGTTTACGTCGGGCAGACGCGCCACCCCCAAATCGATCAAGCGTAAACCACTTGCGCCCGCAGCGCCTAGTTCCAATAAAATATTTTCCGGTTTAATATCGCGGTGTATGATTCGCCTACGATTGAGCGCGTAGATCGCCTTAGATAATTTGATCGCAATATCCACTCCTTCGACCAAGCTCACCGCAGGTTGACGTTTTAGTCTACATTCTAACGTTTCACCGCGATAAAACGGCATTACCACGTATAAACGCGTACGGCGGCCCGGTTCCGGTTCGATTACTTCCGCGAGATACGGACTTTGCACTTGAGAGGCCACCCACGATTCGCGCGTAAATGCACTTCTATAAATTGCATCTTGCGCCACTCGTGGATGTGGGAATTTCAGCGCCACTTCGCGATTAGAATTTTTTGTATCTAACGCATGGAATAATCGGCTATAGCGTCCATTTGAGATTGCGGACAACAACCGATAGCCATCAGTGATTTCTCCGGCCTGCGGTAACTCCGCGATGGGTAATTCCGCTAATGACGATTCGATGTCTCTATGTAACGCAGAAGGTAAGGCCAAAATATCCAATACCAACGCCGTGGCGTTGTCTTGTCCACTCGCTGCTAGCGCGGACTCGACAATACGCGCCGCGTCTTCTTGCGGGGTGCCGCGCATCGCCATAAGGGCGCATATTTTTCCCTCGTTCAATGCCGCGTGTACGCCGTCGGTACACAATAAAAATCTATCGTGCGCCTCCAATGAATGGCGCTGATAGTCCGCACGCACTTGATCTTCCATCCCCACTGCGCGCACCAACACATGATGTAAATCGGGATGCGGATGGGTGTGATCCTGCGTTAAACGCGCCAGGCGTTCGCCACGCAAGCGATAAATACGCGTATCGCCGACATGCACAATATGCGCTTCGCGTGCGCGTAAAATTAATGCGGTGAATGTCGTTACCAATCCTTCGCGATGGTGGCCGCTACGACCTTGCGCATATAGCCAATTATTCATGCAATTTAACGCATTGGCGGCGGCGCGTTCTACGCTGAGGGTTTTTGGTTGGTGGAGGTAGGCGTCTAAAAATCCGCGTACGGCGGTTTCTGCCGCCATCCTCCCCTCCGGGCTTCCACCCGTGCCGTCCGCGATCGAAACCACAACGTCGGCAAGCAGGGAGTTTTCTCCCATTGCAGCCAAAATAAAATCGTCGTTGCTGGGTCGCCGCCCTGCCTCAGTTAAAAAGCCGACACGAACTTCCATTGCGGATTGGGTCATCATCAATGGTACATATGATAATATTTCGTTGGCATTTCATTCGTCACACGCGCGCACCTGACACCGCGCCCCACGTAGTGCGCCAACGCGTTTTAACGACTACCAAGCCAACGAGCCCGATGATTGCGAGCCCGGCAAATATCGAAAATCCGGCCGTAAATCCCCCGGTTATGCCTTTCGATAGTCCTAAGGACTTGGCCAGAAAAAAGCCTCCGATTCCGCCTGCGGCACCGACCAGGCCCGTCATGACGCCGATTTCGTTGCGAAATCGCAACGGCACCAATTGAAACACCGATCCGTTGCCCATCCCTAACGCGGTCGCGCCCAATAAAAATATTGTCATTGCAATCCATGCAATCGCGGGCAATTCCGCTAACGTCCAGCCCGCAACCTTTGCGCCATCCAGCATCGTGGGCGCAGGTCCTTGCGGCAGCAGCGCTACTGCACCATAGGTGCATGCGATGAACACAAATAAAATCTGTAGCGTACGTATACCGCCAAAACGATCCGCGACGACCCCACCGACGGGCCGCGCCATCGAACCCGCCAGTACCACGCAGGCGGCCAATAGCCCCGCCGTGATTCCAGATGCGTGATACCAATGGGTGAAATAAATCGGCAACGCATTCCCTAGGCCCACGAAGCCACCGAACGTGATGGAATAAAAAAACATAAACCACCAAGTATCGCGATCTTGCAACACTACAGCATAATTTTTTAACGATACCGGCGCGCGTGACTGAGGCGCATCTTTGGCCATCAAACTATATAGGCCGAGTACTATTGCTAACGGGATAATCAATATACCAAACACGGATTGCCAACCCCAATGTTCCGCCATCCACGGTACAAACATCGAATCGAGCACGACGCCCATATTTCCGGCACCCGCGATACCCATGACCGCCCCTTGATATTTAGGCGGATACCACCGCGAGGCTTGTGGCAGCGCTACTGCGAAACTTGCGCCTGCCACACCTAAAACAATACCCAATAATTCCACCTCGACCTTGGAATGCAAACCAAAAATCCAGGCGTAGGCCATTCCTGCAATAACGATAGACTGCGCTGCAATACCGGTGCGTTTTGGCCCTATGTGATCTGCGAGAAAACCCAGTGGCATACGCAACAATGCACCTGCGAGTATCGGCACCGCCACTATCGTAAATTTTTCTTCAATACTCAACGCCAAATCTTGACTGACATAAAGTGACAGCGGGCCTAATACCACCCACACCATAAAACTCACATCAAAATATAAAAACGCGGCTAGTAAGGTGGGCCAATGGCCCGCTTGTTTAAATTCACGAAAATTCATAACTGCTCTCGACACGCTTCCGGCACGCTGCCGTCGAAGGCTATCAGCAGCTTACGTGCCATCCTAAAATATATATAATAATCAGTTATTTACGCAATATTAATGCGTGGGGACAGGTGCTGATGCACCAAACCGAGGCGTGCCAGCAAGCGGGCGTGCGCCGTTACGGCGCACTGAGGATTGGGAAATTTGGGTTAAACTTACGCAGCGGCTTGGAGTGCTGCCGCGCACGCCGGACTCAACATCGGTATTCTACCCCGCCGCATTGATAGGCGTATAAATTCGCCACGATTGGGCATATGCAGGTCCAAAAATTGCGCGCACAACGACGGCACATTTGCCGCAGTCGAGAGCAACACCTCAAGCTCAAATAAATTTACGCTGGGTTCGCGCAGTACATTGGCGTCACGGCGCGCATGGTCCGGTAATCGCCAAAATAAGTCTACCGGCCAATGCAATGCCTGCACGCGCGGGCGGAAAAATAAATCAATGCAACGTAGGTTTACGCTATCCAAGGTCATTGTCGTGCCCTCCCGACAACCTGTAACGGGGTAACAGCCTAGCGGTTGACACTAAAACACAGCGGCTGTCACAACTTGCGAGATATTAACGTTAGAGGGACAAAGGGGGGGATTAGACCATAGAAGACATCTTAGCGACTACTATTTTTTGGCAATTGCATAATTATGCACTGTTGACTTTGATGTGCCAGGGTTCAAAACGTACACCCAAAAAATTGTCTTCAGGGTAACGAATTTTGATGAAGCCCATGTCGGTCAACCGCCGGTATTCCATGGTGTCGGCAAAATATTCGGTGAAATTACGCGCCCCCCAACCGACTTTGCCTACATCGAAATCGCCTACCCCATGGAACGAATGTCCCGGTGGCGCCAATGACCGCGACGCCATCGACAGGTTGCCACCGGAAGCGATCGTCTTGGTCAAGAATAAATGCATTTGTTTCATCACGCCGCGTACGCCTGACGTTAGAATAACGGAATTACCAATGTCCCTGCGTATCTTGTTATAGAGTTTTATCGGCGCGCCTCTCATCAAATAATTGCCGGTACCGGAAATCTTTTCGACTTCTTCGGAATGCGGCGCGGCGGTCAATTTATCAACGGGTTTTTCGCCGAAAAATCCGTAATCCTTGGCGTTTGTATAAAAGATAGATTCTAAAAATTCGATTTCATACTTGGTAAATTCACCGATGCGCGAAACGCGCGCCGCATGTTTTAGACAATTATCGAAACTTAACAATGCAAAATTGGCGGGTCCTACATAGTTCTGCACCTTCTGTAAACGTAGCACTGTGCCGCGCAACGTGCGCAAATCTCTTGGTTTGACAAAAAGATCGTCCTTATGAACCTTATCGTAGTTATGAATTTTTTCGAGATAGTCCTTAATATACTGCTCGTCAAAATCTCCGCTCAGATCGAGCTCGGAATTATCTTCAACATCTTCCAATGGAACGTCTTCCGCATGCGCAGACAACCGGTAACAACTAGTGACCACGGTGCCTAACGCGAACGCCTTTAAAAAGCCACGTCTATCCACGTCGTTTCGCCATCCCTAACGGTGACCAACCATCATCGACTCGCGCAAAGCAGGGTTAACCAAAACCTAGCTTTGAGCATGCCAATACCCTATTTATGTGCCGCATAGTTCCGCGCCCGCTGCATGCAAACATCTCCGAATGTTTGTCGGATGATGATCAGTTTACTTTAGTATGTCTCGGTCAAAAACACAAAACGTACTCACCCTACGCAATCCCCCCCCATTGACGAACACTCGCCTCGGAAGTAAAACCGCTATAGAGTTCCATTGCCTCCGCAAATTGCTTTTGCGCAAGCGCGCCAGTGGCGTCAAAAATTCGTTCATTCAGGCGCGTGATCGCCCAGGCACTGGGATGTATTTCCGGCGCTATTTGGGCCTCTGTAGAGCCTTGTATGCGCCATGCTATGGCATCCCCGAGGTGTACCAGTGCTGCTTCTACGCGCGCGGTTCCCGCCCTTTCCGGGTCATGATGAAACCTCACTGCGTCGCATATCACTTGCGGCAATCGCCAATGGGTCAATAACTCCGCGCCAAGTTCCGCATGGTCGAAACCAAACGTCCCTTGTTCCCAGCGATACTGCGGCATACGCTCCCGGCTGGCACCAGTAGCGGCACGCCGGTAGTGTTCCGGGGCCGAGTGTTGAAAGACCAATTTGCCTATGTCATGTAACAAACCGATGACAAACAAGCGTTCGGTGTTCAGCACATGCAGTTTCGACGCCAATATACGTGAGCAAATTGCCGTGTATAAACTGTGTTCCCAAAAACGCTTTAATTCACCGGCGGGTAATTTAAAACTGGCGATGACATCTAACGAGCAGATACTCACGGTCAAAAAACGCAGTTGTTGCAAACCGAGTAACACCACCGCACGGGTCAAGGTATCGATCTTGGCGTTTGAATTATAATAGGAACTGTTCGCTGCCTTTAGAATTTGCGCGGTCAGGGCGGGGTCTTGACCGATAATTTTTCCCATATCGTTGGCGGTAGATTTTGGATCGTTAGCGATCTCGTTGACGCGTAAGCAAATATCGGGCAACGTCGCCAATTGAGCGACATTTTTAACCATATCTTTTGCGCTTTTGCGCATAGGTTACACTCCTGCCTAACCCGTTCCAGAGTTTAGGGATTGTTTTCATTATGTGGAGTTATCGCCAATAAATGAAAAAACTTAACTTAAATAGGCGTCGCCGGGGGGTAACGTCGCGTCACAACCGCAAAGTTTGCAAACTAAATTGTCGCCGCCACCTTGTCTAAGGCGGTGCGGATGACTTCTACATTGGCGCGCGGCCTATGTGCTTGTTCCGAAAGCACGCGTCGCCAAATGCGACCGCCTTTCACATTGTGAAACAAGCCCAACATATGACGTGTGAGCCGTGCCAGCGGTACACCGGTGGCGATTTGCGCCTCAATGTAAGGTATAAAACCGTTGACGATGTCAACGCGGGTGGCGATGGCTTTTCGATCATTAAATATACGTTGATCGACGCTGGCGAGTAAGTAGGGGTTATCGAACGCCGCGCGTCCTATCATCACGCCATCGCATCGTGCGAGGTGCGCATCTGTTTGATCTAACGTGGTAATTCCGCCATTGACTACGATAGTCAAGTGAGGGAATTCCTGTTTCAGTCGATACGCGCGCGCATAATCCAAGGGCGGAATTTCGCGATTTTCTTTTGGACTCAAACCCATTAACCAGGCCTTGCGCGCATGCAATATAAATATATCGCAACCCGCATCATGTACGGGCAAGATAAACCGCTTCAGGAATTCATAGGAATCCTGATCGTCTATCCCTAAGCGCGTTTTTATGGTGACCGGGATGGAAACGCGACGCCGTATCGTCGCGACACATGCGGCGATCAACTGCGGTTCCGCCATTAAACACGCGCCAAAACGCGCGGCCTGCACCCGGTCGCTGGGGCAGCCGATATTGAGATTAATTTCGTCATAACCATAGGCCTCCCCTATCTGGGCGGCCTCCGCCAAAATCTGTGGGTCATTACCACCCAATTGCAGGGCAACGGGATGTTCTGTGGGGTGAAACTCCAATAAATAGTCTCTGTCACCGCGTAAAATCGCCGTGGCGGTAATCATTTCAGTATATAAACGCGTATGTTGGGTCAGCAGACGCAACAAATAGCGCGCGTGCCGGTCTGTATAGTCCATCATAGGCGCGATACACAGACGGTAGGGATTATTTAAGGTACGTTCAGGCATCATACAAACTTAGTAAAATGGCGGTATTATACATGTTTTCGCACAGTTTTGTCACGCAGCACAAGGGTTTATGCGTATGAATATCTCAAAGTATGTCTTAACGATAGGGTTGCTCACCTTGGTTTCCGGTGTCGCGGTGGGCGCGTGGTGGTGGCTATCGCCCGCTCAAGCGGTGCTTCCTGCGCCCGTGGCGCGTGTACCCGACAGCACATCTGAAAAGTTAGATCTTGCGCAATTGCAGTTAGAAATCGTCAATCTCAAAAAGGCGCTGGAAGATGAAATGCTTGCGCGTAGACATCTGGAGGAAACGGTGGCGCAGCTCGGTAAATCCGCTATCGCCACACCACACAAAACCTACACCACCGAAACGGCGCGCGACGCAGTCGCTACGGTACGCGAAAATGCCGTGCAGAATGATCAAAAAACGGCGTTTGAAAATGCCTTAATCGCCATCGGAGTCCCCGCCCCCCGGATTACGGATTTGCGTCAACGTATCGAACAAATGGAATTGCAGCAGATTTATTTGCGCAATCAAGCGCAACGCGAGGGCTGGTTGGGTACCTCGCGGTATAACGAAGAACGACGTAAATTGGAAGACCGCGACGGTGTAGTACGTGCCGAAATCGGTGATGAGTCATACGATAAATATTTATACCTATCGGGCGAAGAAAATCGCGTGGCCGTGCAATCGGTGTTGGCGGGATCGGCGGCTCAAGCGGCGGGCATACAAGACGGCGACATCATTTTTCGCTATGATCATCGTCGAATTTTTCGCTGGTCGGATCTGACCAATTTAACGGCGACCGGTCGTATGGGTGAAAACGTCGCGGTTGATGTTGTGCGCGCGGGACAACCAATGACGGTGTACGTGCCGCGTGGTCCCCTGGGCGTGCGCCTGGCGCCGCAATTAGAAAAGCCGGTTTAACAATCCTCGCGCGCTACGTCAAACTGCTAATGTTGGTCTGCGATTTGGTGGCCACGCGCGCGCTTCGGCAAGCGCGTTTGGGTGACTCGATCCGCCAAGCTGCCTACGGCTACCGCGAAAACGTGCGAGCGATTCCAATTCAGTATCATGCGATAGTTTTTATATACCAAATAAGTACGGCCCTTAGGCCCATCGGGTTGCACCAATGACGCCTCAAGCGTACTGTCGGGCAAATGCCCGCCGTCTACCCGGCGGACGCGCAATTTACGCCATTCTTGTACCGTTTTTCTCAATTCCATATCCACCAATTGGAGATCGAATTCCTTAGGTAATTTGACCTCGCGCCCCCATGACTGCTGCCCTTCCCAGCCGATACTATGCAGATAATTCGCCGCCGAGGCAAAGGCGTCCGGAAGGTCGTTCCAAATATTGATTTTGCCGTCGTTATCAAAGTCTACGCCGTAGTTCAAAAATGTCGATGGCATAAATTGGGTTTGTCCCATTGCGCCCGCCCAGGAACCGGTCATTTGCGCTGCGGAGATATGACCTGCATTCAGAATTTTTAAGGCGTTGAACAATTCGCGACGAAAAAATTGCGCACGACGCCCATCATAGGCCAAGGTCGCCAGCGCCGCAATGACGGAAAAGTTTCCGGTAATGCGCCCAAAATCGCTTTCAACGCCCCAGAACGCCACAATATAATGAGGCTGTACGCGATATTTTTTGGCGATTTTCACCAGTAACTTATGATTTTCCTTGTAGTGCCGACGCGCTTTAACGATGCGATCCATGGGCAAAACGCGCTCTAAATATTGCTCCAGATTAAATTTCAATTCTGGTTGATTGCGGTCTAATTCTAGGACGCGAGGGAGAGGTTCCACACCTTTAAACGCCTCCTCTAAGACCGCATCCGAAATGCCTTGTTCGCGCGCCTCGGCCTTGAGCGCGGTTAACCATTCGGTAAACGCGAGGTCTGCTGCATTACAATAGCCGCAACTAAGCGCTAAAAATACACCCAATACTTTGAGCAAGCGGTGCGCGCCGGTGCGCCGTGCATACGATGTATGATCCACAATCAATCCCTAAAGGCTATGCGTAACGATAAGATGCTGGATTATCCAAATGACGAATACTCCGGTTATTTGAATTGGCAAACGCCTACACCGTTCGTTGAAGCAACGAATTCAACATAGAATAGCGACGGTACACTCAGGCGTCTTAAGCCCACAGCCCATCTACCCTGCAAAATAAAGACCGGCCACTTAGGCCGGTCGTTGGAATCATACCAAAAAATGGATATAGAGGACAGATTAGATACTTGCAAGAGGCTTCATGCTAGTAAATAGGTCATTCTACAAGGATATTCCTACGTTTGGCGGCTTGTTTTTTAGGCGCGGTAATTTCAAGTATGCCGTCTTTAAAGCTGGCCTTCGCCTCATCGCTGTTGACATCGCTAGGCAGCCCAACTACCCGGGCGAACGCGCCTTGCGATATTTCACACCGATAATAATCCCCTTTTTCCTCCTTCTCTTGACGCATTGTGCTACCTTTGATGGTGACGGTGTTTTCCGTAACAGAAATTTCGAGATCTTTTTTATCCACGCCGGGCACTTCTGCGCGTACTACGATCTCCTTATCGCGTTCCACCACGTCCACCTTCGGTAAGCGCGCGTCCAATTTTTCTAGCGCGGGCCATTCCCGCGCCAATGCGAGCGGCCGCAGCCAGCTCCTTCTGCCAAATACGTTATCAAAAAAATTCTCAAATTCATCGAATGGGCTTAATGCGCGTGTCTTGGATTCCGCACCCGGCCGCACCTCTACCTTGCTTGCTGTTTCGATTGCCATGACATTGCTCCTTTTTCAAAACAAACCATAACAACGGCACTTATAATATGGGGCACATAGTCAAAATTATCAAGCGGATTATTCACCGATTTGCAATAATAAGCCGTGTTTGCGCGCAATTCGAAAGGCGATCATAAAAAGAATGATGGAGAGCGATAAATATACTGCATTTAATAACACCGCGTAGAAGAAATGGGCGGTATTAAATTGATGGGTAGTAATAAGTTCTCTTAATCCTTCGAATACATAAGTGGGTGGCAATGACCAACTGATGGGTTGTAACCAAGCGGGTAAAATGGCGACTGGATAATACACGCCGGTAATCGGTGCGAAGATAAAAACCAAGGCCCATGCTAAACTTTCCGCGCCCATACCATAACGCATGACCATGGCCACTACCGCCAGTCCTATGGCCCATCCGAAAAAAATTAGGTTACTAAAAAACGCGACTAGCGCCCACCCCATATCGAATATCGAAAAGCCATAAAATGGTGTGGCCAACCATGCGGCGACACCGACACCCAGTAGGGTGCGCAATACCGCGATAGACAGCAACGAACACACTAATTCGTGCGGACGCAACGGACTCACGAATAAATAGCCCAGATTGCGTGAATATATTTCTTCAAAAAAAGCCAGCGAAACACCAAGTTGGGAGCGAAATAAGATATCCCACAGCAAGAACGCCGCAATCAACATCCCGGTGCCGATCAGCTCACCGCCAGGCCTTTGCATGAGATATTGATTCATAAAACCCCACATAATCATTTGCACAGTGGGCCAATAAAATAGTTCGGCGATACGCGGCCATGAACCGCGTAAAAGATAATAGTGTCGTTTGTGTATCGCGTAGATGCGCAACAAGGACAGGCGCAGGGATCGAGACATGGTATTATTCTCCATGCGCTACCGACGCTTGACGTGTGTGTCTGGCTACATCTAAAAATACTTGCTCCAAGGTTTCGCGCCCGTATTTTTTCAATAGGGCCGTCGGCGCATCGGTATCGACAACGCGCCCGGCTTTTAAAATAATCACTCGCTCACACATACGTTCGACTTCTACCATATTGTGCGACGCCATCAATATAGTGGCATTTTTTTCACGTCGGTAATCGAGCAAATAGCGCCGCATAAAATCCGCAGTGTCGGGATCTAACGAGGCGGTGGGTTCGTCGAGCACCAGTAGTTCCGGCGCATTTAACAATGCCTTGGCCAGCGCAACCCGTGTCCGCTGCCCCGCCGATAAACGCCCGTAATGCCGCCGCGCCACCGGTTCCAAATTCAATTCATTTAACAATTTTGCGACACGCTTATTAGTATCTGAAACGCCGTATAGCTGCGCGAAAAAAGTGAGATTTTGCAACACGGTAAGACGGAAAGGCAGATCGACATAAGGCGACATAAAGCTAATCCTCGGCAAGACACGATAGCGATGCCGCAACATATCGGTGCCTAGCACGTGGATTTGCCCGTGCGTAGGGGTGACCAACCCCAACAGCATAGACAATAATGTCGTTTTACCTGCACCATTACCGCCCAACAAGGCGGATACCGAGCCTTGAGCGATGGAAAACGTGACACCCGCCACCGCCACAATATGCGCGTAGGACTTTTTTACATCGTGAAATTCGATTGCGTTCAGACACATATCCCTCAGATGGACGCATGACTATCATACTGTTTTTGCTACAAATCGTACAGCACTTAATGGCCTGCACTTTGCTTATGAAATTATTGCTAGCGGTGTTTCAAGTCTATGCATGCGCATGTCGATAGCCTATACGCTCACCCCAACACAAGGACTGGATGTATATATGGGAAATAATTCAGAAATATTTCAAATTTCCACCGAAGAACAGTATCGTTGGGCGCTTTCGACATTGAATCAACAAAATCGTCCACCATTGATGTTACGCCTGGTCATGAGCGCGTTTGAAGCCTATCGGCGTGCGCGCAAATACGGATGGTCGCGTCCTTGGAATAAATATAATGTCATGAATTTTCAGAGTTTCAAATTAAGGCCTATGCAAGATCAAGCCCTGTTGGACTTGGCGGCACAGATCCTCGCGGCGCAACATGGCGTTTTGAATGATGAAACGCGCCGCTTTGTGGACGATTTGTTACGTGATACTCAAAATATTATGGGGTTCATTTTTGTCCACGAAATCACCGAAGGAAATACGCGTTTCGAGGGCGCCACGCTGAGCTTGGGCCGAGTCAGCGGACGACGCTATCGTGATCGGTTGGATATCATTGTGGAATCGCGCATTGAGGATGAGCGTAGTTTAGGTCTGTCACGGGTACGCATATTTGTAGACCCCTATCGTCGTGAAACAAAAGACGTGTTATGGCAAGGTGTTGTGCAAGAAGACTGGCATGCATCCGCACAAACGCTATTTGATTCTTTATCGAATATATCATTTTTGTGGGCACAAGATCCGCAACGACTATGGCAACATTGGACCAGCGCCTATATTGATTATTTTGGCCCACGTCAATGGCAGTTGGATAGCAGCCTTTTCTATGCGCCTCCCGCCGCCGAGCCTGGCGTGGCAATCGCAAAAAAACAAGCCGCATGTTAGAAACCGCAAAACGCAGTTTAAAAATTCTGCGCATCGGATGGAATGCCGCGAAATTAAAATCGGCGACCACTGAGGTTGAACGTACACTGGCGAAAAAGGCCTTATATAATCTTTTTGCCGATGCGCGCGGCGTAACCATGAAGGTCGGGCAGTTATTGGTGCAGGACGATGATACGCCCTTGCGTCCATTGCTAGACAATATCGAACCGCTAGCGCTGGAGTTGATCGGTCCCTATATTGAAACATCCATGGGCAAGCCATTGGATGAAATATTTTCCGAATTCGACGAGGCTGCCGCAGCGGCGTCCCTGGGGCAAGTACACCACGCCAAGCTGTTGGACGGCACTGAAGTCGCGGTGAAGGTGCGCTATCCGGACATTGCGGATTCTATAGCAGCGGAAATGCGTTTGGCGGGTTTATTGCCAGGCTTAGGGCCTGTCAAAACCTGGGGCTTCGACCTAGACGCGTATAAAACCGAGTTGAAGCAAAATATGGACAGAGAATTGGATTATCGCGGCGAGGCCGCTCGTCAGCAGTATTTCATTGACCGCGTTCGCGTTCAAGGTCTGCATATCCCCAAGGTGTTTCCACAATATGCAACGGATCGCGTATTAGTGCAATCTTGGGAGTCCGGTGTAAAGTTCACTGAAGTATTAAAATGGCCGGATCATCTGCAGCATGAAGTCGGCGTGACCTTGTTAAAAACGCTGTTTAAAAGCGTCTTCGCGGCAGGCGAGGTTCATGCCGATCCACATCAAGGAAATTCGTTTTATCGTTACCGCAACGGCGCACCCGAAGTCGTATTGTTGGATTTCGGTTGTACCGCGCCCATCGGCGAGCAGGCGCGGCTGGCATTGTTAAAGCTTATTGTCGCCCTGCACCACAAACAAGATGTATCTCCCATGGCATGTTTTGCTGCGATGGGTTTTGACGGCAAAAAACTGTCTTATATTGGGCAACAATTGCCGATGTTAAGTAAGATATTGTTGCGGCCTTTTTTAGAAAATGCCCCGTTCCATTTGAGTTTTTGGCGATTGAGTGAAGACCTTGCCACCCTTCTGGGCGACAAACGCTGGTGGTTCAGGTCGGCGGGACCGGCGAATTTATTATTGCTATTACGCGCCTTTCAAGGCGTTGTCAATCAACTGCAAGCCTTACATTTTTACGGCTCTTGGTGGGACATTTTACAACAAACGGTAGGCAACAATCTGCTTGCGCACGCGCAGACTTTTGAATTGCCCGTGGTACCTGAAACTCGGAGCGCCCCCACCCTTAGTCATTTGGCCAAAGACCTCAAAGTTAAAGTCTTAGAGCGCAATCAGCCGGTGGTGTCGGTCAGCATGCCGGCAGAGGCGGCGTTAGATTTAGAAAAGTTGATACCAGAAGATGTATTGACACATTTGCGCACGAGCAAGGAGCTGGATTTAAAGGCTGTGTTACAGCGCATCCGTGATACCGGACTGATGCCGCAAGTAGTATTTGATACGCGTTTAGGCGAACGTAGCTATCGAGTATGGTTGGAGTGAATGCGGTTGCATGACTAAGCGCGTCAAACGTCAATCATCCATACAAGTATTGGATCGCGCAATGGCGCTCATCGACGCGTTGTCGCGTTGTCAACACAATGCATCGCTCAAAGAATTGTCACTCTCCACGCACTTACATCGTTCAACGGCGTGTCGAATTTTAGAGGCCTTGCATCGTCACGGTTATGTGGATCGCGTGGCAACCGGATTCTATCGTCTAGGGACGAAAGCGCGTACGGTTAAAAATGCAACCACCGACATAGAAGTGCAGGCCCACAATACCTTGGAGCGTGTGCGTGACGCCGTCGGGGAAACAGTAAGCATTGCACGGTTTAATGAAAGTCACGCAATATTTACCAGTTGCATGAGCGGTGGACGCGTGCCATTGATTGACCTGGCAGAAGGTACTGCCGTGCCCTTACACGCTGCCGCCTGCGGTAAATTGTGGTTGGGTGAATGCGGCGTACACGCAGTCAATGTTTATGCCGCCCGTTTTGGACTTGCAGCGCTTACCAGTGCCACTGTGACCGATGTTGAAAAATTATTGCATGAGACGCGGCGCGCACATAAACGTGGCTATGGTCGTGAGTTTGATGAAGTTGAACAAGGGTACGCGAGTATTGCGACGCTGATTAGTGATTGCAACGGCCCGATCGCAGCGCTTTCTATACACGCCCCACGCGCGCGATTGGACATGCGGTGGATTACGCTACTCCAAGCCCATGCGGTGCTACTGACTCAGCAGCTTTGTCAAAAACACGCGGCATAAGGAACTTAACGTGTATTTTTCTCTAACATCGTTAATATCTGCAGCGCCATTTCTCGTGTATCACCGCAGGTATCTCGCGCCGGTTTAAATGAACTGCAAACCGCAGGACGCGTCGCCAATCCAAATAATCGACACAAGCCATGCTCATCCAATTGAACGCAAGGAATGGCTGCAGGCTTACCGAACTGCATACCAGGGATGCTTGAAGACATAGAAGGCGCGGTGCAACAAGCCGCACAGCCAGGTCGGCAATGCATACGGTCAACCCGGAAAAGAGCACCAAGAATGCGACATAACCCGCTGTATTCACAGCACATTTCGCATAGTGAAACATGGGCAACGGGCTATTTATTACGGCAGGCCGCTGCGTACAGCAGCCAAGAAAGTGGTTGCGGGGGCTGGATTTGAACCAACGACCTTCGGGTTATGAGCCCGACGAGCTACCGGACTGCTCCACCCCGCGACATCGAGTGGGGCGTATTATAGTCATCCGAATGAGGGTTTGCAAGCGACATCTTGCGCAGATCGTTGTTTGGCGGTTGCAGTTTGCCTTACGGTGAGCTAGAGTGCCTGCTCTACCTAGCCGTTACAGCGAGTCAGTTCCACACTATGAAACTGCTTTACGATTTCTTTCCTATCATACTGTTTTTTATCGCCTTCAAATTTTTTGGGATTTATACGGCGACCGCTGTTGCAATGGGTGCAACCATTGTACAAGTCATCTATACGCGCATTAAAATCAAACGTTTTGAGCCCATGCATCTAGTGAATCTAGGCATTATCGGCGTTTTTGGCGGGGCGACGTTATGGTTAGCCGATGAGATGTTTATCAAATGGAAACCGACCGCCGTCAATTGGGTACTGGCGATCACTTTTTTGGCGGGACAATTTATCGGTAAAAAAACCCTGATAGAGCGCGCCATGAGCAGCGCCGTGCAATTGCCAAACACTGTGTGGACTCGATTAAACTTAAGTTGGGTGACATTTTTTATTTTAAGCGGTTTTTTGAACCTATACGTCGTGTACAATTTCGATACCGAAACCTGGGTGAATTTTAAATTGTTCGGTTTGCTTGGCATCACCGCCATTTTCGCCATCGCGCAAGCGATGTATATTTCACGCTATATAAAGCTGGAAGATACGCATCCTACGCAGGATGACGCCTAATGCTGTACGCGATAGTCGGTGAAGACACCGCAGATAGTTTGCAAAAACGTTTATCCGTGCGCGCGGCGCATGTGGAACGCTTGACCCAGTTGCAAAATGAAGGACGCCTGTTATTGGCGGGTCCTTTTCCCGCTATAGATAGCGTAGATCCAGGTCCGGCGGGCTTTACAGGCAGTCTTATTGTTGCCGAATTCTCCAATTTGGACGCTGCGCAGACATGGGCCGCGCAAGACCCCTATATGGCGGCTGGCGTTTTTCAAAATGTCGTCGTTAAACCCTTTCGAAAGGTGTTCCCATCATGACGGTTATTAAAGATAGAGCGCAATATATACGCGAGCGCCTGACGGCGGCATTGCAACCCGTGCAAATAGATATTGTAGACGACAGTCATCATCATGCGGGACACACCAGCGCGCGTGGCGGTGGACATTTTCAGGTGACAATAGTGGCGACCGCCTTCGCGGGTAAATCATTAATTCAACGTCACCGTTTGGTGTACGAGGCCTTGCAAGACGCCATGCGTGAAGAAATACACGCGCTTAGCATCAAGGCCTATACGCCGGAAGAAACCGGTGTTTAATAGTACATCGCAAGGGTACTCTATGTATTTGCCCATCATTTTTACGTTAGGCCTGTTACTCATCGGCGCGTCCGTGACGAGTAAGGCCGAGGATGCGACGGTCTCCACACCAATCGCGGTCGTCAATGGGAACGCCATTTCGAAGCATAGCTTCGAGTTGTATCGCCAAATGCGCATAGGCACTGAGAACGACACGGTTTCCGACGATCAGCGCCACAAATTGATAAAGGAGTTGATTAATCGCGAACTCATATTTTTGGATTCCGGCGCCATATTAAAAAACCCGGATGTCCAGCTAGAAATACAAGAACAAACTCGCAATATCGTCACGCGGTATCGGATACGTAAATTGTTGGAAGATCATCCCCCAAGCGAGGGCGAACTCAAACGTGTATACAAGCAGCAAATCGTAGAGGCCGCATCTACCGAATATCACGCCCGCCATGTGTTGGTTGAGACGGAAAAAGAAGCGTTGAGCATTATTATTGAACTCGATAACGGCGCGGACTTTGCGGCGTTGGCGAAAAAGAAATCCATGGGCTCGTCCGGGCCGCAAGGCGGAGATTTAGGATGGTTTTCGCCCAATCAAGTAATGAAGCCGATAGCCGATGCGGTAACACGTACTGCCGTCGGTAAATATACCGAAAAACCCGTGCAGACGGATTTCGGATGGCATGTGATTTTAGTGGAAAACAAACGCAAGGCCGAACCGCCTTCGTTTGAAGACGTGGAAAAACAAGTGCGTATTATCGTTGAAAATAAGATTATTGGTGAATTTATTACCGGATTGCGCAATAAAGCAACGATCAAAGCGGGTGCGGAAATTAAATAGTCGCCTATCGTCCTCCGGTTTGCCGCGTGCAGAACCGGGGGACATACGCACAATTTATTTTGATGGCTCTACCAAATGCAACAGATCTTGCTCATTCATCACTTTAACGCCGAGTTCGCGGGCCTTATCCAATTTTGATCCCGCCTCCGCCCCCGCAATCACGAAATCCGTTTTTTTTGATACGCTACCACTGACTTTGGCACCCAAGCGTTGTAGATGGGCCTTCGCCTCGTCGCGTGTCATGCTGGTTAAGGTGCCGGTGATTACGCATGTCTTTCCTTGCAATGGCGCATCATGATGCGCACGCGCCACAGGCGGCCAGGTTATGCCCGCCGCCAATAATTTTTCGATAATTTCTCTATTGTGCGCTTGACGGAAAAACGCCGCGATATTCGCCGCGACGACCGGGCCGATATCAGGTGCCGTCATCAACAACTCTTCATTCGCGACCGCGATAGATTCTAAATTGCCAAAAAATTGCGCCAGGGTCAGCGCCGTTGCTTCACCCGCTTCACGTATGCCCAACGCGAATAAAAAGCGCGCCAGGGTAGTGTTTTTACTACGTTCCAGCGCTTCCATCAGATTGCGCGCGGACTTTTCACCCATGCGTTCCAAATTGGCCAATTGCGTGGCGTCGAGGGTATACAAATCGGCGGCGCTATGCACCAGTCCGGTTTCTACCAATTGATCGACCAGTTTATCGCCTAGGCCTTCAATGTCCATGGCGCGCCGCGCCGCGAAATGTCGAATTGCCTCTTTGCGTTGCGCCATACAAAATAGGCCACCCATGCAACGGGTGACGGCCTCGCCTTCCGGCTTTATAGCATCAGAGCCGCATATCGGGCACACGCTAGGCATAGTAAATTTATGCGTATGCGGCGGTCGGCGCGCCACTACGACACCGACGACTTCTGGGATCACATCGCCTGCGCGACGCACGATGACCGTATCGCCAACGCGCACATCTTTGCGTGCGACCTCATCTTCATTGTGCAGGGTCGCATTGGTGACGGTAACGCCCCCTACTTGCACAGGTGCGAGGCGCGCCACCGGTGTCAATGCGCCGGTACGGCCGACTTGGATATCTATCGCCAGTACCGTGGTCAATTCTTCCTGGGGGGGGAATTTATGCGCCACCGCCCACCGCGGGGCCTTCGCAACAAAGCCCATTTGGCGTTGCAAATCAAACACATTGACTTTATAGACGACGCCGTCGATTTCAAAAGGTAAGGTGTTGCGTCGCGCGCCTATGTGGCGATAGTATTCCAAACACCCGGCTGCACCAGAGACAACCTTTGTTTCATTGCTGACACGACATCCCCACAAGCGTAATTGCATTAAGACATCACTGTGCCGCGTTGCCAACGCGCCACCTTCCGCTTGGCCTACGCCGTAGCAATAAAATTCCAACGGGCGAGTCGCGGTGATACGCGCATCCAGTTGCCGCAGGCTCCCCGCCGCTGCGTTGCGTGGATTGGCAAACTCTTTTTCGCCATGTTCACGCTGGAGCGTATTGAGGGCCTCGAATCCTTGTTTGGGCATATAGACTTCGCCGCGTATTTCCAACGCGCGCGGAAATCCGTTACCTATCAAAGCGAGCGGTATGCTGCGGATAGTACGCACATTTTGCGTCACATCCTCGCCATGTTCGCCATCGCCGCGCGTCGCGCCGCGTACGAGCAGACCGTCTTTATACAATAAACTTAAGGCCAATCCATCGAGCTTAGGTTCGGCGACATACTCGATTTGCTCTACACCCAACTTTTCGCGCACCCGCTGATCAAACGCCTGTACTTCTTCATCGGTATACGCGTTGGTAAGCGACAACATCGGAACCGGATGTTTGACCTCAGCAAACTCGGCGACCGGCTTTGCGCCCACGCGTTGAGTGGGCGAATCTGCGGTAACTAACTCGGGGTATTGCGCCTCCAATACTTCCAACTCGCGCATTAAACGATCATATTCGGCGTCTGGAATTTCCGGGGCGTCGAGGACGTAATAGCGATAACTATGATAATTGATTTGCGCACGCAGATTTTGCGCGCGCGTTTCTATGTTTGGTGGAGCCGCAATCATACCAGGAAATTCTATACCGCCACCAGTTTAATGGCCTCTTCTACATCCACCGTCACCAAGCGTGACACGCCCGGTTCATGCATGGTCACACCATTGAGTTGTTCCGAAATCTCCATGGTCGCCTTATTGTGTGTAATAAAAATAAATTGTATGCGTTCGGACATTTCTTTGACCAGGCTGCAAAAACGCCCGACGTTGGCCTCGTCCAGGGGTGCATCCACCTCGTCTAACATACAAAAAGGCGCGGGATTCAGCTCAAAAATGGAGAATACCATCGCTACCGCCGTCAAGGCCTTTTCGCCGCCGGACAATAAATGTATGTTTGAAATACGTTTTCCAGGCGGGCGTGCCATGATACTGATGCCAGTATCTAGCAAATCTTCCCCGGTCATTTCTAAATAGGCCTGCCCACCACCGAACAGGCGTGGAAACATGCGTTGCATACCCTCATTGACCTTGTTGAAAGTCTCTTGAAAACGCTCTTTAGTTTCACGGTCAATCTTACGTATGGCATTTTCCAATGTGGAAAGCGCCTCGCTTAGATCATTATATTGTGCGTCCAGAAACTGCTTACGCTGTTGTTGCTCCGCAAACTCATCTATCGCAGCCAAATTGACCGGCCCCAAGCGCTGGATTTTTTGCGCCGCCTGTTCGACCAGCGTTTGCCATTGTTCTTCAGTGGCATCGGGCGGCATGTTGTCAAACAAATTCTGCAATTGATATCCGGCGGCATTCAGTTGTTCTTGGACGGTTTGACGACGCACCGTGAGTTCTTGCAGGCCCATGCGCAGGCGATCCAGTTGTTCACGCGTATGTTGAACGTTTTGTTCGGCAAGATTGCGTTTTTCAAACAAGCCGCGCAGCTCATGATCCAAGGATTCTACTTGTCGGCGGGCCTCGGTCAATTCGCGTTCCACATCGACGCGTGTTTGTAAAAGCACTGTCAATTCCAGCTTATTTTGCTCAAGCGGGGCCTCCGCCGTGAGCAACATCTCGCGCAATTCTTCGCGTCTATGTCCTAACCCTTCCAATTGATTTTCCACGCGCTCCAAGTTGAGCCGCGTCGCCTTGAGATTGCTTTCCACGGTCTGCGATTGTATATTCAACGCGTGCAAGCCGTCTCTATCTTCGCGCGCCGTGCGGCGCGCGGTGTCTAGGCGCGCACGCGCTTCATCGCGCCGCCTACTCAGTTCTTCGCGCCGGATATTCATCGTATCCATCGCGCCTATGGCCTCGTCCAGACGACCGCGTGCCACCAATATTTCTTGTTCCGCCGCACGAATTTGCGCTTGGATATCGTCGATTTCTTTGTGTATTGCGCCGTGCCTGGCCTGCATTTGGTCTAAGCGCGAATGCCTGGCGGTGATTTGCGCGCGCATTTCCGAGGCCCGCCGATCCGCCATATTCACCGCTGTTTGCAGCGATTCGCGGCTTTCTTCCAGGCTATGCAAACGGAACTTGCCTTCTTCCAATTGCGCTTCTAATAGTGTCACGCGTTGTTGCGTAAGTTGAAGGTCCGATTCTAGTTCTCGGATCTCCTTTTCACGATGTAAAACGCCGCTTTTTTCGTCCGTCCCGCGGTTGATGCGCACCCAATCCTTGCCCAACCATACGCCATCTTGCGTAATCAGCGATTCATGGGCGGCTAAACTCCCGCGTTGTTGTAATGCCTCATTCAGGCCCTCACAAATGTAGATGCCTGCGAGCAACCCTTCCAACGACCACGGCGCTTGAATTTTGGATGCCAGGGGTATTTTTTGCGCCAATGGCGGTACCGTTGCATTGGCATATTGTCCGTCGATCAAGTTGACAGAACCTTGTTGCAATTCTTGTATTGACGCCAGCGCAGCGTGCAAATTCGTCGTGCATACGGCCTCTAAATCATTGCCCATGACTGCCTCGACGGCACGTTCCCAACCGCTGTCAACCTGCATGATTTCGGCAAGCCGTTTTGCTTCGCGTAAGCCACGCGCGTGCAGCCATTCGTTTACTGTTTGTTGACGCCGCCCCAATGCCGCTTGTTGTAACGCCTCTAAAGACGCTAAACGCCCTTTTTTGGTTTGTGTTTGACTGCGCGTATGATCCAATTCCGACGTAGTAACGCTATTTTGTTGCCGTTGTTCGCTGATGGCGCTTAAGCATTGGCGCAATTCCGCGTGTTGACCGTCACCGACCGCGCTATGTTGGGCGAGTGCGTCTTCTAAGGCTTGAATTTCGGCGCGCAACGTAGCGGTTTGTATCGACGCCAACTCTTCTTGTAAGCGCGCCTGGCGTTGATCCAATAATAATGTTTGTTTTTCAAGATGTTGGATACGTGTGCGTTCAACATCGGCCAAGCGCGCCGGTTCACCCGCTTGAGCGCTGAAACCATCCCAATCTTGTTGCACTGCGTGCATGTATTCTTCGGCTTCGCTCAGCGCCGCTTGGGAAACATATTCGCGCTCGCGTAAACGGTCCAATTGCGGATCTATGTCATTTTTTTGCGTTTGCAATTCGGCAAGCCGCTGGGTATCGGAATGCAAATGGACATGCGCATCCTCCCATTGGCGGTCCGCCTGCGCGATGTCTTGCTCAAGTTGGCGACGCCGTTCTTTAATGTGTTGTATGGCTTGTTCCTTGGCGGCAATGTCCGCACCTACAGAATAAAAACGTCCTTGCACCGCATTAAAGGAATCAGTGGCATCGATCTGCCCTTCCCGTTGTTTTTCTATACCTGCCTCTAGGGCGCGTTGCGTGGCAATATCCGCTTCCAAGGCCGTTTCTTGGGTGCGCACTTCGATACCGGCTTCACCGACCCGCGCATCCAGTTGTCGCCAATGCAATGACTGCAATTGAC
This sequence comes from Gammaproteobacteria bacterium, assembly GCA_919902765.1. GTDB lineage: Bacteria > Pseudomonadota > Gammaproteobacteria > S012-40 > S012-40 > CAKKRP01. Next base: position 38,558 of record CAKKRP010000028.1, on the reverse strand, counting down.
CGCGTAGTGTACGTTCTTCCTGCATCAATTCCTTATATCGTTCCGCCGTTTTGGCCTGGCGCTGCAAACGATCCAATTGTTTGCCGAGTTCTTCCCGGATGTCATTTAAGCGATTTAAGTTTTCTTGGGTATTTTTCATGCGCGTTTCGGTTTCGCGCCGCCGTTCTTTATATTTAGAAATACCCGCTGCTTCTTCGATGACGTTGCGCAACTCTTCCGGTTTGGCCTCGATCAAACGCGAGATCATACCCTGTTCGATGATGGCGTAGGAGCGTGGCCCCAGGCCGGTTCCCAAAAAGATATCTACGATGTCGCGCCGCCGGCAACGCGCACCGTTCATATAATAATTCGATTGCCCATCGCGCGACACCACGCGTTTTACGGAGATCTCGTTGTAGCTGCCGTACTGGCCGCCGAGCACGCTGTCGTGGTTGTCGAAGATCAATTCTACCGAGGCCTGACCAACGGGTTTGCGCGCCGATGAGCCGTTAAAAATCACGTCAGACATCGAATCGCCGCGCAGGTGTTTGGCGGAAGATTCGCCCATGACCCACCGCACTGCGTCGATGACGTTGGACTTGCCGCTGCCATTCGGCCCGACGACCCCTACAAGATTACTCTTAAAAAAGACCGTAGTCGGGTCTACAAAGGACTTAAACCCAGCCAGTTTAATCTTGCTCAGACGCATAACGGCAACTCCATAGACTTCCCCCCTGTTTGAGCTGTTAGCCCCAGGGCGATTGAGTTAAAATTGGACACGTAAACTACCATAGAGAGCGACTCATGCCTACCCAACCGACTAAAGATTTAGAGACCTTTCCGAACCCTGGGCCCGGTAGGGATTACACCATACGTATCCGCATCCCTGAATTTACCTGTTTGTGTCCCAAGACCGGCCAGCCGGACTTTGCCACACTCCATCTCGAATATATACCCGATCAAACCTGTGTTGAGCTTAAATCGCTCAAAATGTATGTCTGGTCGTTCCGCGACGAAGGTGCCTTTCACGAAGCGGTGACTAACCGCATCTTGGACGATCTGGTCGCTGCCACCCAACCCCGCTTTATGCGGCTGACCGCCGAGTTCAATGTTCGCGGGGGCATCTATACCACCGTTGCCGCCGACTATCGACACTCCACGTGGACGGCCCCTAGTTTAGTGCAGCTACCCTGATTGGAACGGTATCTCGGTATCGACCTGGGGACTAGCGGTTGTCGCGCCATCATCATAGACGAGGCCGAATCTGTAGTCGCGCAATCCGCCGCTAGCCTGCCTGCTTCCATCGTCCAGGGTCTACATGTCACCCAAGATCCGTCTGCGTGGTGGGCGGCGCTGACGCTGGCCCTTAGTCAACTGGCGGCGCAGGCCGATCTGAAACAGGTGGCCGCACTGAGCATAGACGGCACCTCCGGTAGCCTGTTAGCCGTGGATGCACAAGGCGAGCCCATGGGCCCCGCGCTCATGTATGACGACAGCGGTTGCGTATTGGAAGCCGATCAAATCGCTTTATACGCGCCGATGGAAAGCCCTGCGCGTGGACGCACCAGCGGCTTGGCCAAATGGCTGTGGCTTAAAAAGCACTACCCAAAAAGCCGCATCATACACCAAGCCGACTGGCTGGCGGCGCGGCTAGGTGCCAAGTTTATGACCAGTGACGAGAATAATGCACTCAAAACGGGCTATGATCCCGTTTCACGCGCTTGGCCACGTTGGCTGGAAAATCTTGTTGACATCAACGAGTTGTTGTGCATTGTTCCACCTGGAACATATTTGGGTATCTGCGAAAGTCCGCAAGCGCGTGTTTTACGCCTGAATCCTGACACGCTGGTGATGGCCGGCACGACGGATAGTGTGGCCGCTTTTATCGCGAGCGGCGCGCAGGAAATCGGTGACGCCGTTACCTCACTAGGGTCTACGCTGACCATCAAACTCATTTCGGCGTCGCCCGTATACGCTGCCGAATTTGGCGTGTATAGCCATCGCCTTGGAGATCTTTGGCTAGTAGGTGGGGCATCAAATACGGGTGGCGCTGCGCTGCTACCATTTTTTTCCGTTGCTGAAATGGAGGCACTCAGCGCCCATTTGAAGCCCGATGAACCCACTGGGTTAGACTATTACCCATTGACCAAGCCGGGTGAACGATTCCCCATCGCCGACCCGACGCTGGCCCCACGGCTGACCCCCAGACCGGCGCAGGACACTGAGTTTTTTCAAGGGTTGTTGGAATCCATCGCGCGTATCGAAGCGCAGGGATATGCACGCTTGGCCCAGTTAGGGGCGACGCCTGTGCGCACGTTACGCACGCTCGGGGGCGGCGCGCGCAATACCGCTTGGTCGCGTATCCGCAGTCGGCTATTGCAAGTCCCTATGCCTCAGGCGATGCACCTAGACGCAGCGTATGGCAGCGCCCTGCTGGCTAAACGTGGGATCGCGCGCTATCGTGCTAATTCTTCATCCCTCGGCAACTGAGCGCAGCCAGGCGACATCTACCATTGCCGGGGCGGTCACTTGGCCTTGCACGCAACGACACGTCAGACCAGGATCGCCAAGGTGATCAAACACCGCCAGCGCCCCGGAGAAGTCTTGGTGCAAGGTGTAATGGTTGAGGGTAATAAGCGTACGCAAGCCCGCCGCGCGCGCCGCACGCAACCCGTTTTCAGAATCCTCTAATGCCAAGGCCTGGTGGGGATCGAGGCGCAACTGGTGCAACACCCAGTGATAAATGTCGGGTGCGGGTTTCTTGGCCGCCACAATGTCCCCTGCCCCTATGACCTCAAACCATGTCTCACCGCCGGGGGCCAGCGCGTGACGCAGCAGTGCGGTCACGTTGTCCGGGGTGGTGGTGGTGGCGATGGCGAGGCGCAGCCCGGCGTTGCGGGCCTCGGTGAGCAGGCGTTGCACCCCGGTGCGTAGCGGTATCTCCCCGGCCTCCAACATCGCAACATAGTAACGCGTCTTGGCCAGGTGTAAGGATTTTAGAAAACCCGCCATGTCCCGTGGGCGCACAAATTCAGGACGAAACCGTTCGATATAGTGAAGGATACGTTCCTTGCCACCAGTGACCGCCAGCAACCCCCCGTAGAGTGACACATCCCATTGCCAGTCCAAGCCCGTCTCGCTAAACGCGCGATTAAAGGCCACCCGGTGACCATCGCGTTCGGTGTCGGCCAACGTGCCATCTACGTCAAAAATCAAGGTTGTTAAGGTCATATCAAATCCCACGCATTATTTGCCCATAGTATACCGTTCCGAGCGAGTTCAATCACCAAGACTCATTTTTATGCAACGCATCACTTGTCATGGAGGTTAGATTTTGGTAGAAAGGTGAGCTTCACTTTAACCTCGTGATGGAGCAGCACGCGGATGGTAGTTAAAAAACCCAAATCCAGCAAACCAGCCAAAGGACCCGCTAAGGCTGGTGGCAAGTCGTCGCCTTCCAAACCTGCGGCCAAAAAGTCACCGCCGCCCAAAGCTAAACCGACCAAACCGACCAAAGCGACCGCTAAGGAAACTATAGTGAAATCTACGCCTACTAAGTCCAACGCGAGCAAAGCGTCCGTTGCCGCCAAAACTGCGACCAAAACGCCTGCGCGTACCAAGGTTGTCAGCAAACCCAGCGCTGCACCAGCGGCCGAAAAACCCGCGCCTAAAGCACCTGCGCCTACGCCTGTTACGGCCAAAGTCGGCAGCACCCCCAAGCCTATGCCGGCCAAGCCCGCTGCGTCGCCACGGCCAAGTTCCTCTAACCCTGCCCCTAACGCCAATTCCGGGGCAAGTGGCACGCTAGGTTTTTTAGGAATCGCGCCTTATGTGGAAAAGAAGGGCGAGGACTACATGAGCTCAGGCCTAGAGGCGCATTTCCGCAACATTCTGCGCGAATGGAAGCGCGTGTTAATGGAGGAAGTGGATCGTACCGTTCATCACATGCAAGACGAGGCCGCCAATTTCCCTGATCCCAATGATCGCGCAACACAAGAGTCCGAGTTCACGATGGAGCTGCGCGCGCGCGATCGCGAACGCAAACTCATTAAAAAGATCGATGAGGCGTTTGCGGCGTTAGACGCACATGAATATGGCTTTTGTGAACAGTGTGGCGACGAAATCGGTATCCGCCGCTTAGAGGCACGCCCAACGGCAACGCTGTGTATAGAATGTAAGACGCTTTCGGAGATGCGCGAACGGCACGTCAGCAGTTGATTAAAGGTGTTGCGTCCGGTGGAGTTAATCTTCCATCGGACGCGCTGCCAGATTATGCGGATTTTTCGTCTTGCGCGAGCCGCTCATGGTGTACGCGCAGACCGTTTGATGCTGCAAAATTTAAAATATATTCGTAGGCGGCGGGATTCTCTTCCTTCAACGCATCATCCACAACCAGGCATTTTTGGCCGTTAATCGAGCGCGGCTGTACACTTTTCGCATAGTGCAAACGATGATCCGTTCCAAAACTACCCAATACCGACGAAATGCGTTCAATCCAATCACTCGGCCGAAACGCGCGGCCGTCTTCTTTAACGCTTTCTATCACCAACTGACCTACTTCTTTAGACATAGTCTACCCCTTGCTGTATGTCATACATCTCATCACTTGTTTTATTGGAGTGCATATTTTAATAAACGTTCTTAGCGATTGCATCCTTGACCGCCGCTAAAGTCGCCTCAACGGATTGGATCGCGCCACCACCCTGTTTGATTGCAGTGTCCGGGTCTTTGAGCCCATGCCCCGTCAAGGTACATACCACCTTGCTGCCTGCGGGGATTTTACCCGATTTTATATCGCGTAACGCGCCCGCCAACGAAGTCGCGGAGGCGGGTTCACAGAATATTCCTTCTTTCTCAGACAACAATTTTTGGGTGGTCAAGATTTCCGCGTCGCTACACTCGTCGAACCAACCGTTGGACATGCGCTGGGTGTCCCAGGCCAAATCCCAAGATTGGGGGTGGCCAATGCGTATTGCAGTCGCTATGGTTTCCGGCTGATCGACCATCTTGCCACGCAAAAACGGTGCTGCGCCCGCCGCTTGATAGCCCACCATCCGGGGCCGGTCATTGACCATGCCATGTTCAAAATATTCGGTATACCCCATCCAATGCGCCGAAATGTTGCCTGCGTTGCCGACCGGCAAGCAATGAAAGTCAGGGGCGCGTTCCAGGGCCTCGATAATTTCAAATGCCGCCGTTTTTTGTCCTTGCAAACGAAAAGGGTTGATGGAATTGACTATCGTAATAGGGATTGCCTTACCGATCTCTTTGACAATTTGCATCCCGTCATCGAAATTGCCTTTGATTTGCAACACGCGCGCGCCATGCAATACCGCTTGCGCCAATTTACCCATGGCGATTTTGCCGTCCGGGATTAACACAAAGGCCGTGATTCCGGCGCGCGCTGCGTAGGCGGCTGCGGATGCTGACGTGTTGCCGGTAGAGGCGCAAATAATCGCCTTACTATTGTCTTCTACCGCCTTGGTCACCGCCATGGTCATGCCGCGATCTTTAAACGACCCGGTGGGATTCAAACCCTCGTATTTAACGTAAATATCCACGGCATTTCCGATCAGACGCGGAATGTTATTTAAGCGGATCAGCGGCGTATTGCCCTCGCACAAACTGATAATGCGGGCATCGTCTTTGATCGGTAAACGATCACGGTATCTATCTATCAATCCGGTATAACGGCGTCCAAATGGCATATATTCTTCCTCAAAAATTGCTGTCGAATGTTTAGAGGTTCCCTTTAGTTAACTTAACGTTTCCACGCGCAAGCGCATTACGTCGTCGGTTATACTTTCTAGCGCCTCGATACGGGCAATGGCCTCATCCATGTGTTTTTCCAACACGCGATGCGTCAATAAAATAATGTGTACATCGCTGCCCGGCACGGCGGGTTCTTTTTGCAGTATGGCCTCGATATTGATCCCTTGCTCGCTCAAAATACGCGTGACATCGGCCAAAACGCCGATGCGATCTTGCGCCTTCAATCGCAAATAATAGGTCGTCTCCACATGGCGCATAGGCAATATGGGTGCGTTTACCAAGGCATCCGCTTGGAACGCCAGGTGCGGCACGCGATTTTCCGGATCTGTCGTCAAGGCACGCACCACGTCCACTAAATCCGCCACCACCGCAGAGGCCGTAGGTTCCGCGCCCGCGCCTGCGCCGTAAAACAAGGTTGGTCCAACGGCGTCGCCTTTCACTACGACTGCGTTCATTACGCCATCGACATTGGCGATCAAACGGCTCTCCGGGATCAGCGTCGGATGCACGCGCAGCTCTATGCCTTTATCGTGGTGTTTGGCAATGCCCAGGTGTTTGATGCGGTAACCCAATTCTTCGGCATAGCGGATATCGTCGGCGGAAATGCGCGTAATGCCTTCCGTATACACCTTAGAAAACTGCAATGGGATACCAAACGCAATGGCCGCCAAAATGGTCAGTTTATGTGCGGCGTCTATGCCTTCAACATCGAAGGTCGGGTCGGCCTCGGCATAACCTAGGTGTTGCGCCTCTTTTAACACGTCGTGAAAATCGCGGCCTTTACTGCGCATTTCACTCAATATGAAATTGCCGGTACCATTGATGATGCCGGCCAGCCATTCGATGCGATTGCCCGCCAAACCCTCGCGTAAGGTTTTGATAATGGGAATTCCACCCGCGACCGCAGCCTCAAACGCGATCATAACCCCACGTTGCTGGGCCAGCGCAAATAATTCATTGCCATGTTTGGCGATCAGGGCCTTATTGGCGGTCACCACATGTTTGCCATTTTGAATGGCCTGCAACACCAATTCGCGTGCAATGGTATCGCCTCCGATCAACTCCACCACGACTTGTACCTGCGGATCATTGACGACCGCGAAGCCGTCCGCAGTTAGTTTGATCCCATCCAAATTGATTTTACGTTTGCTGTGTATATCGCGCGCCGCTGCGTGCGTAATCACGATACCCCTGCCTGCGCGCCTGGCGATCTCCGAGGCATTGCGTTTAAGGACGGTGACCGTGCCCCCGCCAACCGTGCCCAGACCCAACAAACCTACATTGACCGGTTCCACACCGTACTCCTCACATGAAAAACACTGCCTGTTGTCGCCCACCCATCGGGCCTGCCCCCAGGTGCGATAGCGTCCCCCTAGGGCTTAGATAAACCGAGGGAAAGTACCGCTGTCTCCCGCATTTGTCAATCGAATGCAGGAAAATCCAGATCGAACTAAGCCAGGTAACGGTTTTAGTTAAAATACCACTTTAATTACGATTTAATGCAATCCATACATTATATGGGCCTTGATAAAAACAATGCGGGTGCATTAAGTGGTGAAAAAAAACTTACGATGGATAGTCATCGCCACCCTACTATTACCGTTTTCTGTATCCGCCGCCGTGTGTGAGCAGTATTGGCTACACCTTGGGGGTGTATCCAAGCATGTAGAAGTCTATCCCCCCAAACCTTATACCAAATATCGTCGTCAAACACACCCTGGTGTGGGCTTGGAGTGTCAAGGTGCGTGGATGACGCTATCCGGCGGGCAGTTTACCAATAGCCTGGATCATGACTTTCGCTACCTCGCAGCCTCCAAGGACTTAGGGTCTTTAGTCGGCATAACACTCTATGCGGGCCTGATGGGCGCGCGATATGGCCGCGATCAAGGGCCGCTGAATTTGGTCATGCCGTCGGTGTATGTAGAATATCAATATAAATATTTAGGTATAAACCTTTTTGCGCTGCCCCCGGCCGAGGGTTGGAATGATTATTTAGTGTTATTTGCACAGCTTAAACTCGGGTTTTAGACGCTGAAATTGCCGTTTATTTGAGTTAGAATATCACGATGCAAATTTCTCTCGAAGCCGATCACAAACACTATTCCATTATCTCGTACGCACCGGGTTGTTTAACCTTGGCGCAACCGCGCCAAACACCAATCCCGAGTAGCTTAGAAGAGCGCAAAACGACAGTTCAAAAAAGCTGTATCTTGACGCCGGACAGTTTATATGAAAATTGGCCGCCGCAATGTTTTGATGATTTTACCGCCGAGCATTTCGCCGCCTTATTACCTATGGCGCCGGAGCTCGTGATCTTAGGCACCGGCTCACGCCTGCGATTTCCTATATCCGCTATCCTGGCACCGCTGATGACGCGTGGCATCGGCGTAGAGGTCATGAACACTGCTGCGGCGTGCCGTACCTATAATTTTTTAATGGTGGACGGCCGCAATGTCTTGGCGGCGCTACTACTGTAATCACCCGCTAAAAAGGGTGTCGGCCGAAAACCCCGTTTTTTCTAAAATCTCACGTAATCTCCCCAAGGCCTCGACCTGTATTTGACGTACGCGTTCACGTGTGACGCCGATCTCGGTACCGACTTCTTCCAATGTCGCGATGCGATACCCATTGAGCCCGAAGCGACGCTCCACTACTTGGCGTTGTTTTTCATTCAAGAGCTGTAACCAGTGCTCGATATGGCGGCGTACATCGTCATCATGCAGAATCAATGCGGGATCGATGTTTTGCTCATCGGGTATACCGTCGAGCACGGTCTTATCGCTACCGTTTAAGGTTTCGTCCGCCGAGGTTACACGCTCGTTTAAGCCGAGCATGCGCTTAACCTCTTCAATAGGTTTATCTAAAAATTTTGCGACTTCTTCGGGGCTGGGTTCGTGGTCTTGAGTTTGCGCATATTTGCGCGCGGCGCGTAGATACACATTGATTTCTTTCACCACATGCACGGGCAATCGTATGGTGCGCGTTTGATTCATCAAAGCGCGTTCTATTGTCTGGCGTATCCACCAGGTGGCATAGGTCGAAAAGCGAAACCCACGTTCGGGATCGAATTTTTCGACGGCATGGATTAACCCGAGATTGCCTTCTTCAATCAAATCGAGCAAAGCCAAACCACGATTCAAATAGCGGCGCGCGATTTTCACCACCAGACGCAGATTACTCTCGATCATGCGTCGCCGCGCTTCGGCATCGCCACGTTGCGCCAAGCGCGCAAAGTATACTTCTTCGATGGCGCTTAATAAGGGCGAAAATCCGATCTCACTCAAATAAAGGCGCGTCGCATCGAGTTGTTCGTCCAGCGAATCGCCTGCAACGGCGGCGATTTCAACGACTTCTTCCTCTGCATCCACTGCCAATGCTTGCTCAACTTCTCCTGGTTCTTCGAGTTCTAGTAAATCCTCTCCAGGTTCTGATTCAACTTGGTTATCTTTCACCCGCTGTCCTCCAATTGCTGCAGATGACGCCTTGGCAAATACTCAATAGGATTGATAGGTTTACCATTTCGGCGTATTTCAAAATGCAACATCGCCCTCTCAGTCCCCGTCCTACCCATGCGTGCAATCTGCTGTCCAGCGCTCACTGCGTCCCCCTCGTTTACCAACACTTCATTATTATGGGCATAGGCGCTTAGAAATATATCGTTATGTTTGACAATAATAAGCTTGCCGTATCCAATAAGTCCACTACCACTGTAAACTATTCGACCGCTCGCCGCCGCATACACCGGCTGTCCTAAAATGCCGTCGATATCAATTCCCTTATTTGTGGGGTATACACCTGAAAATACCCTTACGAGGCTGCCTTGTGCAGGCCATCGCCATACAATGCCATTCTCGCTGTCGCTAAAAGGAGACGGTGCGTTTTCCTCATTTTTTGGCGCGGCAAAGGGGGCAGTTTGGGGAACAGTTTTTAGAGGCGTGCGCGGTGCAGAAAGCGAATTCGTCGGTGGGGTGTTGGTGGATACGACCGCCACGCGCGGCGCGACGCGTAAGCGCTGGCCGCGTTTTAGAATATAGGGGGGAGGGATGTCGTTCCAAGCAGCAATATCGCGATAATCTTGATTGTGACGCCAACCAATGGCATACAAGGTGTCACCTGGGCGCACCACGTGGTAGACATGGCTGCCACAACCCGCTAACCATAACGCGATACACGCGCAGATTATTTTATCCACGCCGCCTTCCTCGCGTTGATATTTACCGAATGTAATGTTGAAACGAAAAATCAGCGTTTAACGCCATGCACTAACGGTACGAAACTGGCGGTACTCAAATTTTGTTGTTCAAAACCATCGCTCGTACGCACCACTAAACTCAATACTTGGTGGGTACCCTCACCGGTAGGCATAATCAAGCGCCCGTTAATCGCCAATTGTTGCAATAGGGCCGCTGGGATTTCCGGTGACGCTGCGGCGACCAAAATCGCGTCGTAGGGGGCATGCTGCACCCACCCGGTTTGCCCGTCATCGTGTTTAAAACGCACGTTGCGCAAACCTAATTCCGCCACCCGTTCGCGCGCCCGTTGTTGCAGCGAAAATATACGCTCCACGGTGTAGACGTGATCGATAGTAGTGGCCAAGATGGCCGTTTGATAACCTGAACCGGTGCCGATTTCCAGCACACTGTGCGGCTGGGAACTCAGCAATATCTCGGTCATTTTCGCCACCGTAAAGGGGCGCGAAATCGTCTGCGCATACCCTATCGGCAACGCGCTGTCTTCATAGGCGCGGCTCGCCAGGGCCTCGTCTACAAAAATATGGCGCGGGATATGGCGCATGGCGTCGAGTACCCGCTCATCGATGATGCCTTGTTTCTGCAAGCGTAGCAACATGCGCTCACGCGTGCGTGAGGATGTCATTCCTATGCCTTGCAGGCGTATACTCATGCTAAATCCAGGTGGACGAGCCAGTTCGCCACTGTCTCCATGGCCGTATACCGGGTAAGATCAATTTGTATGGGCGTCACCGACACCTGCCCATTGCGCACGGCATGGAAGTCGGTGCCCGGTCCTGCATCTTGCTCTGGCCCCGCTGGCCCTACCCAATAGATAGGCTGGCCACGCGGATCTTCGGATTTAATCACCGGTTCGGCGCGATGCCGCCGCCCTAAGCGCGTGACTGCGTAGCCACGCAATTCACTCAGCGGTAAATCCGGGACATTCACGTTGAGTATGGTATCGGCAGGCAAGGGTTCTTTGCGCAAGGTCTCTACCAGACGCAATGCCACATGCGCGGCCGTTTCGTAGTGAACGCCCGCGTGGCCGACCAGCGACACCGCAATCGCGGGCAGCCCTAGAAAACGCCCTTCTATGGCCGCTGCCACCGTTCCTGAATAAATAACATCATCGCCTAAATTGGCGCCGTTGTTAATGCCGGAGACGACCATATCAGGCTCAAAATCCAGCAGACCAGTGACCGCCAGGTGTACGCAATCGGTGGGCGTGCCATCGACACGATAGCGCTGTGGGCCTACGCCAAAGGCGCGCAATGGCCTTTCTAGGGTCAGCGAGTTGCTTGCTCCGCTGCGATTTCTATCGGGCGCGACGACCGTTATGTCACCTGCCGATGCTAAAGTTTTTGCTAAGATGATAATACCTGGCGCAAGATAGCCGTCGTCATTGCTCACCAAAATACGTAACTGCTGCACTCATGACTCCTCAGTACACTGTATAACCTACAGATAGCGCCTGCCACAGAGTGGGATATAAGCTCAATGCTAGTATAACCAAAAGCACGGCGCATAGGGGGTGGGTATATACTTTTCCAAGCGCCACGCACTAAAATTTATACCCGGCATACCGTCGCCAGCGCGCATCGTAAGTACCCATGAGACGCAAAAAGCCGCCCATCGTTACGACCGAAGACCGCACCTTGTTTAGGGATGCGGTGGCCGATGTGCGTCGCTTGGATTTCCCCGCGCCGGAGAACCAACGCGTCCCCCCTGCCCCCATTCCCCACCAAAGGTTGCAGGATGAACAGCGGGTGATGCAAGAATCTATGGCACCGTTCAGCCTCGACGAGGAAACCTTAGATACGGGCGATGCATTGAGCTTTCGGCGCGCTGAAGTTCCACCGACGGTGATGCGCAAACTGCGACGCGGCCAGTATGCGGTCCAGGCGGAATTGGATTTACATGGCTTAACTGTCGTGGCGGCCGCCAACGCCTTGAGTACATTTCTGCACGCGTGCCAGGCACGCGGACTGCGCACGCTGCGTATTATTCATGGTAAAGGCAATGGGTCTGCCGCATAAACGACCTATCTTAAAGGGCAAGGTCGGCCTGTGGCTACAACGGCGCGACGATGTGCTGGCCTATAGTTCTGCGCGCGCGCAAGACGGCGGCACCGGTGCCCTGTATGTGTTATTGCGTACGAAAAAAAATCGGGAGCCGCGCTAATTGCGCGTTATAATTACCTTTCAGCGGGCGTGTTGACGGCCCAAATGCAATCTTAATAACATGATATTATACTAGTTTTCATATGATGAAACGTTTACTTTGGATACTCTGCGCCTGCACATTGATGGTGGCGTGCGCCCCGCCACGCGATAAACAACATTTTAATTTAAAGAATACCACGTGGCGCGCCTATAGCAATGGCGACTATTTGCGCTACCAATTTCTCGCATTTAATGGTGACGGCAGCAGCTTTTCAGGAGATTGGATCACACGCTGGCAAAACGTGCCACTCCCGCCGCCCTCGCCATCCTCGCAAGTCCCCGCCAATCTGATGCGTATCAGCAATTCCATCACGCCCTTTAATCAACCGCCACGCACGATGTTTTATTACATTCAACAAGAAAAAGACCGTAGCGTCTTGTTCGCGCTACAGCAAGAAGGCGGCACTGCGGTTAACTATCTCGTGGATAACAACGACAAGTATGGAATAACCCTGTATCCGACAAATTTGACCGTAGGCGCAACGCAACCGACCACCGTTTTTTCATTTGTGACTTGTCGCGATCAACTATGTAGCAATAAAATCACCGGTGGATCTATGGATTACTATATTGAAACTACCGAGGTGGTCGAAACGCCATTCGGCTTTTTTGAATGTTATCGCATAAAATTTAAACAGAATTTCAATGCGAATTTTCCGCTTTATAATGGCACTGTCTGGGTGTATCCGCCGCTGGGCATGGTAAAAGCCAGCATGAGTTTTCTCGATAGCGCGAGCGCCAAAATGTATAGTTACGATGAAATCGCACTGGTGGAGACCAATATTGCGGTTTCGCCATAACTAAAAAATTTCGACCTTACTCGTAGCGCAAGGCATCCACTGGATTCATCCCAGCGGCGCGCCGCGCCGGATAAAAACCTGAGGCCAACCCCACGCCGACTGCGACTAACAAGGCCAATAAAATCAACACGGCATCCGCTTGCAGCGGAAAACCCGTCCAGCGCGCGAGTATCACCAACACGCCCGCACCGAGTAACAATCCCAGCAGGCCGCCGATCAGACTTATCAATGCCGCCTCGATGAGGAACTGCCACAAAATGTCTTTGCGTTTCGCGCCTATCGCCATCCGTATACCGATTTCGCGTGTGCGTTCTATCACGGCGGTCGACATGATATTCATTATCCCTATCCCGCCCACAAACAACGCCACAGATGCGGCTAAGACGCCGATAAACGTAATGCCATAGACAATGCGATTCGCGGTTTGGGTCCATTCGAGCATACTGTCGGCCCTATATTTATAGCGCCCGCGATGTTGTTTGGACAAAAAATCCTGTATTTCAGCGATCCCGGGATTAATTTTTTTTTGATCCAACACCTCTGCCTGTAACGTTTGGATTTCTTGTATGCCCAACATTTGCTGAAACAGCGTATACGGAATCAACACGCGATTGTTCACGTCAAATTCCTGTGTTGCGCCCATGCTGGTTAAAAAATCCCGGCGTTTTTCCTTGAGCAATCCGATCACAGTAAATTGCGTTTCGCCTATCCGCAAGGTTTTGCCTACCGGTAAGGGATGATTGTTAAACAAGGACTTACGTACCGACTCGCCGATCAGCACCACGGCTTGACGACGTTTGATATCCTCAGTGGAAAACGGACGCCCTTGACTCACTTGGTCATTATTAATATTGAGATATTCGGTATCCACACCCTCTACATTGGCCCGCACCTGCAAGCTCCCCAATTTGATGGAGGCCTGCCAATCCATGGGATATACTACGGCGCTAAAACGCGCTACCGTACTGCAACAACCGCCGGTCAACAGCGCTGCATAGTCTTCATTGGTGATCCCACTGCCTTCGCGCGCCAGGTCTAAGGAATTTTTCTGGTCACGATCTCGATAAACCCATAACGTTTTGAGACCAAAGCTCTCCAACTCACTGAAAATATATTGCCTGCCCCCTTGGCTGACAATGCCTACCGACATCACCGCTGCGATGCCCACGGCTACGCCGATAATGCTCATCAACGTGCGTTGACGATTGTCCTTTAACGCCAACATCGCTTGCGCTAAGGATTCACCCAGGTATTCTTTCCAATCCGCCGCAGTACGCACGTTTATCGCCTAATGTCCGATATAATAGTGCCGTCGCGCATATACAGGGTGCGCTGCGCGTAATTCGCCACTTGCATATCGTGCGTGACTATGACGATGGTTTTGCCGTTTTTATTGAGCTGCGACAGCAACTTCATCACCTCATCGACATTCCCGGCATCCAAACTACCGGTCGGTTCATCCGCTAGTATGATATCGGGGTTATTGACCAGCGCGCGCGCTATCGCGACACGTTGTTGCTGCCCGCCGGATAACTGCGTGGGGGTATGTTGCGCGCGTTGTTGCATACCCACAATTTGCAGCGCAATCATCGCATGCCGACGCCTTTTCAACGGTGGAGTACCTGCATAAACCATTGGTAATTCAACATTTTGCAGCGTAGTCAACCGTGGTATCAAATTAAACGACTGGAAAATAAATCCAATTCTTCTATTGCGTAGTGTGGCTATCCGCTCATCGTTGATGTGGCCTACCGGTTCGCCGTCCAGGTTTATATCGCCGGTATCGGGCCGGTCCAGGCATCCAATGAGCGCCATCAACGTCGATTTGCCGGAGCCTGACGCGCCGGTCACCGCAACAAATTCACCGGGGTAAATGGTCAGCGAAACTTCGTTTAATGCGACGATGCTGGCATGCTCAATGGTGTATGATTTAGAAACGCCTTCCAATTGTATGATCGGACGAACATTGCTTTTGTTGCTCGAAAAATTGGGAATAGAAAACGCCATATCCTCACACTGACCCTTGTCGCACAGCGGATTCGAGATAAATTTGTTTAAGGGAACCTGGAACTAAAATTAACTATTGCCCAACACACGTATGTGTTGGCCGTCATTGACTTCTTTGCCGTTTGTTATAACGATTTGTTCGCCGTCTTCTATCCCACGCACTATTTCTACGGAGGTAATATCTTCTATCCCGGTCACCACCGGTACGAGACGCACGATGTCTCCCTGCAACACCGGCACCATCGGCGATCCGCTTTTGTTGATCAAGGCATGCACAGGGATCTTTACCACATCCGACTTGCCACGCAAACGAATTTCTGCATCCACTTGTTGGCCTACCCGTAACGCGGGCGCGCTGGCGCTCAGCGTAATAACGACATCTATCGAATTCGGCGCATTATCTTTCTTGGTGGTCGCCGCAACGCGCGAGACCTTTTCTTTCCATTTCTTCCCGGCAAAGGACTCGTTAGATAGCATCACTTCATGGCCGATTTGTATCGCCGGCGCATCGGCGGCATCCACTTTCGCAATCACTTCTTGGGCGGCGATATCCACCACCGTCATGATAATTTCCGGTGGCGCGATCCATTTGCCGGAATTCGCGATAATAGAGGTCACTACCCCATCAAAAGGGGCGACGATTTGCAACCGTTCCAAGGCCAATTTAGTAGAGCGTAATTCCTCTTCCGTAATACTCTGACGGGCGGTCGCGGCGCGCCACTCGCCTTCCGCGTCTTCTACGCGTTGGCGTGAAACAGCGCCCAATTCGAGGGCGCGTTGTAGACGCTGTAGATTTTTGTTCGTACGGCTGACTTCTTCTTCCATACTCAACAACGTCGCTTGCGTGCGTTTGACGTTACTCTGCGCATCCCTGTCATCCAATACCGCTAAGACCCGCCCGGTGGCGACGCTATCGCCTTCCTTAACTTCGATCTTGATCAGTTGCCCAGCAGAATAAGGTGTGATTTCGGCGATGCGTTTGCTGACCACCTTGGCCGGAACGGAAATCGATTCATAAATGGCACCCCGTTCCGCGACTACGACATTGAATGCCGCCGATTCGCGCGTAGTCCATTTTTGATACCCGAATATCGCAACGCCTATCCCCACGCCTATCGCAATCAGCTTCCATGAAAGCACATTTTTTGCGGGCGCCATCCAATCCAGCTTGGGCGGCATATACGAACTTTGAAATGGATTGGGGGCGGTGCGGTCTTGACCGTGCTCTAACTTTTCCAGCAATGCCATCAACCCACTGTCTAAAGGAGTTGTAGCATCCGTAACAGGTGTGTTATTTTTTTGTGCTTGCGCAGCAGGTTTGGCCAGTGGTAGCATTTTAGTCTCGGCTTCATGGATAACCTCGCCGCGCGCATCTATGACCGCCAATTGCTCAGATTTTTGGGCTACCGCCGCCGACAGTTTTTCCACAATACGCGCATCTACAATCGTCGCCAGCGTTTGTAGCGTGGGGACTGTTTGCGTAATGTCTGCGCCACGCTCTTCGCTGCCGCGCACGGCATTATCTAAAATCGGAACATCTTGCGTTGACCTTGGCGCCGCTGGGGCTGCTGACGTAGGTGAGGTTTCCGGGGTAGGCGGCGCAGCAGAATGTTCTTGCGTCTTGCCCGTCGGAATCTCGCCAAAACGCTGCTGCAACTCTAATACGGAATATACTTTTTTCGGACGCGTTGATGCCGCCCCACCGCTGGATTTGATGTTTGCGCTATCTATCGCGGGCGTTACGGCGGCCTTATGCGCAGGGGCCATTCCAAGATGGTTATGGTAGTTTGCGACTAGGCGTCGTATCACCTGGTCCAGCTCTTTGCCTTTGAGCGGTTTCATGATGACGTCGTTGGCGCCGGATTGTTTCAGTTGACCTACCGCCGCTTGATCGTTATTCCCCACCAATACGATAATCGGCAACACTGCACTGCGTGGATGTCCGCTGCCGCGTATGATGCGGATTAGGTGTTCACCGCCCAACCCCTCTGCGCCAGAGGCGGCAAAATCCAACAACAACAGATCAAAATGTTGATCCAGCAAAACCTCTAACGCAGCATCGCTACGCTCGAAATGTTCAACCGCGTAGCCGTATTGCTTCAAAACCTTGGTTGTAACATAGGTGGAGGTGCGCGAATCATCGACATAACAGATCCTCGACTGAGCGCCGCCTAGCCTACTATCTACCCCTTCTCCGGTTATGGGAATCATCCAACCCCTATCTGCGTTATAGACCAGTTTTACCTGTGCCATTGTAATCCCAAATCACCACCAATATTTTACTAAATCTAAACTCACTTAGTAATACCAATATTATTGGCTGGCATTAATACCAGATTATTGTTATGGAATAATTAAAGGTGTTTACCCTCTCCCTTTTATGCGCTAACTTGAGTATTCTAAGATATTAAATATCAATGGATTGCGCTCCCCACTTAAACACATATCGTTCATAATACTACATAAGCGCGCCATTTTTACCGATACCCCTATATTGCTCTATGGAATTGAGGATAAATACCCCATGGCTGAATCTAAGATCGACGCAATTACCCCACAGCAAGCACTCACCCTTTCAGGCTTGTTTAGTTTGCGCGTTACCCGCAGCCCTCAGGCCCTCGCCTACCGCCATTTTGATCGCGCCACCCGCGCCTGGTGCAGCCTGACGTGGCAAGAGGCGGCCAATCAGGTAGATCGCTATCGCGCCGCCTTGGCCCTGGAAAAGCTCGCCCCAGGCGACCGCGTTGGCGTCATGCTGCGAAATTGTCCGGTCTGGGTCCATTTTGAGCAGGCTGCGCTGAGCCTAGGCCTAGTCGTAGTACCGCTCTATCCCAATGATAGACCTGATAATATTTCTTATATCGTAAATGATGCCCAAATCAAGTTGTTACTTATCGAAAACAACGATCAATGGCAAAACGTGCAGCCCGTCATGCGGGAATTTCCAGCCACGTTCCGTGTGGTCAGCGTAGCGCCGTTGAACAGTCCGCAGGAGCCCCGCGTGTCCACCCTAGACGCCTGGCTCGTGGGGGCTACGGGGAATGCTACGTCGCACCCCGACATCAAGGCCGATGATCTTGCCACTATCGTCTATACCTCCGGCACCACTGGCCGCCCCAAAGGGGTGATGCTGAGTCATCGTAATATTCTTTTCAACGCCTACGCGGGAATTAGCGCCGTTGCGGTATATAACAATGATATATTTTTGTCTTTTTTACCGTTGTCACACACGCTAGAACGCACCGTAGGATATTACATCCCTATGATGACCGGTGCGAGCGTCGCGTTTGCGCGTTCTGTTGCGGAATTGGGTGAAGATTTAATCAGCGTGAAACCAACGGTACTGATCACGGTGCCGCGAATTTTCGAGCGTGTATACGCCAAAATTCAAACCCAAATGCAAGAGAAATCGCCTATCGCGCGCGCCTTATTTCAGGCGGCGGTCAATGTCGGATGGTATCGATTTGAACACCAACAGCAACGTTGCGCGTGGCACCCCAAACTGTTGATGTGGCCGCTCTTGAATGCGTTAGTGGCAAAAAAAGTCCTCGCCAAATTAGGCGGCCGCATGCGCATGTCGATCAGCGGCGGCTCGGCCCTTTCGACGCCGATCGCGCGCACCTTTATTGGACTAGGCTTGCCTATTTGTCAGGGGTATGGCCTCACCGAGTCCAGCCCGGGCAGTAGCGTTAATCCTATGCAGGACAATATTCCCGCGAGTATAGGCCCGCCGCGGCCAGGCAGCGAAGTAAAAGTCGCCGCCAACGGTGAGTTGCTGACACGCAACCCCAGCGTGATGATGGGATACTGGAATATGCAAGAGGCCACGCGCAACACCATAGACACAGACGGATGGCTGCATACCGGCGACCTCGCCCGCATTGGCGAGCGCGGACATATTTATGTCACTGGGCGCATTAAGGAAATCCTGGTCTTATCAAATGGTGAAAAGGTGCCCCCCGTCGATATGGAAATGGCGATCTCACTCGATCCAATGTTTGAGCAAGTTTTGGTGATTGGAGAAAACAAACCTTACTTAACGGCAATCATCGTCCTGAATGCCGCTTTGTGGGCGGAATTCGCTAAAAAACTAGGCATATCCAGTACCCCCGAAATGCTGCGTAATGAAGGTACACATCAAGCGATTTTGCAACGCCTAGGCGCGCGTCTCAATCAATTCCCCGGCTACGCGCAAATCCGTCGCGTTACGTTAACATTGGATGCATGGACGGTGGAAAATGAGTTGATGACCCCGTCGCTGAAAATACGTCGCGCGCAAATTTTGCAAAAATTCGCGGCAGAAATCGCGGAAATGTATCGTGGGCATTGAATCGAGGCGTTGACCAGCGCCATGACCACACCGATAAGTTGACGCGTGTTGGGTTAGTTGCTAGATTGACTGCCTCAACCCAACTTGGCGGATGTGACTCATGTGCGGCATCGCAGTTTTGTATCATGCTAACGGCAACGCGGCCAATCAATCATGTATAGATCGGATGACTCGCGCACTCACACATCGCGGACCGGATGACGATGCGACGGTGTTGCGTGGCCCCGCCGCGCTAGGCCACACCCGATTGTCCATCGTGGACATCGCGCAGGGTGCGCAACCCATGCTCAGCCAAGACGGAAGATACGCCATCGTTTTCAACGGCGAAATATATAATTTTCGTGAATTGCGCAAACAATTGGACGCTCAAGGTGTGCGCTTTAAGAGCACTTCGGACACCGAAGTCATTTTACAATTGTATATACGCGAAGCGGATGCTTGCGTCACCAAATTGCGCGGCATGTTTAGTTTTGCAATCCATGACAGGGAAAAGCAACGCCTATTCCTGGCGCGTGATCGTCTCGGGATCAAGCCGCTATTTTACCACTGGAACAACACGGATTTTTTTGCTGCGTCCGAAATTAAATCCATCTACGCCTCCGGGCGCGTCGAACCGCGACTTAATCCGGCATCGATACGCAGCTATTTTACCTATCAGTTTGCGATTTCACCGAATACGCCGTTTGCGGATATTTTTGAACTGCCCCCCGGCCACCACCTGACGCTGACACCGGGACAAGCGCCGCATATTCAACAATATTGGGATATCGAATTTCCGCGTGAAAACGATTATGAAACGCACGCGGAAAGCTATTGGGAAAAAGAGTTTCAAACGGCGCTCGACGCATCCGCCGCCTGTCATACCATAGGCGAGGTGCCGATAGGCGCATACTTATCCGGCGGTATAGATTCGTCCACCACCACTTGGCTGCTGACCAATCACTATGACAAACCGGTGCAGACATTTTCGATACGTTTTGAAGATGAAAATCTAGACGAATCGCCGATTTATCACCGCATCGCCGATCATCTGGGCGTAGAGAACCATGAGATCACGCTAGCCTCTAACGGCGGGCAAGGTTATTTGCAAGAATTAGAAAACGCGGTCTATCACCTTGAGCAACCGCAGCGTATGGGCCTGGATATTCCCTATTATTTGCTTTCCGGTCTCGTCAAAAGTCGCGGCTATAAAGTCGTTTATACGGGCGATGGATCCGATGAAATCCTGGCCGGTTACGATTGTTATCGTCAAGACTATATGCGCCTATGGGGCAACGATATTCAAAATCCGGAGCTGCGGCGATTATTATACTTCACGCAATATACGATGAACTTCTCCGAACCGCAGGTCGATATGTTTTATCGCCTACATGATCGCACCCATCAGCGGCAGGTGACGGAACAATTCGGTTGTTATCCTGCGTGGTATGATTTTTGGCAAATCACCGGCGACCAACTGCCCGGCTTGTTCAATCCGGATTTCACCCAACAGGCGGCGCAGCAAGATCAAATGGCCGTAGCGGCAGCCGTCATGAAGCCCCATTTAGAAGGTAGGCATCGTGTGAATCAATCCTTATATATAGAGACAAAAACACGCCTACCAGGTTGGATATTGTGGAAAACGGACCGCATGAGTATGGCGCACGGCGTAGAGGCGCGCGTACCTTTTTTAGATCATCCGCTGGTAGAGCTCGCCGCGCGTATTCCGCCGGATTTAAAACTCAACGGCATGAACGAAAAATATATTCTCAAAAAAATAGCCACGCCGCATCTGCCGCAACATCCCTGGAATTTTAAAAAGAAGGCCTTTTATACGCCGATACGTGAATGGTTTTTTGAACCGGAAATGGACGAGATGCTAGACCCGTACCTGTCGGCGGACGCGATTACAAACGCCGGAATATTCAATCCCGAACAGGTGGAAACCTTGCGTACGCGTATCCTAGAGGCGTCGTTCGCGACAGATATGGCGTCTTATTATCAATTAATGAAACTTGAGTGGGTGATGACCTTGATCTTGACCGTGCAGATGCTGCATGTGCAATTTGTGTGTAAACAAGGCGCATGTTTTCAGGATTAGGCAAATGGAAAATCTGGGTTAAAATTACCGCCATTCATCATCACCGCCATTAGTAGACGATCTTGGCGTCGCAGCAGTGGGTTGCCGAGGCGCACGACTTGCTGGTCGCGTAGCGTCACGTTTGCCGCGCACCGCAGGGTCATGGGCCATATTTTGGGAATTGTTCTGTTGTTCATCGACTTTAAAAAACGCGATCATTTGTTGTAAATTCTGTGCTTGATCCTCCATGGATTCACTCGCCGCCGCAGCCTCTTCAACCAACGCGGCATTTTGCTGAGTGACTTCATCCAATTGGGTAATGGCTTTATTAATTTGCTCGATTCCCGCTGATTGTTCTTGGCTGGCGGCCGCAATCTCGGCAATAATATCGCTTACCTTTTTCACCGCGATGACAATTTCGTCCAAAGTCTTACCGGACGCATCCACGAGCTTTTGCCCTTCGCTTACCTTATCAACGCTATCCTTAATCAAATTCTTGATTTCCTTAGCCGCACCCGCGCTACGTTGCGCAAGATTTCTCACCTCGGCGGCGACAACCGCGAATCCGCGCCCTTGCTCACCCGCGCGCGCCGCCTCCACAGCGGCATTCAACGCCAGCAAATTGGTTTGAAAGGCGATTTCGTCGATAACGCCGATAATTTCCGCAATTTTTTTACTCGCCCCGCTGATCTCCGACATTGCCGTAATGGCATTGCGCACTACCTCTTGGCCTTTATCCGCCTGTCCGCGTGCGCCTGCCGCCAACTGATTCGCTTGGCGCGCATTGTCGGCGTTTTGTTTGACCGTGCTCGTCAGCTCTTCCATGCTGGATGCGGTTTCTTCCAATGACGATGCTTGTTGCTCCGTGCGTTGGCTTAGATCGGCGTTGCCTTGCGCAATCTCGGAAGATCCGGCAGTGATGCTGGAAGAAGAATTACGTATCTGACCGACCATATTCACTAAATTCTCGACCGACTTATTTAGAGCGTCACGCAACGTCGCGTAATCGCCTTCGTAATGGCCGTCCATGGTATTGGTTAAGTCACCCTCGGCAAGCGACTGCATGACCTGCGTGCCGTCTTTAAGCGGTTGTACGACGGCATCTATCAAGTGATTTATGCCCTCTCCAATTTTTTTTAAAAACCCTTGGTAGCGTTCAGATTCTATACGTTTATCTAATTGCCCTTTAATCGCCGCGTCAATCAGTTCTTGTACGCGCCGTTCCGCATCTTTCTGTTCCGTCACATCCTGCCATTCGACCATATTACCCATGTAATTGCCTTGCCCATCGAGTATAGCGGTGGCGTTCACAACAAATTCCATACCTGGTAATTCTATGTGGCCTTCATAGGGTAAACGCGCGGTATTCGATAACAACGCACGTTGATGCGCAGGGTTTTTATGAAACCCATCGATACACACGCCGAGCAATTTGTTGGGATCAAATCCTGGAAATAATTTAGACAATTGATTTTGCCGGTGGCGTAACAAATCAACCACCGCAGGATTCGCAAAGGTGATCTTGAGGTCTTTGTCGCACAGCATCAAAGCGGTTTTTGAGCCATCTATAGCGGACTGCAAGCGTTTTACATCCACTTCGCGGCGCCGCAACTCGGTGACATCATTCCACTCTAAGGTGTTGCCCACATATTGGCCCGCCAAGTTGTGGATGGCGGACGCGCGAATATGAAATGTCAATGGGCCGACTTGGATGTCGGTTTCAAAAGGCAAATTTCTTGCGTCCTCCAATAATCGCCGTTGATGCGCGGGATTTTTATGGAAAATATCGATACAAGTGCCCAACAATTTAGTGGCATCGAATCCGCGATACAACCCCGACAACACATCGGCGTTTTTCTTCATTAATTTCTTGGTTTCTTCATTTGCATAAGTGACTATCAGTTCGCGATTAATGGTCATCATCGCCAATTGCGCACCATCGACCGCCGTTTGTAAACGCTGCGCTTGTTCTTCTTTTTGGCGTTTTTCCGTGACATCATGCCACTGCACCACATAGCCGAGGCGTTGCCCCGCACGATCTACTAAGACACGTGTTTCATGTTCAAAGACAAAATGACCGGGCGCGATCTCGCCTTTACGTGTCATACCGGGTTGCAATCCATGCAGTATTCTTTTTATCGCACCGGGGTCTTTGTGATAGCGATGTATGCTGCCGCCTAACACTTGATTGGCGCTAAAGCCCGGCAGGTATTTCGCCAATTCACCCTCTACATTTTGCAAAATATCGCGCGAGCGTTTATTGACGAAAATGATATTTTCATTGGCATCGGCGATCATAATATTGATGGGAGCGAACTCCAATATATCTTTTAGCACATCTAGATTGTCCACAACGGTCGCGTTTGCGATGCTATTGCTGCCAGGGTTTGTCATATCGCCTATCTCCATTATTCATGCAACTTTCTTGTTAGTAACTTGAATACTCAACGCGAGCAAATATTGCCTGTCGGGTATTCGACACAATGCAAGAAAACTTTAACGCATAAAAATGCGGGAGACAGCGTGCTGATTTATTTGAAAAATGTAGTAAAATTCTACAGTTAAAGAATAGATAGGGCAAAAAAGAGGGGCGTCTGCAACGCCCCTGCTGTAGCGATCTGAGCTGCAAAGCCTATTTTTTGGCCTTGGTTTTCACCATGGGTTCCAATAAGGCGTCGCGATTTAACATCAAGACGTCTGCCTGATGCGCCGGTATCACATAGACCCAACCATTTAATCGCTGTTTGAGTTTTTCGCTTTCACCTTGTGCGTTCGCCACAACCGCAGTGTTATTTGAGGGCGTAGGCGTTACTACCGGCGCCTGGCCATCTTTGGATGGCGCGGGCGCTGCCGTTGGCGGCTTTGCGGCAAAACTAGGCGTAAAGGTGGTATAAATCTTATCCGCATCCTTATACGTCATAGTCTCCACAACCAAGCCATCGGCAGTCTCAAAACGCATTTTGACCGCCGATTTGGCGCTCGGCGCTTGTGCTGCGGGCAACACATTTTCAAATCGCAAATTACTCAAACCACCGATGATGCGCCGTACTTCGCTGTCTTTGACGGCTCGCCCTTTGGGCACGTCTTTCAATACGGGTGTATCGTTGCCTGTCGATTTTTCAATGGTATAGCTCGCACCATTGGCCTGTACCGACACCTTGCTCAGGCGTTGCGCATCGATGTTGGCGATTTCTTTTTCCAACCAATCCTCAGGCTTGGTGGCAAATGCGGGACGTGCCGACGCTAACCAGGTTTGTGCATCGTGTCCCAAACGTAAATACGCGCCGCCATTTGCGTTCTTGCCGACTAAGGCATGCGCGACCATTGCGTTATTGGCGCCAAATACCTGCACCTCTATCGCTTCGCTGCCGGCTTGATCCAAGGCCTGTACGCCCAATTGCGCGTAGTTTTCCGGCTTTTTGGTCTTGGCCTCTAACAATTCCAGATGCGCAAGTTGCAATAACTCTTTGCGCAACATGCCGCTGTCAGCCGGATAACGCGATTTGTCGGCCACCACCCACCCAGCGTCTGTGCGTTCTAAAGTCACCGCGACATTATTTGCGGCGCGCACCGATATTTTCGCAACCTCGTTCAACTGTGACTCCAATTGTGGAAACGCGGGCTTAGGTTTGGCGCTGGCGTCATGATCGCGCCACATACTCAAACCCACTCCCAGCGCAACGACGACCAAGGTGATCCACGCCAATGCACCCCATTGTTGTGTTTTCATGCCGCACCTCCAACGCTGACTTCTTTACGGCGCTGCATACGCAGCCACACTATGACGCCCACCACCAGCAAGGCCGGGACCAAGATAATATTGATAAATTTCAAAATAGAACCCAGGCGTTCGATATCGCGGTCTAATTGATGCCGCACATCACGCAATTCTTTGCGGATTTTTAATTTCTCGTTACGGAAATTTTGAATTTCACGCTGCTGCTCCGCCGACAACAAAGACGCATTGCCATCGCCCTTGCTGCGTTCCATTGCCGCCAGTTTGCTCTCCGTTTCACGCAACCGGGTCTGCAATTCCTGTTCTTTTGTACGAAAACTCTTATCCGCATTGCGTTTTAGTTGATCCAACTTATCAAACGGGCGTGTAAATGCCGCACGACCGCGTATACCGATCAAATCGCTGCTACCCGCTAAGTTATCCGCCACGTTGATGATAAAATCTCCGTTACTGGCCCACGGCGACATCAAGCGTTGGCCGAAAAAGTCCTGTACGCGCACCCAGAATCTATCCGTCAACATATCCGTATCGGCAACAACCACTACATCCACTGGCGTTGCAGATTGGGCCAAGTGCTTACCACTCACCGCCACGCCTGCCGGTGGTCCGCTTGCAAATGCCGATTTCGCCGTACCATGACTGCGCGCCGCAAAGGTGTATTGTTCGTTTGTCGGCACAAAACCCTGTTGCAATTGCGCAGGATTACCGCCCATTTGTACGCGGAAGCCAGGTAAAGGTGCGGCCTGTTTACTCGAAGTCAGCAAGGGCGTCACTTCCATTCCGCTGTCCTTCAGCGTGTCCAATATGCCAACGAAGGCCACGTTAATGCGTTTGAGATTACGCGTCGCTACGTCGGTTTTGTGCATACCTTCCGACGGGATGCCTAACATCGCATAATGATAGACGGGTGGACCCATGGCACCGACACCCACTTGTAAGGCGTAGGTTGAATCGCCCAGCACGCTATCCGCGCGCATACTCAAGCCCCACGATTTCAGCAGTTCAGTCGGATTAGACTGTGTTTGCGCGCCCTGATTGGGCATGCCGTTGGGGCCGGCAGCGGCAGACTCGGCGTATGGATCGATAAAGGCCAGCACCTTGCCGCCATTCATGACATATTGATCTATCGCATAGCTCGTTGCCGGCGACAGCGCCACCGGATGGACGAGCAATAATAAATCGATATCCCTGGCGATTTCCTTTACCTCTTTCTCCAAATTGCGTAGTTCAAACATCTGACGCAATTGGTCATACACCACCCACCCCGGTTTAGGCGCCATACGCTGAGCATCGAAACCACCCTGCATTTCCAGCGAACTTAATACGCCCAAGACCGGCTTTTTGGCCCGGCTCAATTCGTAAATCGCCTTGGTCACGTCGTATTCCAACGTGCTTTCGCGTTCCGGTTGAAAAAAGGCAATCGCCTCTGTCTTGCCCACCGCGTTGGTCGCGGCCATACCGAAATAAATATTTTCACCGCCATTACTTATGGGCACAGGCTGTACACCGAATTTTGCCGCGCGATCTTCATCGTCCGAAAACGCTTCGGGATCGATCACATGGAGGCGCAATTTACCCCCCGCCGCACCCGCCATTTCTTCCAAGGTTTCGCGCACATGCGCGCCATAACTCGCCAACTGCGGGATACCTTGCAAACCTGATTTCGAGAAAAAGAAATATACATCTATCGGTTCATCGATTTTTGACAAGATAGATTGCGTACCCGTGGATAAGGTATACACAGAATTTTCCGTTAAATCCAAGCGCACGCCGCGCAATAAGACATTGCTGAGGGCGACGCTGGCCACCAATAACACGGCGATGACGGCCAGTCCGCTGCCAGAGGTAAACTTACGATTCACTAACCAATTTTTCATTTGCTGAACTCCCTTACTCGGCCTTTTTCAGATCGATGATTAAGATGCTGGCGTACAACCAAGCCGCGATCATGGCGACAAAATAGACGACATCGCGCAGATCCAACACGCCCTTGCTGAGCGCTTGAAAATGCGTCAAAAAGCTCATACCCGCTAACGCATCGACGATGCCATTGGGCAACCATCCGCGCACCACATCGACCACCATCGGAAAACCCGCCATCACAAAGACAAAACACACGACCAGACTGACGATAAATGCGATGACCTGCGAGCGTGTGAGCGCGGATATGCACATACCGGCCGCCAAATAACCGCCCGCCATTAATAAACTACCGATGTAGGCGGTAAATATCGCGCCGTTGTCCGCATCGCCCAAATAATTGACGGTAATCCACATCGGAAACGTACACGCCAAGGCGATGGCGATAAAGGCCCACGCAGCGAGAAATTTTGCGATCACCGTTTGCCACAACGTAATCGGCAAGGTCAGCAACAATTCTATCGTGCCGGTCTTGCGCTCTTCGGCCCATATTCCCATGGCGATGGCTGGAATCAAAAACAGATACAACCACGGATGGAATCCGAAAAACGGCGCTAAATCCGCCTGATTACGCTCAAAAAAATTGCCAAGATAAAACGTAAAAACGCCGGTCAACGCGAGAAAAATAACAATAAACACATAGGCTAAGGGCGTCGCGAAATAACTATTCAATTCACGTTTTAACAAAATTGAAATGGGATGATTTTTCACGCTGCGGCCCCCCCGGTAATTTGTCTAAACACGTCGTCCAACCTACCCTTTTGTTGATAAAGCGCCTGCACCGTCCAACGTTTCTGTTCTACCATGGCGCTGACGCTTTGCAGCACCGCCGCGCCTGGGCGCGGAAAGACCGTCAATTCATTAGACGCATCTTCGTTTTTCACTTCGAGCACATCGGGTAATTCTTTTAATACGCGGGCCGCCTCGTCGCGCGCCGCTAGTTTTAAAGTCACCGCCCCGTGATAGCGAGATTTTGCCGCGAGATCATCGGGTGTCCCGTCCGCCAACAGTTTACCATGCGCAATGATCATGGCGCGCGTACACACGGCCTCCACTTCTTCGAGGATGTGCGTTGAAATTACAATGATTTTATCTTTGGACATATTGCGTATCAGGTGTCGTACTTCATGCTTTTGATTGGGATCTAAACCGTCCGTAGGTTCATCGAGAATCAATACCTTTGGATCATGTATAATCGCCTGCGCCAAACCCACGCGTCGCCGAAAACCTTTAGACAAGGTATCTATACGTTGCGCCAATACTTGCGTGAGGTGTACGTCTTCGACGACGCGTTGCATACGTGCGCGTTTAAAATCGCCGCTCAATCCACGTATGTCGGCGATAAAATTCAAAAATTGCTGTACTGTCATATCGCCGTAGGCGGGCGCGCCTTCCGGCAAATAACCCATGGCTTTTTTGGCGTCCAAAGGCTGTTCTAAAATATCGAATCCATTGACCCGCGCAGTGCCCGAAGTGGGTTGCAAAAATCCCGTGACCATTTTCATGGTCGTCGATTTGCCCGCGCCATTGGGGCCTAAAAATCCTAACACCTCACCTGGCCCCACATTAAAACTGAGTTGATCGACCGCCAAGCGCGATCCGAAGCGTTTGGTAAGTTGCTGTACTTCCACCATAGTATTACCTCTTTTTTGAAATGACGCCCGTCTATCATCTAGCCTTACCGACGATGCGCGGTTAGACCCAAAACCGAAAAAAAGTTTCATTGCCGTTCCACCACGCGCAAACATACCGATTTTTTGAAAATTTTCAAGCCCCGCCTTGTCTGCATGGGGTATATTAACGTATGATTGGGTTTTTAAATATTTTTAAATAAAACAATGGAGGGTGGGGCTATGAAATCTAACGGCAGACCCAAATACCATAACACCTACGCGCTTTTTCATTTAGCCCTTTGGGGTGTCGCCCTCGCTATTATTTTTTCCAGTTGCGCCAAAGTCTCCAACCCGGTCGGCGAAAGCCCCACAGGCCCTCCGCTACTCCAACAACGCTCCCACCCACATACACCTTGACTTCGCCATTACAATATTTCCGCGCGAGACGCTAATTTAGATGGCCTAGCGATTGCGTAGCCCTGACCTGCATTGAATTCTAAACTTTTAGCGCCAAAATGTTGATAATGCGCCAAATATGCTACAAGCGCCCCGTTGCTGCTAATCCCCCGCCAATCGGTCACGCTTGTTGCATGTACAACGGATACACATTATTTAGTTTAGACCGCCATGTTTGAACGCTGCCTCTATTTTAACGTCAATAGCCTCGCACGCACCCTCAACCGACAGTGGGATCAAGCCTATGCGCAATTGGGCCTGACTTCTCAGCAGGCCTATGTGCTGCGTGCAGTATTAACCCATTTCGGGCTGAATCACCAAGTGCTGGCGCGTGAGCTCAATCTAGAAAAATCCACCGTCAGCCGCATTGTCGATCAATTGGAGCTGAAGGGCTTTGTCACGCGCAAACATGACGACGCCCATGATGCGCGCCTTGTCAAAGTCGCGCCCACCCCAAAGGCCTTTGCCTTGCACGCGGACATTGAAAATATTGAGACGGTATTGTATCACCAATTGAGCAGCAGCATAGGTTCCGAGGCGCTCAAGAATATTGTCACCGAGCTGCGTCAATTTCAACTCTCGTTGCACTCGGAATGACTCTCATACACCCGCCTTTGAGCGCAAAAAATCATCAAGTGCGCGTCTATTTTGGCCGTCACCCATATCGCTTGCCCAAGGTTGATTGAGACCGCGACGATGGATATTTCCAATATATTTAAGCAATTCATCCCGCCTGACCGCGCCACTAGCGGCTCGCCCACGCCCAGCCCGCAGGGCGACCCAAACGCGGAGACGGTAGTAATGGCGCGTGTAGTCGAGACGTTGGACCCACATACCGTCATCTTGGAAATCGCGAATAAATTAATCCAGGCCAAAACCGAAGTGCCGTTGTTTAACGGCCAACAATTGAGTTTACGCATACTCAACGCTGGCGCGACCTTGGTGTTGCAAATCATGCCGCAAATCACCGCACAACAAACCGAGGCCCTGCAACGTATGCAGGCCTTGCTGAATGTGTTGCCGCAACAACAATCGTTGGAAAAACTGGTGCAGGATGTGTTTGCCATGCTCAAGGCGCTGGATACAACCCAGGCCACGCCACAACTGAAGGCGCTGAATGATGCCACGCAACAGTTCACCCAACAAGCCGTGCCTGCGCACCAATTGACCACCGCCAAGGGCGTGCAGGATGCGGTGCGTAACTCCGGCATTTTTTTGGAACATCGCTTGGCGCAAGCGCTCTCTTCCACCGCGACCGAGACACCCGCCACGATCTCCACCACCGATTTTAAAGCGGCCTTGCTCAGGCTGGTGCAGCAACTGCAACCGTCCCCGCCCACCACCCCAGCGACCACCCCAACATCGTCACCAAAAAATGCGCTAGCTATGGCTCCAGAAGCCTCCACAACGGCCGCTGAGGCCGCGCCGGAAGCGGTCACCCCCCATTTAACCACGCGCCCCGCAACAGCTCCACCGGCACCCATCGAGCCGCTGCCGCCTAAGGCGTCGGCACTTGCGCCAACAACGCCGGCCACCAACCCCGCGCCGGCGGCGACAGCCACGCAAACCGCGCCTGCGTCTGCCACACCCACACGCGACATCCCCGTCGTGATTGTAGGCCCAACGACTACGCCGGAGACCACAGATGCGGTTGCGCGTACAACCACATCCAAAGATCGCGCATTCCCTAGCGGGGCCACGGCGAAGGCTACCATCACTAACGACACCCCATTGCCAACGCATCAGGCCGGTGGCGTGGTTCCCGCACCACGCACGCAGGTGCCACCGGTTATTGCGGCCAGTGCTAATCAATCAACTACGCCTATCAATACAAATGCGCCTCGCGCAACAGCGGACGCGTTTGTCGATACCCCGCCTAAAAATGCAAAAATGCCCACGCCAGATACCAAAAAATTAAAACCGCACACCCGTGCGACGCATGACGAGGCGATATTTACCGCAGTAACGAAATCCGCTGAAGGCGCATTGGCACGTCAACAAGTGCATCAATTAGCGGCGCTCACCGCCCACCAGAATCAACAAACGGTATGGACGTTTGAATTGCCTGTGCAATTGTCGCAACAACTCCACACCTTGCGCATGCGCATCGAAGAAGACACCACGCGTCGTGATGCGCAGGGTCGTGCGCCGTTTTGTGTGACACTGGCGACGGATATTGAGCCGCTGGGGCCGCTGTCGGCGCGCATTAGCTTGCTGGATAAAAACGTATCCGTCGTATTTTATGCCGAACGCGCGCCGACGCTGGTCAAGGCCCAAACGGAACTTGCAAAATTACGCGGGGCGCTCGCTGCGAATGGGCTCGAAGTGCAACACCTGCATTGCCTCGCAGGATCGGTGGCGGACCAAACCGACCCGCCGTTACCGATGGGAAAATCGATGTTGGATATCAAGGCATGACGAATCCGTCTGAAACCACGCCCACCAGCGCGGTGGTGTTAAAATACTCCGGCGACGCGACTGTCCCGCGTGTGGTCGCTAAAGGTGAAGGGTTGCTGGCGCAAAAAATTATTGAAATCGCACGTGCGCATAACATCCCCTTATATGAAGACGCGCAATTGGTGAAAATTCTATCCAAGCTTGATTTGAATGATGATATCCCCGTGAATCTTTATATGGCGGTCGCGGAAGTATTGGCGTTTGTGTATGTTTTGTCCGGCAAGCATTTGCCCACCAAACCCGCGAATAAATAAGTGTGCATTTCGTTGTGCGCAGATAACACCCCGCCTGTTTTACACATCTTCCCATGACACACCGTGACAAATGTCGTGCTTACCACAGTGTTTTATGGTAAGCTGCAAAATGTTCGCAAAAAGAATTAATAACAACAGGGAGCCTCTAAAAATTCAATCAAGCCAGTGTTGGCAAGGCGCAAACGGACGAGAAAGCGGATTTTACACGTAGTTTACCGCTACGCAGCCCCGCATTTTGAGTCCGTTTGCAACGCAGCCAGCGCGGCTTCAGTGAATTTTTAGAGGCTCTCAACAGAAATAAAAATCCGATTTTCAACGAGTTACATTATTCATCACGATCATAGTGCGTGCGGGTACATGTTACACAGGAGATAGCGATGAGCACAGAGCAAAACAAATCGGACATATTTGCGAAATACAGCGTGGTATCGGTTGAAAAAAGCGAGGCTCCGCGAGGCGCTTCCGGTAACGACTGGTATTGCTACGTAATAGGCGCTGGAAATTCTAAAGTGGTAGGCAACAAACCCGGCACGCTCAACGCCGTTACCGAACACGCCCATACGGTCGCCAACGATTTAAACGCGCGTTCCGCCCGTAGCGGGTCAGTTTATGCGCCGCGCCTAAAAAAAAAATAAAAAGTTAACGTATAGAGAACCTCTAAAAATTCAATCAAGTTGATGCCCTTAGGGCAACGACTACCCATAGGGCACAAGAAATCGGGATTGGCACGGAGTTTACTGCGGCTATGCGGTCGCGCATTTTTTGCTCGCTTGCAAGACGGGCAGTGCGGCGTAAGTGAATTTTTAGAGCTTCCCTATAGAAAAATTAAACCCCGCATGAGCGGGGTTTAATTGTGTACCCGTAAAACTAAAAACTATTAAACGGGTGTGACGTTCTTTGCGGACGGACCTTTAGGACCGCGCTCTACTTCAAAGCTTACGCGCTGACCTTCGCTCAATGTCGCATAACCACCGCCGCTTTTGATGGCGGAGTGATGCACGAATACATCTTTGCTGCCGTCTTCGGGGGTGATAAAACCGAAACCTTTGGCGGAATCAAACCATTTTACTGTACCAATGTTCACTAATGACTTACCTCAATAAGATACTCAACGATGTAGATCGATGTCACTCTGGAAGGATGAATGGGAGGAAACCTTGAAGGCACGATCCAGGCATTCTTGCCGGTCTATGACGATAGAAATACATAATCCTGTTTACTACCGCTGACGTGTAAACCACATCAAACTGCTCACACGGATATAAACTCCCATATAGTATAGTCTAAATCACCAGGGATTTCACCTTTTTTATTAAAAATATTTACTCGTGGCCAATCTACTTTCAAAATCAACAATTTCTAATCATTCTAAACCGGCATCGGCATTTTTATAAGACCTCACATTCGGATGCTGAACATCTGTTTTTATAGGAGTTTTTGTACGAACTGAGATTATGTGTCACAATAAAGGTTTACCCTTCGGCTAGCCACCCTCCGGTTACCGACGTAACCCTGGTTAGAGGAACAATATGACCGACGATAGCCTATCCCCTGAAGAACGCCTTTTGCGCAAGGTCAAGAAGGTGCTTACCAATATTGCCAAAGACACCTATACACCGCCCGGGCTACAACATCCGCTGACGGAAGAAACGATCTTAGGCATTCGCGAGTGTTTGATGTTGATTTCGATGCGTGAACGCGAACTCGCCGAGGCGGCGGGTCGTCCCATGCAAATGCGGCCGCGCTTTATAGACGAACCATCAACGAAACCCGCCGTCGTGCCTATTGATATCAGCGGGATCACGAAAAAGCACTCAAAAAAAGACGAGCATTGATAACCAGGTCGTAATAAAAAGTTAACGCGCGGCCATCCAGTAGCGCCGCGCGCAA
This sequence comes from Gammaproteobacteria bacterium, assembly GCA_919902765.1. GTDB lineage: Bacteria > Pseudomonadota > Gammaproteobacteria > S012-40 > S012-40 > CAKKRP01. The sequence goes on along the minus strand of CAKKRP010000028.1, from coordinate 4,831 downwards.
CGATGGTATGCTACCCCGCCCGTAAGGCCGTCACTTTTTGCACGCCCGTCGGCAATTTCAAGCCGCGCGCGCCGCGTTCATCACGGAAGTGATTCAGCTCATCGCCTTTCAAACTCTTTTCACGTGTGCCTGCCACCACCGTTAAGGCCTCGCTTGCGTCTAACACCACAACCCCCGCCACTGTTTCTTCGCGCGAACTCAACTTATTGCTGGGAATATTGATAATTTTGACACCCTTACCTTTAGGCATTAATGGCAATTCGGCAAGCGGGAATACCAACAAATGCCCCGCCGTCGTCGCCACTGCAATGCGTTGCTTTTTGAGATTGGTGACACGCAACGGCATTAAGGCCTTGGCCCCTTCAGGCACCGATAACAAGCCCTTACCTGCCTTGTTGCGCGTGATCATTTCACCCACGTTGGCGATAAAGGCATAACCGGCATCGCTGGCGACGACATATAAATCCTCGTCCGCCCCCATTAACATGCCGGTAAATGTCGCGCCGCTGGGCGGATTCAATCTCCCGATTAAGGGCTCGCCGTGGCCGCGCGCCGAAGGCAATCCATGCGCAGGCAAGGTGTAGCTGCGTCCTGTCGAATCCATAAACACGACTTGTTGATTGCTCTGACCGCGCAGGGCCACCAACAAACCATCGCCAGATTTATAACTCAGGGCCATGGGGTCAAGTTCATGCCCTTTACCTGCGCGTATCCAACCCTTTTCCGACAAGACTATCGTCGTGGGTTCCACCGGCACTAAGGCGTTCACGTCCAACGCCTGCGCCGCTTGACGCGCCACTAAAGGCGAACGTCTGGCGTCGCCATATTGTTTGGCGTCGGCGGTCAATTCATTGCGCACCAAGGTTTTCATACGGCGCTCGGATTCCAGCGTTTTTTGCAAATCTTCACGTTCCTCACTGAGGGCTTTTTTCTCGGTCAAAATCTTCATTTCTTCCAATTTCGCCAAGTGCCGTAATTTTAACTCCAGGATCGCCTCGGCCTGGATGTCGGTAAGTTTAAAACGCGCCATCAACACCGGCTTAGGCTCTTCTTCACGCCGAATGATTGCGATCACTTCATCGATATTCAAAAACGCGACATGCAAACCGTCTAAGATATGCAGGCGTTCCAACACTTTATCCAACCGGAACTGCAAACGGCGACGTACGGTATCGATACGATAGGTCAGCCATTCGCTCAGAATGGTGCGTAAATCTTTTACCGACGGGCGTCCGTCGATGCCGATGATATTGAAGTTGACGCGATAAGATTTCTCTAAATCGGTGGTCGCGAACAAGTGCGCCATGACTTCATCGGCGTTAAATTCCACCCCGCGCGTGCGCGGTATAATCACCAAGCGCGTGGGATTTTCATGGTCGGACTCGTCGCGTAAGTCCTCTATCATGGGCAGTTTTTTGGCATTCATTTGCTGGGCGATTTGTTCCAACACCTTCGCGCCCGAGGTCTGAAACGGCAACGCTGTGATTACGATATCGTCGCCTTCACGCTCATAACGTGCGCGCAGACGCACGCTGCCGAGGCCGGTCTCATACATTTTCTTTATTTCATCACGCGGCGTAATGATCTCGGCGTCGGTCGGAAAATCCGGGCCTAAAACATGTTCTAATAAATCGTTCAGCTTGGCCTTGGGGTTTTCCAATAAATGCACGGCGGCGGCCACTACTTCGCGCAAATTATGCGGAGGTATGTCCGTAGCCATGCCGACTGCGATGCCAGTCGCGCCGTTCAACAACACCATAGGAACGCGCGCGGGTAATACTGAAGGCTCTTCCAACGTGCCGTCGAAATTCGGCGTCCAATCGACCGTGCCTTGCTCGACTTCGGCCAATAAAACATTGGCGAAGGCCGATAAACGCGATTCCGTATAACGCATGGCGGCAAATGATTTAGGATCGTCAGGCGAGCCCCAGTTTCCTTGCCCGTCGATCAACGGATAACGATAGGAAAATGACTGCGCCATCAACACCATGGCTTCGTAACACGCGGAATCGCCGTGCGGATGAAACTTGCCTAATACATCACCCACCGTACGCGCCGATTTTTTATGTTTTGCGGTGTTGCGCAATCCGAGTTCGGACATCGCATAGATGATGCGGCGTTGTACCGGCTTTAAGCCGTCGCCGATATGCGGTAAGGCGCGATCTAAGATGACGTACATGGAATAATCCAAATACGCCTTCTCTGTAAACACACGCAATGGCACGCGTTCGGTGCCGTCGCTATTAAATTCCAGGGTTTTCTGCATTACCGATTCCTACGCGCTTTGTTTAAGTTGACACACGGCTAAATCACTTGCGCTAAATTGCCCTTATCTTCCAACCAAGACTTACGATCCGGCGAGCGTTTTTTCGCTAACATCATGTCCATGGTATTGCGCGTCGCCACATCGTCGTCTATGGTCAATTGCACCAAGCGTCGCGTATCCGGCGACATGGTGGTCTCACGCAACTGCAAGGGGTTCATTTCGCCCAAGCCTTTGAAACGCAGCACGTTGGGTTTGCCACGCACCTTGTCGGCGGCGATTTTATCTAAAATGCCTTGTTTTTCCGCTTCGTCTAACGCATAAAAGACATTCTTTCCGGCGTCTATGCGATATAAAGGCGGCATCGCGATATACACATGCCCGGCATCCACCAACGGGCGAAAATGTTGCAGAAATAACGCACATAACAGCGTCGCGATATGCGCGCCGTCGGAATCCGCATCGGCCAATACGCAAATTTTTCCATAGCGCAATCCCTTTATGTCGGGCGAACCTGGGTCTACGCCTATCGCCACTGCAATATCGTGGACCTCTTGCGAACCCAAGACCTCGGCGGAATCGACTTCCCAGGTGTTTAATATTTTACCGCGTAGCGGCATCACCGCCTGAAACTCGCGATCACGCGCTTGTTTTGCCGAACCGCCGGCGGAATCGCCTTCGACCAAAAACAATTCGGTGCGGCTGATATCTTGCGATGAACAATCGGCAAGCTTGCCCGGCAAGGCGGGTCCCGAAGTCATTTTTTTGCGTTCTACACGTTTGCTGTCGCGCAAACGGCGTTGTGCGTTGTTGATGGCGATTTGCGCGATTTGCTCTCCCAAATCGGCATGCTGGCCCAACCAAAAACTGAAATTGTCTTTAATTACAGAAGTAACGAAGGCGGCCGATTCACGCGACGACAAACGCTCTTTAGTTTGGCCTGCAAATTGCGGCTCCTGCATTTTGAGCGACAAGATATGACAGCATTGCTCCCACACGTCTTCCGGCGAGATTTTAACGCCACGCGGTAATATATTACGAAACTCGCAAAATTCACGCAAGGCATCGGTAAGGCCGGTGCGCAGGCCGTTGACGTGCGTACCGCCTTGCGGGGTAGGCACTAAGTTTACATAACTTTCGCCCACGACTTCGCCGCCGTCGGACAGCCACATTAAGGCCCAGTCTACCGCCTCTTTTTCACCGCTCATGCTGCCGACAAACGGAGTTTCAGGCACGGTTGCGGCGTTTCCTACGGCTTCCCGCAGGTAGCCGGTCAAGCCGTCTTCGTAATACCATTCGCCGTTTTCACCCGTTTGTTCGTCTTTGAACATCACCCGCAAACCGGGACATAACACCGCTTTGGCGCGTAAAATATGCCGCAATTTAGGCACCGCGAATTTGGGCGTGTCAAAATATTTGGGATCGGGAAAAAATTTTAAGGTCGTACCGACTGCTTTTTTGTCGATAGTTTTGATGGCTTTGAGCGGGGCGTCGGGTTTGCCGCCGCTGTAGGATTGATAGTACTCGCGCCCCCCACGACGCACCCAAACCTCTAGTTTTTTCGACAAAGCATTGACGACCGATACACCAACACCGTGCAAACCGCCGGAAAATTTATAATTTTCGTTGGAAAATTTTCCGCCTGAATGCAGGCGGGTCAATATCACTTCCACACCCGATACTTTTTCGCCCGGATGCGTATCGACAGGCATGCCACGCCCGTCATCGGAAACCAACAGACTGCCGTCTTTAAATAAAACGACGCCTATGTGCTTGGCGTGTCCACCCAAGGCCTCATCTACGCTATTGTCGATTACTTCCTGCGCCAAATGATTGGGACGCGTGGTATCGGTGTACATTCCTGGCCGCTTGCGTACCGGGTCCAGACCCGTCAATACCTCAATTGCCGAAGCGTCGTAAACTTTAGCCATAAGTTTAGCGGTTATTCCTCATATATATCGCGGTTAAAAACTCAATTGCGTCTAAAAAGTGTCGTTACGGTAACTAACTCAGCCCGGTACGTCAATATTAGTTGAATAAGTTGATAGGTGTCGGCGGCTAATTTCCCTCACCACTGTCGTGGCATATGCGCCAGCTTCCAATTCAAAACACAACCGTACGCCTTCATTTTGCGCGCCGATCTCCATTGAACCTATCCTCAGCACCAAATTACGTCGCTCCTGGCGCAAATCCCAGTGCTCCAATCCGGCGCACAAGGCCGGGTATCGGCCTACAACGTCCGTTTCCAAGCGGGCGATCGCTCCGCCACTCATGAGTGGACCCTTGCCCCACATCGGCCCTGTGGGGTGTATGTCGTGGGCCGCCACACGTACACGTAGGTTCGCATCAACTTCAGCGACGGGAAATACGCTATGGCTACCCGCTAACATCATTACATCTCCTGTGTGTATATGGTTCCAGCTACCATCACGCACACGCTGGGCCAACACCTCATTAAACAGATAGGCACGCGCCGCCGACAGCAGCATGCCGCGCTCATGCGGGGAGCGTGGGCGATATTCCCCAGCGAAAAATGCCGCCGCGCGCGCGACATTATCGCCATCGCGG
>CAKKRP010000027.1 GCA_919902765.1 Gammaproteobacteria bacterium | reverse complement strand
TCACGCGTTGCTGGGTCGCATTGACCACGGCCACCGCGCTCAACACGCGATGCGTGCGCCCGCTCAATTTTAACATCATTGCACGCGCATGCGCGGCATCGCGCGGCTTGCCCAACACCTCTATATCCACCACCACCTCGGTGTCGGCCCCCAACACTGGCGTGACGTGTTGCGCCAAGCGCAACCCCGCCTTGGCCAGGGCCATGCGCTGCACATAGGCCTCGGGCGACTCCCCTGGCGCGACGAATTCTTCCACTGCGCCATCCACCACCTCAAAACGCAGGCCCAGTTGACGCAATAACGCATGCCGTCGCGGCGAGGCGGAGGCGACATAGAGTTGTGGCGTAGTGTTAGTCATCGCTTGAAAACCAAGGGGAAGACGTTAAAGGGTATAGCGTTTGGGGTGGGGTGGCAAGCGCGGGCAAATCGAACCCCCCCAGTATGGGCTGAGAGGATTTCGTCACTCAATTACCACTATTAACAATTATTGCACCGTGAACGTAAGCGCCGGTGAAGCAATAGATTGGCTAGAAAACATTCCTCCCACATTGGCACCTGTAATATTGTTCACCCACGCAAGATCTGTGGGGCCACTCGACGAGGGACCGCTCATCGCCATCAACGTCGTGGTATATGTGCCTGGGGAAAGTGGCATATTGTTATGCACATCGCCAATTTTAAATTGCGTTGCGGTACCAAAATATGCTGCTAAATCCAGAAGATTTGTGCTGCTGGTAGCAGTTTTAATCACGGATGCAAAATACACCGGTGAATATCCAGAGTTTTGGTACCCCGTATCACTCCATGAAAACACCAGGTCGGCACTACTCGATAAGACGGCGTTGTTAATAGGATAAGTCCACGCAACATCACCCACCGCATACACCGACCCCGTCCCGTCGATAGAACCATTGCCATCGGCATCAATATTCAGGGTGTAACGCGCACCAGGCACTACAGTTGCGGCGGCAGAATAAAACCCATCACCCACTTCCGTAACCTTTACCACATTTCCGGTTGGTCCAACCAGGGTGACGTGGGCCCCTGTTACCGCACCGCCATCAATACCTGCCGGCAATGCTACTTCGATATTCGCGAAGACGATTCCCGCCATTAAGGAAGCGATCACTTTATAACTAAAATCATTCAATCTACCTATAGGCACCATCAGTGGATCGCTAGCGGTGCCTACCGCCCTAACGGCGATTCCGCGCGCCATTGGACTGACTGCCACCCCAGTTTTGCAATTCACCCTTACCAACCCTGTCAACAAGTCGCCTTTCACTTTGCCAAAATCGATCACTTTCGCGCCTTTCATACCACTAACACTACCATCGACATCGGTATAGGTGCGTGTGGCAACGATATCGGGCTCCGTATTTTTGGTGGACGTGACAACTTCGAAATCACCCCTGGCGTCGCTGTGCGTAACGCCGCCAGGGAACGCCTCGACACGTGCGTCAGCCATTGGTTTTCCGTCGACGGCGCTCACCACGCGACCATATAACTTCACGCAATCATCTGTTTTTGGCGCAGCGCCATACCATGAAAAATGTTTAATTGCCGCCCTAACGACAGGTGTCACACCATCGACACTCGATAAAACGATTTCGCCATCGACAAAATCTACCCACTGACCTTTCACTGAATCATAAGAATAGCAATGAATTTTTATTGGATTAGTCGTATCAATTTTATAGGCCGCGAGTTTGCGCAATGTCACGGGGATCGGTAATTCTACGATGGGTTCTTTTCCAGCAGCCAAATTTGCGTTAGTGTTGACTTTATTTCCGCTGCTATCAATGATATTGAACTCCGCGAATGTCAGCGGTACCAACATGGTGTCTGGCGTTGTAAGCTCTCCCGGTAAGGTCGAAGATTCAAGCGTCGGGTCTAACGGTGTGATGGACACCTTGAGTTTGGTATCCGTGGTGTTCAATGCCCCCGGCTCAAAAATCACCGCATACGGCCCTGATTCGGTTTTTTGATAAATGGTTTGCTTGGTGGTAGGGTTGTAGTTCTGCGCGGTGCCCATTTTTTTCAACGGCACCAACAATGGCTCGCCGACGTCGCGCACTTGCGCATTGCCGAATCCCGGCGCATATTTATCGAACGCAAAGGAAATGGGCACTGTCGTCCCCTTGGCGAGCCCGGATAAGGTGTATTCGCCTCTATCGTTGGTGGTGGTGTTTTGCCCCCCGCCGCTGACGCTCACCCCCGCGAGGCGCGCGCCGGTTTGCGCATCGGTGACGATGCCGCCGACGGTGCCTGCGTCGATGGCCGAAGGCCCGGGCGCGCTGCCGCCGCCCGTATCGCCAGGGCCACCTCCGGCTGGACTATTGCCGCCGCCACAGGCTGTAAAAAGTAGGGTGGCGAACGCCCACGGTATTAATTTTCCGATCTTCATTGCTCATCTCCTAACGTTATGTTTTACAAATTATTCCGTCGCCACCGGCGACGGCACGCTCACCACATCGAAGGGCAAGCCGCCTAACGGCAGCGCGTGAGTGAATGTGGAACTGGTTAAATCGAATGCCAATAGATTTCCGCGCGTGCCGCTGGACACCACGTACAAGGTGTCGCCAGCGGGATCTACGGCGGTATGGGTCGGGTTTACATAAGTTGTTTCGCCCACGCGCAACGACCAGGTGCGGGTGTCCCCGCTAGCGAGATCGACCATCGACAGCGAGTCGTCATAATAATTGGCCACCACCAAACGGTGGCCTTGCTCCAACAAACGCAGGCCCAACGGTCCTGGCCGCACGGCGTAGCTGGCCAACACATCCCCGGCGATGCCGAAGGCGGTCACGGTACTGGTCTCGAAATTATTGACATACAGGCGCGCGTTGGCCGGATCGGCGAGTACCACGCTGGTGTTGGGTCCATTGGCGGCCTCGGCGGTGGTGGCGCGCGTGGCGGCGTCTAAACGACGTACGACACCGGGCCGACTGGACGGGATATTGGGGCGCATGGCCACATAGAGATCGCCCTTTAAAAGCGCCACACCCGTCGGTTCAAACGCGTCGCCGCTGGCGGGTAACACCGTGCGATCAAGCAACGCACCGCTGGCCAAATCGACGGTCGTCAACGTACGCGTGCGCATATTGGTCACATACAAGGCGCTGGCAGCTTCGTTAAACGCAATCGCAAACGGCCGCGACCCCACCACCACCGGCCGCGCGCCGGTAGGATCGCTGTTGTGGCAGTCGTAACAACTGGCATGCGTATCGGCCTTGCGATCTAGGTGCGGCTGAATGACCGTGCCGTCATCACGCGCCATCGGCACCCGCTCCGTCAACAGCGTACGCCGCAACACCCCAGTCGTGGCATCGACCTCAGCAATGGCCTGGGAGCCGACCAACACGACATAGAGCCGTCGCCCGTCCGGGTGCAACAAAAAGTTGTGCGGCAGACTGCCGACCGTTGTTTTACTTAAAATTTTTCCCACCACAGGATCGATGCGCGCAATATCGTCGGCGGCGGGCAGGCTGACATAAAGGTGAAAGGCCGGAGCGGATTCAACCCGCAGCGGCGGCGCCTGATGACAGCCAGCGACGAAAATAAGGCTAGATACACACCCAATATGCCGCATCAGGCATTCTCCCAGATAAAAAATTCCAATACTGTATTATTTTCGCCATCTAAGTTCGTTTAGAGGGACAACCCGCGTTTTATGACGTTTTATGGGTAGTTCGCCCAACCCCTAATATTGAGGCTGGGAATTTAAGTAACCCTTAGCATTATACCGCTTATTTTTAGCAACATGCACGGCGCGGTACCTGTCGTCCCGCTAAGCCCTGCGATGTGAGCAAATCTCGATATCGAGACTAAGTTTAAGCCGGCCCATAGATTCTTATGTACACTTTAAGAATATATATACAAAATACACGGCGTATTCGTACCTAGTCTTAATTTCCTATGATAACTAGGTTATTTATATGTTCAAACGTTGTCTGCATACACCGGCACGACGCTGATTTTAAGGGGATAGGTCTATGTATTGGCTAACAGTTCGTGCATTAATTCAGCGCTCCGCTCTGCGCTATATACCACGCGCGCTGGTGTCCCTCGCGTTGTTCACCTTCGTCGCTTGCGGAATTAAATCTGCCACGCCGCCCCATGCCAAGATGCCCAGCATCAATGGTTACGTGGTCGATGGCCCCATCAGCAATGCAACGGTGCAGGTCTTTTCCTTTGCGGCAGGCGTGAAGGGCGATCTTTTGGGCACGGCGCAAACCAATTCCCGGGGCTATTACGAGGTGCGTCTACGGCGCAATAACGAGACCGTTATATTGATAGAGGCGTCTTCCGGCGACTATTACGAAGACGTGTCAGATCTAGGCACCATGGTGTCACTAAAACCCGGCGAGACGTTAAAGGCCGTGGCATTTTCCACTCCGGAAACCGCCACTACCGTGCATGTGACCCCTTACACGTATATTGCGACCGGTTTAGCCGAATATCTGATCGGCAAAAATATTACCATGCCCGTGACAGAAGCGATCACGCGCGCCAACGCCGCAGTGTCGCATACCTTAGGCGACATCAATATCACCGCCACATCGCCCTTGCGCTCCGCCGCCGCACCGCAGACGATGATGGCACGCGCGATGAATACGGACGTGCCGAAGGAATATCTTTATGGGCTATACACCGGTGCGTTGTCGGTCTACGCCAAAGATATAAGCGCGCTGAATAATGTCAATCCGTATACGAATTATACTTCCATCGGGCTGGCGCGCTTGATGTACCAAGACATCCAAGCGGATGGCGTATTGGACGGTAAAGATATCAACCTGACCAATGGTGCAGCGCGACAATTGCGTTATGGCGCGGAAAGTTTAAACAGCACGCGCTATCGCAAATTTCTCGGCCAAGGCGCGTTGCAATTGGCCAATCTTTATAGCGGCAGCAACAATATTCCGTTTGAAAATGTGGTGCATGACATACACGCCTTCGCGGAAAGCCGCCGCGATGCGCTGTTTGGACTGGGCGTCCCGATGCCTTTCGACAGCGATCCGCCGACGCTTAGCCAACCGGTTAGAACCAATTATGCCGCAGCGACCGGCATCGCTACTTATCGCATAGAGGCACAAGATGCGGTGGGCGTCCACAGCATAAAAATCTATGTAGACAACGTATTAGTGAATGAAAACACCAGTTCCAACACCACTACGTTGCCGCTGCATCTCAACGATGTCGGGCCTGGCCCGCATACGTTGTCGGTCGAAGCGATGGACATTTTGGGCAATTCGGACACACGCACATTTCCCATTATCATGCCGGACGGCAAGCCGGTTGTGGAGCTCACCTCCACGACCATTACCAATAACACGGCCTATGTGGCGCAAGGGAGTTATTTGGACGATGAGAATGCCGGGATCACGTCGATCAATATCGGCGTAGGCAATACACAAGTTCCCGCCACCATAGACCGCGCCACCGGCCGCTGGCAGGCCGCCCTCACGCTGGCCGACGGCGATAACAATTTGCAGGTGCGTATCACCAACAATAAATCCGCATTTCGTGACACCGCCTACACCGTGAGCGTAGATACCCTCGCCCCTAGCGTCGCAGTAGGCACTAGTGGTGCCTTGTTTTACCGCAATGGCCTGGCGGTGGCTGGCGATCTGTCTAGCGCCAACACCGGTAGCGACCCTTTATTTGTTGCCAGCGAGCGTATTTCATACGCCAACCCCACCGCGCCGCCGCTTGAATTGAACACTGTTCAAATACCCTATTACACGTTGCAGGTAGCTGATAATTTAATCGCCAATGGCGTCTCTGTATACATGCAATACCGCAAAAACGCCGCAGTGCTTTCGCCATTGCGCCGATTGCGTCCGGCTGCGGAAGATTCGACGCTGTATGTCATCCCGTTGATCAGTGAAATGCTCGCCAATGCGTGGTATCAATCGGAACCCACCGATGTACATTTTTTGGATTTTGAGATCAATGACGCGGCGGGCAATAAAACTGTTAAGAATATGACGTTTAAGGCGTTTTTTGAGCTACCGAAAATTAATGTTGCAACCAGCGTGAGCGGCGCCAGGGTGCATGCGCATGAATTCATCAATGGCGCGCTTGGCGGACAAGTCGGCTCCTGCGTTACCGATATACTCGGACAATGTGGATTACGTGTGCTGGTCGATCCGGGGCTCATACATTTCAAACTCATGGACGGCGGCTATCAAGAATCGGCGACCGGTATTGTCGCACCGTTGCGAACCGAGGAAATGCTCACTAGCATACTTGATTTTCACGGGGTAGATACGCGCGTTGCCATCACACCCTATACCCATTTAGGCATGGGCCTCATCCAGCATGCGGTGAACAGCGGTGTCCCGCCGCTGAGCGCATATAACCAAGGTCTGGCCGATTTAGCGACATTATACGGTTACGATATTTTTGGAACCGTCCCTGACGATCCCACCAAACTCAATTTGACCGGCGCCACGCTCCCCGGAGAAACGCGCTACGCCTTATTATTGGCGGGACTATCGAATTGGACGGCGCAACTCAATACGCTAAAGAGCTATGCGCCGCACTCTGTTTATACCTCCGTATCCGCAGCCCAATTGTTTTACGCCGACGCCCTCGCCGACGGCCTATTGAACGGCAGCGGCACGCCCGGAACCGGAGATGTGACGACGCTTACGCTGGGCGATATCGCCTTAGACGCCAACACCTATCGCGCGACCTTGGCGGGTAATATATTGAATTTTGCGACCGGGAATTATAGTTTAAACTCGACCAGCAAGAATCTTGTGTTTCAATATGCGCAAGGACTGGCCGAAAATCCCAGTGCCGTCTTTAATGGCGCAACACCGGCAAGCCTCAATGCCGCGCAGCCTATTATCACGTTGATGTCGGAACGCGCGACTAAACTCGCCAATTATTCCGCCACCGTGCGTGTGCTTTCCGGTAGCGTCGCGGTCACCCAAGTCACCGTCGCTGGCATCGCCGCCGCGCTGGATGCCAACGGTGACTGGATAGCGCCAGTCACCTTAACTCAACAAGGACCCAACCACCTATTAATACGCGCGCTTGGCAATGGCACGGTAGAATTGGGCAACCAGTCCGTCGATGTCACGTGGGACAATATTGCGCCTACGCTGACCATTACTACGCCTGCATCTACCGCTAACCTGACTTCCAGCGTTGCGCTATACACGCTCGCGGGTACTGCGGCAGACATGGGCGGTATCGCCCGCGTCACGGTACGCACCGGCAGCCAAGTATTAAATGTCACCAATGAGGCATGGTCGGCGCAAGTTGATTTGGCGTCGGGTGTCAACATGATCGTCATTGAGGCCGCAGATACCCTAGGCAATGTCACCACCCAACAAATCAGCGTCGATTATTTTGTGGCGGGTCCGAACGTGCAATTCAGCCCTACCCCTAATGCGCGCACCGCCAATATCAAACCACAGTTTACCGGTACGGTCGATGCCTTTGGATTGACCTACACGATGTCAGCGACATTGTATAACCAACAAGGCACCACGTGGACGACATTGAAACAACAAGCCGTGGTCGCAAATGCGCAAGCGACTTGGAATATCGACTTCTTTGCCGACAACGCCGTGGCCGCCTTGATCGACGGCGTTTACAAGCTGGGCGTGACTGCAACAAACAGCATGCAGAATGTCTCGCTGACTGAATTTACGTTCGTGGTGGATACGCTAGGCCCCAATGTGCGCGTCATCTCGCCCTTAAGCGTCACGCGCAGCAATCCGTTTACGCTTATTGTCGAGGCCATCGATAATAGCGGCACGCTTGCGTCGGTGACCGTAGACGCGTTAGCCACTGTCGCTCAAGCCAATAATCAATGGGCCTACGCGACACCCGCGTTCACGAATGGCGACGGGATTAAAAATTTTGTAGTCGTCGCGCGTGATGATCTTGGCAATGTGTCCCAAAACACCTTTGGCGTAACCTTGGACACCTTGGGTCCGTCGCTCACCATCACCGCACCGCCTGCGTGGGTCAATACTGCTAACATTGCACTGGCATTTAGCGCCAGCGATATCACCTTGCCTGTCACCAGCGTGGTAACGGTAGAGGGCGTAACCGTCGTCCCCGATGCGCAGGGCAACGTGGCCTTGCAAAAGGAAGGCAGCAATACGATCACCGTAACCGCGACCGATGGCATCGGCAATCAAACGTCTAAATTTGTTGTCGTTGGCAAAGACACGGGTGCGCCGGCCCTATCCGTCACGCCCGCAAGCTTGCCTGCCTATGTCAACACCGCCAGCGTGGCGTTCGCGGCCAGCGCCACCGATACCTATTCTGTGCCTGTATTAACCATCAAAGTCGCTGGCGCAACGCAAGGTACGAGCACTTCTACCGGCACCACAACCACTTGGTCAGGCACGGCGCTGACACTGAATGAAGGCCTCAACAACATCACCGTAGATGCCGCAGATGCGTTGTTAAATAATGCCCCCCAAGTAACGCTGAGCGTCACGCGCGACACCCTGACGCCGGCACTGACGGTGGCGAGTTCGTTTACATCGCTGACACCCGCATTCAATGTCGTCGGCACGACCACCGATATAAACCCGCAAACCATCACCATAAAAAATGCGGCGGGCACAAACTTTAGCGCGGCCTATGTCAGCGGCCAACAATGGTCGATAGCGGTTTCCGGGTTGAGCGTGGGCAGTAATAGCTTGACCGTGACGGCGAATGATAAAGCGGGCAATTCTGTGTCTCAAAACATCGTTGTGACCTATGTGACAGATACCACCGCGCCTACGCTCAGCGTCGCCAATACGGGTACGCTTACCAATACCGGAACTAATGCCTACAAGATCATTACCAAACAAACAAAACTGAGTGTCAATGCGAACGACAATACGGGCGGCACAGGTATGAAAAATGTCGTATTCACCGGCGGCGGTAATGCCACCGCGCGCACGGTCGCCACTGCCACGGCAAATATCTATACGGACACCTACTCGCAAACAAGCAACGGCACCTATAATTACACCGCCACCGCCGTTGATAACGCGAACAACAGCGCCGCGATCACCGTGAGCTTGGTGTATGACACCACATTGCCAATCTTAACGATGGCGACCAATTTTATAGCGAATGATGATTTCACCAGTTTCACGGTGAGCGGTACTGCAACGGAGGCCAACCCGGACAAAATCACCTTAACCAAAACTAACACCAGCCAGTCGGGGACACAGTTTTCAACAACCTATGTCAGCGGCGGCACGTGGTCGGTCACGGTGACGGGCTTAGTGATGGGCTCCAATACCTTATCAGTGGTCGCGTCCGACAAAGCGGGCAATGTGTCTATAACAAAAAATATTACGATAACGCGCTGATCTGTTACGCCTCGACGACGCACAGAGAACAACATCTATAACGGTTTTGTTCTCTGTGTCAGTTTTTTAAAATCTTTTGCATATCTGTCTTGACAAGTGCGCGCGCACCTGACAAAGTTAATACATGGCAACTTTTTCATCTCGATTTTCGCTGCAATCCGTCCGCCCGTTTGGGTGGCGAGCTTGTTATTGCTGCGCGCCGAGGAGATGTTGTCATTGTAGTTAGTTAGGTTCTACAGTCTACACATCAAGGCCGCAGCGCTTCACCGCCTGCGGCCTTTTTTTTTGCGTTTGTTGGAGAAAATCACCATGTCGGTGCCGCTCGCATATATCGGTGTGCTATTGATCTGGTCGACCACGCCGTTAACGGTCAAATGGAGCAGTGAAGGCGCAGGACCTACGTTTTCGGTGCTGTTACGCACCGGTATCGCGTGCGTTTTATGCTTGGCATGGCTTGCGCTATGGCGCCAGCCGCTACCACTGCACCGCGCGGCGTTGCGCACTTATGCGGTCGCAGGCGGCGGCGGATTTATCGCAATGTTGTGCGTCTATTGGGGTAGCCGCTACATCCCATCGGGATTGACCTCAATGTTATACGGCCTCAGCCCATTATTCACCGGAATTTTTGCCGCGCTGTGGCTGCGCGAACGCGAATTGACGCCACTCAAAACCGCAGGCATTGCGCTGGCGCTGGTGGGCTTGTGGATGATTTTCGGCGTGTCGGACTTGACCGCGCTCGCGCTGCTTGGATCGCTGGCGGTATTGATGTCGGTGCTGGTGCATTCATTAAATGGCGTTATTCTGAAACATTTGGCGCGCGATCTATCCGCAGTCGCCACCACTACGGGCGCGACGGTGCTGGCCATGCCTTTTTATATGACGAGTTGGTGGTTGGCGGGTGGACAACTGCCGCACGACGTGCCGATGCGCGCCTGGTGGTCGATACTCTATTTAGGCATTTTCGGTTCTGCGATTGCGTTTGTGTTGTATTTTTATGCGCTCAAACGCGTCACCGCAACACGTATGTCGCTGGTGACATTGATTACCCCGGTAGTGGCCTTATTGATCGGACACGCCTTGAATGATGAGCGTTTGGATAGCACGGTGTGGTGGGGCATGGCGTTGATTATGAGCGGATTATTAATGTTTGAATATGGGCCGTTGATACGTCGCCAAGCGGCGCAGCTACGCTCGAAAAATTGAGTCCAAAAGACCCTGGGTTTCGCCACCATGAAACCCAGGGCTAGTGGTTAAAACTTCAAAGATTTCAATTTACTCTTGGCCTGATCTTCCAGTTTTTTGCCCACATCTTTCGCGCCCTGAGTGGATTTTTTCTCCAGTTCTTTACCGGCTTTATCCACCGCCTTGGCAACCTCGGCATTATTCCCGGCCAGTGCCTTCATACGATTTTCCAAGGCCGTCTGTTGGCCCTTGATCAGCACATCCACTTGCGCCTTTTCTTTGAGTATTTGCGCATCGATTGCTTGGCGGATCTGCTGCTCTACGGCGGCCGTTTTTTGTTGAATGATTTGCCCTAAGCGTTGACTCAGGATGGTGTCCACATTGGACTGTAACTTCAGCGTCGGCTGATCCCATGTCCCGCCCACTTGACCTTCAATGCGCACATCATGGATATCCGCGAATAGTTTACGCACCACCTCGGCGGTCGCATTGGCCGCCGGCGCAATGCCGAAGTCAAATTCGACCTTGGGCGCGATCAGCGCGATTTCGCCGCGCAATTTACCCTGATCAAGCTGCATCGCCAAGGTGATATCGGCATCGCGCGGATGGAAGGCGCTGGGCATGGGATTATTGCCGTCCGACTGCAATTCGATACGCCCCAAATCAATGTTATCGCCCTTAAAAGACAGACTATCCAAATCACGCGTCTTGCGATGATCGAACTCGCCATTGACCTTCCACACCCCACGCGCGGCGGAAATCATCCGCAATTGCAAGGTGGTCGGTAGCCCATAGGCGTCGGGCTGGGTAGTAACACCGCGCAAATCGCCTGAAATTTTCGTGGTCTGATCCGCCAACGTGCCGCTGACGCCGATATGACGAATTAAAAAATCGGGCGGACGCGGCTTTTCCAACGGAAACTGGATATTAACCCCGGCACGACGCGGTGGCTTTTTATCCGCAGGATCGCCACTCACGATACGTTTGGCGCGACCCAAATAGCCGTTGATTGTAGAGAATTGCTGAAGTATTGCAGGGCCGAATACCATTTGCGCCGCATCGCGCGTATTGATCCCGCTGAGTTTCGCGAGGCGTTTGACCGCATTCACATCATCATCGACACGTTGATTGAGCCCCTGCCAGGTATCTTTGAGTGTCGCCAAATCGCGTTGCGCGTCGAAATTCATGCCGTTAAAGGTCGATTTTACTTTCTCATGCTTGTCGCGCGCGGACTTGAGCGCCTCCAGCGCATCCTTCGCGGCCTTGGGATCTTTAATCGCGGCGACATCGATACGCTTGATGTCCGCCAACAACGACTCAAAATCGTGTTCTAAATTTGATTTATTCAACCGGTCATCCCAGTCTTTAAACATTTTGGTGCGCGACTCTTTTATCTCATTGACGTACTTCACGGACCCCAAACCGCCTTGCTGTACCAGGCCGGTCACATCGACGCGCTGTTCCAAGGCCTGCAAATCGATTTTAGGGGTTTGCGCACGCAGTTTGTCCCACGCGTTGGGGGTGGCTGGCGCCGTAGCGGACGGACTCGGCGAGTCGCTTTTAGCCGTCGCCGGCGGCGGACTCGGGGCCTCCGCCGCCGGGCCGGGCGTGGGCGCGTGTAGAATGGCGGCACTATTATTGCTATTGCGCGGCGTTTGTACACCGATCTGCTCGATGCTCATCTCGTCGATCACGACCTTACGCATTAATAATGGCGTCAATTCCAGATGAAATCGCGCGTTTCCGGTTTCGACAAGATTGCGCATCGGCTGGTCTTTATCGCCTATGCTCAAATGACTAAAACCGGCCCCCATATTGAAGATATTAAAAGATAAATCATCAATATCGGATTGCGCATCAAACGCCGTGGTCAATTGGCGCTCTATCATGCGCTCGACCATGCCATTGCGAAATACCCAAAACGCCGCCGCGCCGATGCTGACAAAGACCGCCAAGACTAGCAGAAAAGAGCTGCGAAATATGCGCATAGTGTCACCCCGCCAACCGGCTAAAAAATCCGAATACGCGACTCGCGCGTAGCCATTTCATAATGCGCCAGTTTTCCGAGATATCGCGCAACCAGTTTTGATAGCGTTTGGTCAGTGCGCGCAAACCGAAAAACACCGCCGGGACTAACGCCAATCCGACCGCCATCGCACCCATCATAGTGGTGTTATTAAACCGCGTGAGCAACCACAAGGGCTGGTTATACAAGGTCGTCCACAACGGACGCAGGCCAGCGACACCGGTGAGCAACCAACGACCCAAGGGCTCGATGGCGGGATCTAACAACCACGCCAACGCGGCGGCACACGCGGCTCCGGCAAAGGCGAGACTAAGATTGACGTTAAGCAGCAGCAGGAGAAACACGATAATCCATACTTGTAACGGCCACCCCGGCAATAATCCGGCGGCGAAACCGAGCGCAAACCCCCCGGCAATTTGATTGGGGTGCTCGCTGGCCCTTAGGGCCTTAAAAAAACTGCGCAACAATTTAAGCCATAACATGTGTACATTCCCTCTCTTGAACGCGCCAAAATGCAGCAAATTTGAGGCCGCTATGCGCCACAACGCGGCCTATTCCATTGTTTTGCCGTGGATGTAGCAATCGCCCGCGCACGGCCCTCTTAAGCATAGTATCCCAAATGATTATAATAAATTGTGCCTAACGGGATTGAGACTGCGCCAAATTTGTTTACAATACCCTCCCATGCAGCACATGCCCGCCTTTTTGACTAGATCGCCGCCCAACGGGCGCGATGGTGGCGGTAATTTGCCTTATTCCTACGCCGTTGCACGTCACGCACCGCCGGCAAACCCGAACCATCCCTGACATGGCCACCGCCGCCCACAACGCACGCACCCTGCCCTTGGCCTTAGCCACCTTGGGTGTGGTCTATGGCGATATCGGCACCAGCCCGCTGTACACCATGCGCGAAGTCTTTACCGGGCCGCACGGCATATTGCACAGCGTCGATAATATGTTCGGCATATTGTCATTGATCTTGTGGTCGCTGATCATCATCGTGTCGATAAAATATGTCACCTTCGTGATGCGCGCCGACAACCGTGGCGAGGGCGGCACGGTGGCGCTGATCGCGCTGGCCTCGCGCAGCCTGCGCAAGGGCAAAAAAAAGCGTAAACGCCAGCAGTTGGCGGTCGCCATGATCGGCATCTTCGGCGTCTCTTTTTTTTATGGCGACGGCATGGTCACGCCCGCCATCTCGGTATTATCGGCAGTCGAAGGGCTGCGCGTCGCCGCACCCAGTCTGGGCCAATTCGTCATTCCACTGACCATCGTCATTTTGCTCGCGCTGTTTATGATACAACGTTCCGGCACCGCGCGCGTGGCCACATTTTTCGGACCGATAATGGCGGTGTGGTTTGTAGTCTTGGCAGTCTTGGGGGTGGTTAACATCCTAGAGGAACCCGCCGTGTTGCATGCGGCGAATCCTTATTACGCATTGCATTTCCTATGGGAAAATTCCAGCACCGCCTTTGTCACGCTGGGCGCGGTGGTGCTGGCCGTCACCGGCGGCGAGGCCTTGTATGCGGATATGGGACATTTTGGCCGCAAACCCATCCAATTGGCTTGGTTTGTTTTCGTATTACCGTCCTTAGTGCTCAATTATTTCGGCCAGGGCGCGCTGATCCTGCTGAATCCCGAGGCCTTGCAGAATCCGTTTTACCACATGGCGCCGGAATGGGCGCTGTATCCCTTATTGGGCTTGGCCACCGGCGCAACAGTTATCGCCTCGCAGGCCGTTATATCGGGTGCATTTTCACTCACCCGGCAGGCCATGCAATTGGGATACGTACCGCGCTTGGAAGTATTGCACACCTCCGAACGCACCGAGGGTCAGGTCTACGTGCCGGCGGTGAATTGGTTTTTATGCGTGGCGGTGATTGCATTGGTGTTGGGATTCCAATCATCCAGCAACCTCGCCGCCGCCTACGGCATCGCGGTCACCGGAGATATGGTCATCACTTCTTTGTTGGCCATCGTCGTCGTCGCGCGTTTGTGGGGCTGGGGCTGGCTGCGCGCCAGTGCGTTGTTTTCCGTTTTCCTGGTCATCGAGCTCTCGTTCTTTGGCGCGAATGTTTTAAAAATCCCCGATGGCGGCTGGTTCCCCATCCTCGGCGGCATTGTCATATTCACATTAATGACCACCTGGAAGCGCGGCCGCGAATTGCTATATGAACGCGTACATGCCGACGCTATCGAACTGGAACCCTTCATCAGAACCTTAGCCGCCTCGCGTTACACCCGCGTGCCGGGTTCCGCCGTATTTATGATCGCCAATCCCTACGTGGTGCCGCCCGCCTTATTGCACAATTTAAAACACAATAAGGTCGTCCACGAGCAAATCATCGTCACCTCCGTTTCCGTCACTGACGAACCGCACGTCGCTGAAGATCAACGCGTACAAATTGAATGCATGATGCCCAAATTTTATCGCGTGCGCGTATCCTACGGTTTCAAAGACAGCCCGGACATCCCCAAGGCCTTGGCATTATGCCGTGACCGCGGTCTGTTTATCGACGCAATGGATACTTCTTATTTTCTCGGACGTGAAACACTGATCCCCAAGATCCACTCTGATATGGCGTTTTGGCGCGAAAAACTCTTTATTTCGATGTCGCGCAACACTAGTTCCGCGACTAATTATTTCAAACTACCGACCAACCGCGTCGTCGAATTAGGGACTCAGGTGGTCTTGTAATGGCGCAGGGGAATCGACATATATCCGCTTATAAATATCACCCCACCGCTGCTACGCGACGACGATTTTTCTGCAATTCATTTTTATTATTATGCGCGATTACACCTGCCCTAACCTATGCGCAACATCGGCCGCTGTGGGAATTCGGCTTAGGCGCGGCGGGCCTGCGCATACCCGCTTATCGCGGCAGCAACACCATCGACTATTACGGCGCGCCCTTCCCCTACTTCATTTATCGTGGAGAAAAAATTCGCATCGATGATGAAGGCGTCAGCGGGCGGGTTTTTAATTTAAATAATGTGCGCTTGGATATCAGCCTTGGCGGAAACGTCCCGGTGCGACGCGAAAAAAATGGCCTGCGCGTCGGCATGCCCGGCCTAGCTCCCGTGGTCGAATTAGGCCCCACGCTCAACATCCGGTTGAACGAACAATTACGTGGGCGTTATTTAGGTCTGCATATGCCGCTACGTCCCGTATTGTCGACAGGTTACAATCGGTTTTTACCGGATTTGCGTTACCAGGGTTGGATATTTGCGCCACACCTTGAATGGCAATCCGTACACCAGACCGGCATAGGCTTATTTGGCGCCAGGACGACGGCTGGAATTTTATACGGCGACACGCAATACCACGAATATTTTTACAGTGTAGACGCCGCTTATGCTACGGCCGCGCGACCGGAATATCAAGCGCGTAGCGGTTACAGCGGCACACGACTGACCAGCACTCTCAGTTACTACACGACGTCTAACTTGTCATTGTCGCTGTATGTGCGTTATGACGAGCTCAGCGGCGCGACATTCGAGCACAGCCCGCTGCTGGCGAATCGCCATTATTTTCTAGTGGCACTGAGCGGCATCTGGGTATTTTGGCGCTCCGATCAGCGCGTGGAACATCTATAACGACGCTACATTATTTACTTGCTCCCCGAGCTTCCACCGCCTGCTTAACTTCCAGGTGTTTAGGCCGCTAAACCTACAACACACGCAGTAGTGTTTGGAGTCCACGATGAAACCCAAATTTTTGATGTCTATCGTCATCGCGCTGAGTTTTGCAGGGGCGGTCGCCGCGCGCGCAGAAGCGTTGCGGATAAGCCCGGAATGGCTGAAGACCAACGCGGCCACCCACAAGATAATCATACTGGACGCGCGATTACCTGAAAATTATTCCATGGATCATATACCCGGCGCAATCAGCTTTCCAGAAACGCTGACGTATCAGCAAAAAGCCGTTTCCGGAAAAATCGTCGAACCGGACATCATGCAGCGCATGGTACGCGAGCGGGGGATAAATCAGGGCGATTTAATCGTTGTTTATGACAACGGCGAATTAATAGATGCGTCGCGTGTGTTCTGGGCATTAGAAGTATATGGCTTGAATCAAGTACGTGTCATGGTCGGAGGGTATACACAGTGGTCCAAATCGGGATATCCTATAACGTCAGAAACGCCGGAAATCGCCCACAGTCAATTCGTACCCTCCATTGACCATAGAAAAATCGCCAGTAAATTTTTTGTACAACTCGCAACCGCCAACCCGAGATTGGTAATCATCGACGCGCGGCCGGAAAAGGCGTATCGCGGCATCGAATCCAGCGCCAAACGTTTCGGCCATATTCCATCGGCGATCAATATCCCGGCCTCCAAAAACCTGCAAGCATCGTCCCGTGTTGGAGAATTTCAAGGAATCATCGACCTCAGGGCGACCTACTCGAACTTGCCGCTAGACAAAAAAGTCATTGTCTATTGCGGTAACGGGCGCGTGTCGTCTACTCATTATTTAGCGCTGCGCGAATTAGGTTATGACGTGTCGAATTACGACGCCTCCTGGCTGGAATGGGGCAACGATCTGAATTTGCCGGTGGAAAAATAAGCGCAAAGGAACGAGCGATGTGGTTGCGGCTTAGCGTACGTTGGCAGTTGTTAATTATATTGGCAGCGGTCCTGTTGTGCATCGAAATCGGCAGCCTTGGGTTTGCCTATTGGTTTGACATTAAGGCGCGCAAAGCCCTCGCACTTGAACAAACCGACACCTTGGGTCGCGCGTTGCAGCACGATTTAGTGTTGACTTTAGTCAATCCACAAGCAGACACTTATTCCGACATTTCCTTCCGGCTCAGCGGATTCGATTCGTTAGCGGCGCTTTCAGTGCTCGATTTACAAGGCCAAGAGGTATTCCGGCACGTGCGTGCGGATACCGCCATCCCTGCGGACATGCTCGAAAAGCGCTCTCAACCCGCCTATTTTTCCGAAAAATTTCTTTATCTGCGCCAGCCGCTCGTTATTAACGATTTTCTCTACGGCAATGTGGCGTATCTTATCGACCTTGCCAGCTACCGTACGCGACTGCGCGAACAATTGTTATTTATTTTAGCCGTATTCCCGATTGAGCTGGGATTAGGGCTGCTGCTCGCATGGTGGGTCAGCGCCAGTTATGCGCGCCCCTTCACCGCCCTCGCGACCGCAATGAACGCTACCGACGCGACAAAAAATCTATTCCCGCGCGTATACACCGATGCTAAAAATGAAATCGGCGTGGTCTATAGCGGTTACAATAAATTAATAGCACAGATCCGCAATGTCACCGGCGATCTAAAATTTCAAAGCGAACACGACAGCCTGACCGGATTATACAATCGTTATGCGATTGAACGCGCCATCGGCGAATGTCTGAGCGACGCAGACAAGACAAATACGCATACGTTAATCTCACTGGATATCGACGCATTCAAATTGATCAACGACACCGCCGGACACGTCGCGGGAGACGAGGTGTTACGCCAAGTTTCAACGATCATCTTGGACGCCGCCGGGGATGCGGCAATGGTCGCCCGCGTAGGCGGCGATGACTTTTTTATCTTGTGCCAGGCCACTGCGGAACAACGCGGACTGGAACTATGCAGGGACATCATGGCCGGTCTCGCGGAATTTAGATTCGCGTGGGAAAACGACGTTTACACCGTCTCAGCCGCCGCCGGGGTGGTGGGATTTCGGCCTTTTGAATTTACCTTGGAAGCCTTGTTGACTGCGGTAGATGTAGCCTTTTATACCGCAAAGACCAACGGGCACTATCAAATTCATGCCTATAGACCGGACGATGATCGCGCGCAACAATATAATACCGACCTGCAAGCCTCCGCGACCATTCGGGAGGCGCTGAATACCGGGCCTAGCCGTTTTGAATTATACGCGCAATCCATTGTACCGCTACAGAATAAAACATCGCTCATCGGCTATGAGATCCTGCTGCGCTTACACAACGGCAAGGGCGAGATGCTGGCACCGTTCGCGTTTTTACCGACTGCGGAACGTTATCAATTGACGACCGACATCGATATTTATGTGTTGACCCATTATTTGGAACTCATGGCGCGCCATCCTCGCCACGTGGAAAAATTGGATTTTGTAAACATCAACCTGGCCGGTGCGACCATCAATAATAAGCGGTTCCAGGATGCGTTACGGTCGGCAGTCCAACGCTACGATTTTCCATGGAACAAATTGGTTCTAGAAGTTACCGAAACAACGGCGGTAGGAAATTTGACTAAAGCGACCGATTTTATCGGCTATTGCCGCGGCCTGGGCATACGCGTCGCGCTCGACGACTTTGGCACCGGCATGGCGTCGTTTGAATATCTAAAACATTTGCCGTTGGATATCGTAAAAATCGACGGCGTGTTCATCCGCGATATGTTGACCAACCCTATTGATCATGCGATGGTCAGTTATGCACATAAAATCAGCCGACTACGCGGTCAAAAAACTATCGCGGAATTCGTAGAAACCGCCGCGCATCTAACATCGTTGACTGACATCGGGATCGATTACGCGCAAGGCTATCATCTGGGACGGCCGCGACCGTTGCAGGAATGGTTGGCGGAAACTAAAGAGTAATAAATTTATAGCGCGCGGGCGTCCACGCGGGACGCCCCTGCATATGGCCATCAGACCCCAGCGAAATCCAAGTCCGCACGCGCTATTTTTGCATCTTATCGATAAATTTATCCACATCCACAGACACTAGTCCACCCGGCATAGACGGCGCAGGAGCCGACACCGGGGCGGAATAGGGTTGTACTGCGGGTTGCGGGAATGGAGCAGAGACGTTAGGCGTAGCCCGCTCTTGTTGTGGGCTCACCTCCGAGGCGGTCACTTCGCCAGATACTAGGTCGATCGTAATCATACCCATGGCTTACCCTCCTGTGGTAGCACGCTCGCGCGCGCCTCTCAAATGTTATCGGTTAAAACGCCTTACATCTAAATAGTGGCACCGCTGGCCTTAAACAAGGCTGAATCCCATCTATATTCAACGTAGTGAGAACCTGTTCACGGTTTCCAGGGGTTGCTACGCCCAAACCATGCCAAACCGCCCCACATCGCTATACAAATAATTACCACCAGGCCATTACCCACATAAACATACGGAGTCGCGCCTCGGCGCGGCTGGATCTGCGTCGTCAGCACCTCCGTCACAAATTGCGGGATGCGTGCCACAATATCACCCTGCGGATCGACCACAGCGGTGATGCCGGTGTTGGTCGCGCGCACCAAATAACGCCCGGTTTCGAGCGCGCGCATGGCGGCGATTTGCAAATGTTGGTGCGGCCCGAAGGAATCACCCCACCACGCATCGTTACTCACATTGACCAGGTAGGCCGCTTGCGGCAAACCGGCGATGACTTCTTCACCGAAGGCGTCTTCATAACACACGGTAACGCCCACGCGATGCGCGCCCGCCGTCACCACAGGCGCGACATTGGCGTCGCCACGACTGAAATTCGACATCGGCAGGTTAAAAAAATTAATCGCGCCACGCAGTAGATTCGCCAGCGGGAGATAGTCGCCAAACGGCACTAAATGACGCTTATAATAAAATTCCATGCGCGGCCGTAACGACACGACGCTGTTATAAAATTCATTCGTTTCGAGATTTTGCACCGGCAAACCGATCAACACCGCGCTGCCCTTGGCGGCCGTCGCCTCGGTGAGTTGTTGCAGCAACGGCGCGGCCTCGTGATAAAACAACGGTAATGCGGTCTCCGGCCATACGATGACATCGCTATCCAGATGCGCCAGCGTCAAGCCGCCATATAAATCGATGGTGCGCGACAGATTTTGCGGCGACCATTTGACGTGTTGCGACACATTGCCTTGGATCAAACTGACTTTAAGGGGTACGCCGTCAGCGGCCGTCCACGGCACCCAAGTCAAGGCGTAGCCGCCCCCCCACAACACCGCCAGCAGACCGCCGAGGGCCATCCGCACGCGCCGCTCAGGGGTGCTGACGGCGACCAGCAAGGCCCCGCCCGTGGCCGCCACCAGCAGCGACACGCCATAGACCCCTAGCAGCGGTGCCCAGCCCGCCAGCGGCGTATGTTGTTGGCTATACCCCAAATTCAGCCAGGGAAAGCCCGTCAAGATCCAACCCCGCACCCATTCCCACAACACCCAGGCCGCAGGGAGAACGCTCAGCGGCGCGTAGCGGCGCGCGGCAGGAGATAAATATTGCGTCGATTTTGCCAGTGCCAGCGCCAAACTTGCCGGGAAAAGCGCCAAAAATGCGGCAAACAAGCCCGTCAACAAGACCGCCAGACTGACCTCGGTATAACCAAAATCGTGGATGGAGACATAGATCCACGACGTGCCGACCCCGAACATCCCCAAACCGAACAACCACCCGCGCCACCCGGCGGTGCGCGGCGGCCCTTCCTGTATGACCAGCCATAACAAGACCGGCGCGACGAGCGCCAACGGGAACAGATGATACGGCGCAAAGGCCAGCGGCAATAGGCCGCCCGCGACCAAGGCCACCAGATGGCCACGCCAACCGGTCCACGCGCTATGCTGAGGCGCGGTCAACGCGGCGCGGATATTATGCAGTACGGAATTCATGAATATACGTCAGAAGGTTGAACCATCTAAGGGAGCCTCAATGTCCGCCGTCGTCAACCACAACACCTTTGATTTGTGAAACTTGCAGCAAATGCACACGCCGATTGTCGGCGCGCAATACTTTAAAACGAAACAGGCCGACATCCACGGTCTCGCCGCGCTTGGGCAAATGCCCTAAGGCATTGGTCACCAAACCGCCCACGGTATCATAATATTCATCGCTCAAATGCGTGGCGAAATACTCATTAAAATCTTCCACGGCGGTCAGCGCCTTAACGGTGTAGACGCTGCCGTGCTGCATGATATTAGTATCTTCGTCTATATCATATTCATCGGCGATATCGCCGACGATTTGCTCCAATACGTCTTCGATGGTCACCAAGCCCGCAACGCCGCCGTATTCATCGACCACGATGGCCATGTGATTGCGACTCAAGCGGAATTCACGCAATAACACATTCAAACGTTTGCTTTCAGGGATAAACACCGCCGGACGCAACACATCGCGCACATCGAAATTTTCCTTATCTTCTTGCGCAAAATACATCAGCAAGTCTTTCGCCAATAAGATGCCCGCCACCTCATCGCGGCTGTCGCCGATGACCGGGAAACGCGAATGCCGGGATTCCAATAAAATGGGCAAATATTGCATCGGGGATTCATCGCGATGCACCACCACCATTTTGGTGCGTGGAATCATGATGTCGCGCACTTGCATTTCGGAGACTTGCAGCACGCCCTCTATCATCGCCAACGAATCGGCTTCGAGCAGATTGCGCCCTTCCGCGTCGCGCAGCAATTCTACCAATTGCGTACGGTCACGCGGCTCGATCAATAGTGCATGACTGATACGTTCTAACCACGAGCGCGCTTCCGGCCCGTTACTAGGTCGTCCTTCTTTCATAAGATATCCATCGCATCATAAGGATCCGCATAACCCAACGCCTTCAAAATATCCACTTCACGCATTTCCATTACGCGCGCGTCGTCGTCATTGATATGATCATAGCCGAGCAAATGCAAAACACCATGCACAGTCATGTGCGCCCAATGGGCTTCGATAGATTTGCGCTGGGCGACGGCCTCGGCAGCCACCACGTCGGCGCAAATGACGACATCGCCCAACAAGGCCAACGTCGGATCGGGCAAATCGGTGATCGGAAAGGACAGCACATTGGTGGTACCGTCTTGGCCGCGATAATTGCGATTCAATTGCGTCATCTCAGCGGCATCGACCACGCGCACGGTCAACTCCGCCGGATCGGGGCGTTCACGCAACGCCGTGCGCGCCCAATGGCTAAACGTGGCCGGACCCGGCACATAAGCGGTCGATGCTTGCAATGCGAATTGGATGTCGATACCGTAACTCATGAGGTTTCCTGCGCCGCCGCCTCGACACGTTCGTAGGCCGTGACCACGCGTTGCACCAAGGGATGGCGCACCACATCGGCGGCGCTGAAAAAATTAAACGCGATGCCTTCCACGCCTTGCAACACTTGCGTCGCATGCCGTAGGCCGGAGGTTTTGTGCGCGGGCAAATCGGTTTGCGTGACATCGCCGGTAATCACGGCCTTGGAACCGAAACCGATGCGCGTCAAAAACATCTTCATTTGCTCGGGCGTGGTGTTTTGCGCCTCGTCTAAGATAATAAACGCCTCATTCAAGGTACGCCCGCGCATAAAGGCCAACGGCGCGACTTCGATTACATGGCGTTCGATCAAACGCGCAACGTGATCGAAACCCAGCATTTCATACAAGGCGTCATACAACGGGCGCAAATACGGATCGATTTTTTGCGCCATATCGCCCGGCAAAAAACCCAAATGTTCACCGGCCTCGACGGCGGGGCGCGTCAAGATCAGACGCCTGACGCGATCTTTTTCTAAGGCCTCGACGGCGCTGGCCACGGCCAAGTAAGTTTTACCGGTGCCCGCCGGGCCGATGCCGAAACAAATATCATGGGCGCGAATGTCAACGATATAACGGCGTTGCTTGTGGCCCCGCCCCTGCACCACGCCGCGCCGGATCAACAGGTGTCCGCCGTCGTCGTCGTTGTGGGCATGCGCGGCGGCGGCATCGATTTGATGTTCGCGCAACACTAATTGCGTCCCGGCCAAGGTCGGTGCCGCCGTTTGTGTATCGCGATACAGCCGCACCAGCACCGCGCGCGCGATTTGCGCCGCTGCGCGTTCACCGAGGATATGAAACACATGGCCACGCCTATGCAATTGCACATTCAGCGTGCGTTCTATCAAGCGCAGGTGTTCGTCAAATTGGCCGCATAATTGGGCCAAACGCGTGTTATCGGCGGGGTCTAAACGCAATTCCAAACCGTCGTTAAAAGACGTGTGATCGATGCTGAGGACGTTGGGCACGGACACCTCAGGCCCTCACTCCGCGCAGACTATTCGGTAAGGCCTCGGTGATTTTCAGTTTGACGAATTTCCCGATCAAACTCGCGTCGCCATCAAAATTGACCACGCGATTATTGGCCGTGCGGCCCGCCATCTGACGACTGTCTTTCTTCGAAAGCCCTTCCACCAGCACTTGCTGGGCGGTGCCCACCATGCGCAACGAAATCTCCGCCGCGTGTTGATTAATGCGCTGCTGCAAGAGGGCCAAACGCTCACGCTTAACCTCCATGGGCACATCATCCGGCAGACTGGACGCAGGCGTGCCGGGGCGTGGGCTATAGATGAAACTGAATGAGTGATCAAAACCGACCTCGGCGATGAGACTCATCGTAGCTTCAAAATCGGCATCGGTCTCACCCGGAAACCCGATAATAAAATCGGAGGATAAGCTCAGATCGGGGCGTATCTGGCGTAATCGGCGTATCTTATGTTTGTATTCCAGGGTCGTATGGCCTCGCTTCATCTGCATTAATATGCGGTCGGAACCGCTTTGTACAGGGAGATGCAAATGGCTCACCAAGGCAGGGATTTCCCGATAGGCGTCGATCAGGCTATCGGTCAACTCAACCGGGTGCGAGGTGGTGTAGCGCAAGCGGCCGATGCCGTCCACGCCCGCCAAATAGTGTAGCAACAGGGCCAGGTCACTGACCTCGCCATCATGCATTAAGCCTCTGTAAGCATTGACATTTTGACCTAATAAAGTGACTTCACGCACGCCCTGGGCGGCGAGCTGCGCGACCTCCGCGACCACATCGTCAAACGGGCGACTGACCTCTTCGCCCCGCGTATAGGGAACCACGCAAAACGTGCAGTATTTGCTACACCCTTCCATAATGGAGACGAAAGCCGTCGGGCCTGAGGCGCGCGCCTCCGGCATGCGGTCGAATTTTTCAATCTCAGGAAACGAGATATCCACCACCGACCGGCGCGTGCGTTCGACTTGCTGGATCATCTCCGGCAGCCGGTGCAGGGTCTGGGGGCCGAACACGATGTCTACGAACGGGGCGCGCCGTTGCAAGGCCGCGCCTTCTTGGCTGGCCACACAACCGCCCACGCCTATGATCAATTCCGGGCGCAGCTCTTTTAGCGGCCGCCACCGTCCCAACTCGGAAAATACCTTTTCTTGCGCCTTTTCGCGCACCGAACAGGTGTTTAACAACAGGACATCGGCGTCTTCGGGGGTGGCTACCAATTGCAGACCATGGGCGGCACCGAGCACATCCGCCATCTTCGCGGAGTCGTACTCGTTCATCTGGCAACCGAACGTTTTAATATAAAGTTGTCGCGGCATCGAGGATAATCAGGAAATCGAACCGTGCATGTTAGCACATAACTTGTGCGAACGGCTATATTCTAGCGTGTTTTTTAATGTTTTAAGGTGGTGGCGAGGGGTGGCGTGATAATCCCCTTGCAAAACTTCATTTATATCACTATGGTTAACGGAGGTGTTTTGTTGTCGAAACGGCGCAGGTCTGTTAAACCCTCTATTCTCCGAAGCGGGGTTGGCTTGTCGGGCGCGTCAGAAGATAGGTTTTTGTTGCTTGGAATGAGTAGCGAAGGTCGTATTCTCATTGTATGCCACTGTGAGCGTGACTCGGGAAATACGATACGAATTATTTCTGCTCGCAAGGCTACTCGCTCAGAGCGTAAATATTACCCAGGTGGTGCATTATGAAGTCGGAATACAATCTTTCAAAAATGAAGTCGCGCAAAAACCCTTACGCGTCCAAACTCAAAAAACCGGTAACTATGCGTCTTAGCGAAGATGTAATAAGTTATTTTAAAGCAATGGCCGAAGACGCAGGCGTTCCGTATCAAAGTCTTATTAATCTCTATCTTAGGGATTGCGTCGCGCAGCATAGAAAAGTCGATATTTCGTGGCAGGAAAAACCCTAACGAAAAGCCATTGGGGTCAAAGCCATTGGGGTCAGGCCTTACAATTGACATGTGGCATTGTTATTTATAAAAATGGGGCGGTTGGATTGTGAATTCACCCTGTACGCACTGCATAAACTATAAAACGCCCTATGAAATTTTTAGGGAGCAACGTGATGCACATCCATTTTGAATACGACGCCGTGGTGTAAAATTTAAGCCCTACCCCCGTACGTAAATGCTTATATATTAGGCCGTTATGAACACTCATTTTCTGGTTATCATATGGTTGACCTGTGGAATGGCATACACAGAAGCCGTTAATGCCGAAACCGTGTTTGTGAAATATCGAGGCCTAGTTGAATTATCGCCGTTTAAATGTGAATGGATCACTCGTAATTCAGATACGAAACGTTTATGTTACGACAGTAATGAAAGGTACGTGATAGTTAATTTAACCGGCACTTACTACCATTACTGCGATGTGCCTAGCGAGGTCGTTACTGCTTGGCTACATGCCGATCCAATGAATGAGTATTACAACAGGCACGTACGGAGGCGTTTCGATTGCCGTTTGTCACCCGCACCAACCTACGAGGACAAACAATAGTAGCGTAGCGTGCGCTGTGCGCACGGTTTCCCCCTCCCAAGCCTTGCGAGGCATCGGGGGTCTACCATCAAATTTCAAGGACGGCTACTAACAGTGGTTTACACCTTGCGGGATGGTGCAGTCCGTATCATCTCGGCACGTAAATCCACTCAACGTGAGGCGAACGATTATGCGCGGGGAATATGATATCACCAAATTAAAGGTGAAACGTCGAGGCGTTTTACCCGCGCTGCAAGGTCAGGACACCAAACTGGCCAAGGTGCGCATCACGATTTCCCTCGATCAAGATGTCGTCGAATATTTCAAAGCCATCGCCGAAAACCGGGCGCATTGCCCTACCAAACGCAGATCAATCAAGCGCTACGCAAGGTCATCGAGTCCGATGGGCAAATCGATGTCGAAGAATTGAAGAAGAAACTGCTCGCAGACCCGGAATTTTTGCGTAAACTTGCGAGCCACATTCGCGCGGCATAAAGCGCAATAAGCGTAATGCATTGCGCCGCATGACCATCGGGCGGTTCATCAATCGGCAGCAGATCGACGAACGTGGCCGAGCACACGCCATTTGCAACGATAACACGGATCGCCAGTGGCTTCGCTTGGCGGCTAGCAATTGGACGTGATGACTTCGCATGTTTTACTTTCGGCGCAATAACGATTGCGCCCTACCTCCTTGCGATTTACGCGGGTTGAGGTAGACCGTGGTCTTGCCGCTGCCGGTCGCTTCTTTGATGCGTTGGTGCTCGCTGTCGTAGCTGAAGCTCAGCGACATGTTGCCGAAATGTCATTCAGCATATTCCAGGCGGTATAGGTATTGGTCTATCACCTATGAGTCCGCTATACTCG
>CAKKRP010000026.1 GCA_919902765.1 Gammaproteobacteria bacterium | reverse complement strand
GAGGTCGTGTCCCCAGTGCAATTGCAATATATCGATCTCCAAGGTATCGACAAGTCGGGCTAAACGGCGCGCTGCGAGGAGCGGAAACGCGCGGCTACGCCGCTTTAAATAAATCGGACTAAGCCCCTGCTGCTGTGCAAAGTCAGCGAGACGCGTGGCGGGGGTAAGTACTAACTGACTGTGGTGTCCTCGTGCAATAAGTTGTTGATGCAGCTTCGCCACATAGAGTTCCAGCCCCCCGAGTCCTGTAGAAAGGCACAATTGGATAGTGCGCATAAATTAATCCTTACCATTCAGTAATCGATGCTGATTGATCCTGAATGTCTCGTGGGTGATTAATAGCTTGCATTCTAGCAAGTCCATCCATGAACAACAAACGCGATGCACAGCGATCTGGCAATATGCTTGCATTGTTACCGGGAACTTGAGTGTAGTTTTTTGTATCGAACGGGTGTAAAAGAAAGTTGACGCGCCGCGCCAAGGAGAGAACGGTAACTCACCTGGCGTACCACGCAGATGGGTGTACCCCCCGTCTTGCTAAAGAATATATATCGGGAGTTTTATGCTATGGCGGATGTAATCGATATTCCCAATGAGCTGGTGGAAGTGTTGAGTCAGAATGGTAATGCGCGCGCCGCATTCGACAATTTAAGCCCCAGTCATAGGAATGAGTATGTGCGTTGGGTGAGCGAGGCCAAACGTCAAGAAACGCGTTTGCGGCGTGCGCGCAAGACCTTGGATATGTTATTGCAATAATATACCACGGGAAACGGCGGTCTCCCGTGGCGTAGGCGCATATTTGAATAAACTTACGCCATACCGCAAGCCAGATTTCCCGGCACCGCTACGTCGATTTTGCGCGGACGGGGCAGATTCATGGTGTCCATAATATGCATAAAATCGGGTTTCGGTTTGCTATTACCCAAGCGCGGATTTAAACGCTGTTCCTCGCCTATGGTGGACGAGGTAAACCCTTCGTAGTCGTGCCCAGGATAGACAATTGTATCGGCGGGCAACGCGAACAACTTGTTGTGTATCGATTCATACAAGCGCGACGAGCTGCCTTGTTGGAAGTCGGTGCGACCGCAGGCGCGTATCAATAATGCGTCGCCCGTAAATACCGCGCCGTCGATCAAATACGACACATCGCCGTTGGTGTGTCCTGGGGTATGCATGGCGCGTAGCGTGTGCGCGCCAAGTTGAAATTCCATGCCGTCTACCACTTGGATGTCGGCGCAGGCCGCACAACCCTCTTTATGCACCGCAACCTTGCAGTCAAAGGCCTGACGCAACAGACCTGCACCCGTGACGTGGTCTGCATGCACATGCGTTTCCAGCGCATATTTCAGTTGCAAACCAAGCTCATTAATATACCGGCGATCGCGTTCGAATTTTTCTTTCACCGAGTCGATGATGGCCGCTTCTTTGGATCTCTCATCATAAACAAGATAGGTATAAGTCCAAGTTTCTTGATCGAACAACTGACGAATTTTCATAGCTACTCCTCACTGTACATACATATTAAGAATTAAAAAAATTATTCAGGCCGCCCAGGTTATGCACTTCTTGGTAACCCATGGCCTTTAGGATCATTTGCGCCTGGGCGCTACGGCCGCCGCTCGCGCAATACACCACCACCGGTTTAGCGGGGTCGAGTTTTTTTACCGCATGCGGTATCACCTGCACAGGAATATTGATCGCGCCTGGGGCCGCGCCCTGCATATATTCCATTTCCGAACGCACATCGACGAGCTGTGCGTTTTGTTGGGACATCAGTTCTCGACATTGGGTACCGCTGATATACATGTTTATCTCCTGAGTGCGCATATGCAACACTGCTGTTTATGACAAAAAATCAACTTGCCCCGGCGCGCAATTTGTCGCACAAGGTCAACAATAGGCGTTGCTCATCATGCGATAAATGCGTGAATAATTTATCTTGCACGGCGCGTCGCACAGGCATTACTTGGTCAAGCAGCGCGCGTCCGCCGGGGGCCAATACAAAAATCTTTTCGCGCGTCGTTGGATGCGTCGTTTCCGACAACCAGCCGTTGTCCAACATAACCTGTAACTTACGGCTCAACACGCTACGTTCGGTGACGGTTTCATCGGCGATTTCTTTAATCGTCGCCGCGCCGCGTGTGGCGATCAAATTCAAGACCGGCAACTGCGTCGCGCGGATGCCGAAAGGCCGATAGGCATCGTCATAAGTTTTGAGCACCATATGGCTGGCGCGCAACATCTGCATATTCATACAGAGTAGCGGCTCGCGGTGGTCACCCGGACATGGTTTGGCAGATGTGTGCATATGCATAAATGTATATGCATATGCGGAGTTTGTCAAGCCTATTCGTGTGATCCGGTCGGTGGTTTTTATAGGCGGCGTCGCAATATTGTTTATTTATCAATGTGATAAATGAAATAGTTAGGCTGTGGAACGTTGGAAAATATTAGTCATGAATTGTTTTAGCCATACACGCGATTGATCGAATTGATGATTGGCGTAGACAATGTGGGGGTAGGGGCGCTACGTTTTGGTTGGGATTTCTTGGGACAATCAAAAATGTAGCGTGCGTTTATCGACCGCGAGCGCTGCTTCATGCATGGCCTCGGAAAGCGTGGGATGTGCGTGCGCGGTGCGTGCGATATCTTCGCTGCTGGCCGAGAATTCCATCGCGACGACGGCTTCGGCGATCATCTCAGACGCATAGGGGCCGATCACATGCACCCCTAAAATGCGATCCGTTTGCGCATCGGCGAGGATTTTTACGAAGCCGTTGGTTTCGTCCATCGCGCGGGCGCGACCGTTGGCCTTGAAAGGGAAACTGCCCGATTTGTATTCTATACCTTTGTCACGTAACGCTTGCGCGGTCTCGCCCACCCAAGCGATTTCCGGCCACGTGTAAATGACCCAGGGTATGGTCGCATAATTCACATGTCCGGACTGTCCGGCAATGCGTTCGGCAATGGCCACGCCTTCTTCCGATGCCTTGTGCGCCAACATCGCGCCACCGATGACATCACCGATCGCATAGACGTTGGGTAAGGAGGTGCGCCATTGATGATCGACGATAATAAATCCTTTGTCATCGATTTGTATTCCCGCTGCGCGTGCCCCCAATCCATGCGTATTAGGCGAGCGTCCGGTCGCCACCAGTACTTTATCCACCTTGAGCGTTTGCTCGCCTTGTGTATCGCGGTACACCAATTGCGATAGTTTATTTTTAGAATTAAAGGCGACGGGGCTGGCATTGAAGCGCAAATCCAGGCCTTGTTGCACCAGTAAACGTTGCGCCTCGGTCGCCACCGTTTCATCGCATTTGCCGAGCAGGTTGGTGCCGCGCACTAACACCGTGACCTCGCTACCCAGGCGCTGCCATACGCTGCCCAATTCTAAACCGATGACACCGCCGCCGATCACCGCCAAGCGTTTGGGCACTTCAGTAAAATCCAACGCACCCGTCGAATCAACGATATTTTTTTGGTCTATGGGCAAGCTAGACAACGGTGTAGGCGCCGAGCCGGTCGCGATGATGATGTGTTTAGCTTGCACGGTTTGTTGCTTAGGATGTTTTGGGTGCGTAGGTGAGATTTCTATTTGGGTATTATTCAGCAGGCGCGCCTGGCCTTTAATCCAAGTCACTTTGTTTTTTAAAAACAGCGCGGCCACGCCGCCGGTCAAGCCACGCACGATCTCGTCTTTGCGTTTGATCATGGTGGCAAGGTCTAACGTGCATTCTTTGACGTTGATGCCATGCACGCCCAAGCGGTGTTGGACGCGATGAAAATGTTCGGAGGAATCCAATAACGCCTTGGAAGGGATGCAGCCGGTGTTTAAACAAGTGCCGCCTAAGGCCGGTTCGTCTTGTTTATTGATCCAGGCGTCTACGCATGCGGTGCGCAGGCCCAACTGGGCGCAACGGATGGCAGCGACATAGCCCCCCGGCCCGCCGCCTATTACGACAACATCAAATTCTTGCATGTGTACTCCTTACACTTGCAGCAATAAACGCGATGGATCTTCGATGGCGTCTTTTATCGCCGACAGAAACAACACGGCCTCTTGCCCGTCAATTATGCGGTGATCATAGGATAGTGCAATATACATCATCGGCCGCGCCACTATATGCCCGTTTTCAACCACCGGCCGCTCTTGTATTTTGTGCATGCCTAAAATAGCGCTTTGTGGCGGATTTAATATCGGGGTCGATAACAGCGATCCGAAAATTCCGCCGTTGCTGATCGTAAAGGTGCCGCCGGTCAATTCTTCGATAGACAATTTTCCTTCGCGCGCCTTGGCACCGAATTGTCCTATCATAGATTCAATTTCCGCCATACTCAACGCGTCGGCATTGCGCATAATCGGCACCACCAAGCCGCGTGTGGTGCTGACGGCAATGCCTAAATCAAAAAATCCGTGATATACGATGTCATCGCCGTCTATCGACGCGTTGACGATCGGGTAACGCTTCAACGCCTCTAAGGCCGCTTTAACAAAAAACGACATGAAACCCAATTTTATGCCGTAGGTTTTTTCGAATTTATCTTTATATTTATTGCGCAACTCCATGACCGCATGCATATTCACTTCGTTGAAGGTGGTCAGGCTGGCCGCCGTGTTTTGCGCCTCTTTTAAGCGCTCCGCAATGCGTTTGCGCAGGCGTGTCATCGCCACGCGTTGTTCGGGTCGCTCACCCGCCATTGGTAGCAATGGCGGCGTTGTGGGAGTAGGTTGTTGCATATGTGCAATGGTGTCTTCTTTGGTGATGCGCCCGCCCTTGCCGGTGCCGACAATTTGCTCGGGTTTTAGGCTGTTTTCGGCGACCAATTTGCGTACTGCCGGACTGAGTTCGCGGTCTTGCGCCGGGGCGGGTTTGGCCGCCGCAGCCGAAATTTTGGTCGCCACAGGTGCGGGCGTAACACCTTGTAAACTCGCTTGCGCCTCGCTATCGACCACTGCAATGACCTCCTCGCCGCCCACGGACGTGCCATTGGTTTTGCGGATCTCCGCCAGCACGCCATCGGCTGGCGCGGTGATTTCCAGCACCACCTTGTCGGTTTCCAGTTCGATCAATATTTCATCACGGCGTACGAATTCTCCGGCTTTTTTGCGCCATTGCAATAATGTGGCGTCGGTGATGGACTCCGGTAAGACGGGAACTTTAACATCGAGCTTCATCGCTGTACTCCGTGTAAAAGGCTATCCTAAAGATTAAAGGCGGCGTCTATCAAGGCTTTTTGTTGCTGACTGTGTACGCTGCTGTAACCCACGGCGGGTGACGCGGCCGCCGGTCGTCCGGCATAGGCCGGCGCGCGCGCTCCCAAAAGCGGTCGCATATGTCGTTCTAAAAATTGCCAAGGTCCTTGATTCTGTGGTTCTTCTTGGCACCAGATCAGTTTTACATGCGGCGCATAACGGCTCAATTCGGCCTGTAATGCGGGTTCGTCCAACGGGTACAATTGTTCAACGCGCACGATGGCCACATCGTTGCGTTTAAGTTCTTGGCGTGCGAGCGCCAGCTCAAAATATATTTTTCCGCTGCACAAAATCACGCGCGTGACGGCCTTGGTGTTGATAGGTGTTACTTCGCCGATAATGTTTTGAAAACTCCCATCGATTATTTCGGATAGCGTGGACACGGAATCGCGGTGCCGCAACAAATTCTTGGGCGTCATGATAATCAGCGGTTTGCGATACGGACGCACCATTTGGCGACGCAATACATGAAACATCTGTGCCGGTAGGCTGGGCATCACCACTTGCATATTTTCTTCCGCACACAATTGTAAATAGCGCTCGGTGCGCGCCGAAGAATGTTCCGGCCCTTGGCCATCGTAGCCATGCGGCAACATCATCACTAAGCCGCATAAACGGCCCCATTTAGCTTCGCCCGAGCTGATAAATTGATCAATGACGACTTGTGCGCCATTGGCGAAATCGCCGAATTGGGCCTCCCAGATCGTCAAGGATTTAGGATTCGCCGAGGCATAACCGTATTCAAAGGCGAGCACCGCCTCCTCGGA
The DNA here is from genome assembly GCA_919902765.1 of Gammaproteobacteria bacterium. Lineage (GTDB taxonomy): Bacteria > Pseudomonadota > Gammaproteobacteria > S012-40 > S012-40 > CAKKRP01. Next base: position 4,069 of record CAKKRP010000026.1, on the reverse strand, counting down.
CAGCAATGAATCTATCACACTGAAAGAGGGCTGATCTTGCGCAATATGTTTCAGCGGCACGTAAACCGTGCCTGTGGATTGGCAATGGACAGTGGCATGGCGATGAAAAAAAGTGCCGCGCCCGCTATCTTGGCCGGATAAACGTACCGCAAATCCCTCGCGCAATAGACTTGCATAAGCCAATATTTCCGCGCCACCCCAATCGAAGGCAAGCTCGCCATTGCACATTTTGAGGCGATTTTCATATATTTTTGCGACTTGTGGATGCATTTCAAACCCAGGTGGGACGTGGGCGGCGCTCACGCCCAATTGTCGGCATATCTCTTTCGCTACACCCGTCTTGACGGGATATTGCCAGGGGGTGTCGAGAAAAGGTGCCCAATCGGTGAGTAAGGCGCTGCTCACCTTGGGTAAGATATTATATGCAACAGGCTCGCCGCGTTCCAAGTCTTGGCGATAGGCGGCCTTAACATCGTCGGCGTCTGTGGCGTTGATTACGCCGTCATTCACTAAATGTTGGCTATACGCAGTCAATAATGTGGGTAACGCGCGTATTTTTTTATACATTAGCGGTTGCGTGACCGTCGGTTCATCGGCTTCGTTGTGGCCGTGACGCCGATAACATACCAGATCCAACACCACGTCGTTGTGAAATTCCATGCGATAATCAAATAGAATTTGCGCGGCCAGCATCACCGCTTCGGGGTCATCGCCGTTGACATGCAGGATAGGCGCTTGGATGGTGCGCGCCACCTCGGTACAGTAATATGTAGAACGCGCATCCAAGGGGTTGCTGGTGGTAAAACCGATTTGGTTGTTAATCACCACATGCAAGGTGCCGCCGGTGCCATAACCGCGCGCCTTGGACATGTTCAAGGTTTCCATCACCACGCCTTGGCCCGCAAAGGCCGCATCGCCATGCAACACAATAGGCACGACTTCGTAGCCGCGAATATCATGACGGCGCTTTTGGCGCGCGCGCACCGAGCCCTGCACGACCGGGCCGACAATTTCCAAATGCGATGGATTGAACGCCAAGGTCACGTGGATGGGCCCGCGCGAGGTCTTGATATCGCACGAAAAACCCTGATGGTATTTGACATCGCCGGAACCTAATTTAGTCTTGGCGTCATGGCTGCCTTCAAATTCTTTGAATAACACGCGCGGGGATTTCCCAAATACATTGACCAACATATTGAGCCTGCCGCGATGCGCCATGCCCAATACCACTTCTTGCACACCGCGCGCGCCCGCACGCTGGATGATTTCGTCGATCAATGGAATCGTGGCCTCGCCGCCCTCCAGAGAAAAGCGTTTTTGCCCGACATATTTGGTGTGTATGTATTTTTCCAAGCCCTCGGCAGCGGCGATGCGTTGCAACAAATGGCGGCGATATTCGGAGGTAAAACGCGGCGTTGAACCGATCGTCTCCAGGCGTTCCTGCAACCAGCGTTTCTGCGCCGTGTCGCCGATATGCATATATTCCGCGCCGATGTGTCCGCAATAAGTCTGTTTCAGTAGCGCGATGATGGTGCGCAGGGGCGCTTTTTTTGGGCCAAAAAAAGAGCCGGTATGAAACACCATCTCCATATCATTTTCAGTCAACCCATGAAAAGACGGCTCTAAATCCGGCACGGGTTGAGCGGTGTTCAATTTTAACGGATCGACATCGGCGTTTTCATGACCGCGCACGCGATGCGCATTAATCAATTGCAGCACCGCCAATTGCTTGGCTTCGGTGGTGCCCAAGGTCTTTGCATAATCTTGGCGACCGCCGACGACCGGCGCATTATGGCGCGCGGCCTCCGCGACTTGATGCTGGATCAGTTGATGATCGACATCCGGCGCGCCGGCGTATTGCGCCTGGATCTGATCAAAATAGCGCCGCCACTCATCGGGCACCGCGCTGGGATTTTGTAGATATCGGCCATACAGATCTTCAATAAATGGGGCGTTGCCCCCGAATAAGTAGCTATTATCCGCAAAATGTTGCATTACACTTTTGTTACGCGCCAACATTGGACTTCCCATGTATAGTGTCTGGCCTCTATCAACGAACCCTGCGTATAAAAACTCGGACTTGCGTATTCGCGCTGTCCATCGATCTATGTGTCGCCGGTCACCGTGGTGCGGGACCATAATCAAAGTATATAGGCAATTTCCCCGCGTGGTGGTTCGCACCAGGATATCGCTAGGGTATCGGCAAGGAAACGGAAACTTTTATAGGTCAAAACCTTGGGCTAGGATACCTGATTTTATTTGTGTATGGGGGTGGGATATTACATTATAAATAAAATAACTATTTAGGGTTAAAATGTCAATGACGCCAGTAGCCTGATAAGTAACGTCGTATTGCCCCGAAAAACGTCGTTTTCGAATCCGTTGTCTGTTTGATCGGACCACAAGGAAAGTCGCGGGCCGATTTCGGCGCTGAGGCCATGAAAAATCCTTCCCTTTCGTTTCGACCGGCGGGAGCCCTGTGTGTCAACCTACTATCATACAGACGAAGTATGAGATAAAGTAGAATTCAGGGCGAAATGATAGAGGAAACTGACATGCCGAAACCCAGCGCAGACTTGCCCGACACTCAAGTCGTTCCCGAACCGATATTAGAAAAGCGCACTCGACGCGCGTTCACTACCGACTACAAATTACGTATATTGGCCGACGCGGATCAGTGTGGCTACGGCCAATTGGGCGATGAATTATTCTGTCATTTACAATCCCAGTAATGATTCTTGGGCCGATGGTTCATATTTACAGCAAGGCCGTTATAATCATTCAGCAATTAATTTGGATGACGGTAGGTTGATGGTCTTGGGTGGTGAAGGAATGTCTGAGCGATACGTTGTGGGTTTTTCGAGCGTGGAGATTTATCGTTAAAAATGGAATTTTTGAGGTGTTTTTGTGGCGGAGATGTTTCCACTGGTTTCGACGTTCATGTGTCTATGCTAAAAGGCGAAAATCATCATGAGAAATATATCATGTATCTCTTTTATCTCTTTGATATTTTTTCTATCCATATGTTCGTTAAACACGCACGCCCAATGCACCGCTGATACGTGCGACTTCGTGGGTGTTGCCGCTCCTTGGCCGCAACACGGCGTTGACAAAGTCCAAAAAGTGCATGTAGGTCGCTTTGCATTAGAAGTGCCCGCGCAAGCAGAATCTATAAACTACATCCCGGATGCACCGTTGGTGTTTAACATGGGCCGATACAAACTTGCGGTCAGCTTGGTGTATCCTGCAGATATCTTTGGACCAGGCACCGATGCATTCAAGGGCAGTCAATTCCGCCTTATTGACTATCCAGGATTAATCTATTCTCGGACAAGAAAAACCCCACTGCCTAGTGACGACAAAGATATGCGTATAGTGCGAGCGGCGTTAGAGGAAAAATCGTCGCGGTTTGTCGGTCTAAAAAAGGCAAATATATACACCAAAGAAGGCGTTACCGCGTATTATGCGGAAATTAATTTTAGTGAATTTACGGGCGACCTTATTCTCACTCACACGGATATTCCAGATCGCTATGTGCGTGTGCTGATGTCCAGCGGCAATCCTGAGGTGTTGTTAAAGCTGATTCCAACATTTGTAAAGGTGGGCCAATAAAAATGGCGCTAACTAATGATCAAGTGGCGGATTTGCGTAAAACATTGGTTGCTTTGTATGGCCAGAGTTTCGCAGATATAACACCCACCGAGCAAACGCTTGAGTTGGTGGAAGCTATGCTCGAAGAAATGAATAAATGTAATAGGCGGATACAAGTACTTTTTCAGTCCTTGCATTGTGCCGTAATAGGAAAGGGTTGGCTACGCAGGTGTGTAAAGGCATTGGCGGAAATTGTTACACGCGAGCCACATGAATTTGCCGGTTGCCACAATACTGCATTGTGGCGCTATAAAAACCCAATTTATATTTCGGGGATGAATTTGTGATCAATAGAGTAGTGGACGACCGTAAATCGTTTATTCTATAGGTTGCTCGTGTTTTAATATTTAGAGAAATTAGTTTTGTAACTATTCAGCACCGCAAAAGCTAGCGACGATCATCCGCTACGAATAACAGA
>CAKKRP010000025.1 GCA_919902765.1 Gammaproteobacteria bacterium | reverse complement strand
ACCCGCTGCCATTTCACCGACAGCCATACACAGGCTTGTATCAGTCAGTCCTTGTTTGCGTGCCCAACGGTCAAACCATCGGGTCTTATATATCGCCACGCGTCCCCCTCCTATTTTCGTACCGCTAACTATAGCACCTGGTGCTATATATTGCAAGTCTTACATGCTGCTTTTGGGAGGCAAATAGGGACGGCAACCAGCGCTGGTTTTGGGGTGGACAGAGCCGACTTTGAGTATATTCAAAATGCTAGGTTGGATCCGGGGTTCGGCAATTGCAATGGATGTAGCGCTCAGGCACAGTCGGACCCTTCACGGCACTCCAAACGATAACTACCATCCCGCCCGTGCAACCCCGTCGAAAATATGATTTAATGCTCCCCCATGAAACAATCATTCGAACTCTTTGTAGGCCTGCGCTACACGCGCGCTAAGCGCCGCAATCACTTCATCTCGTTCATCACCCTGATCTCGATGCTGGGTATCGCATTGGGTGTAATGGTGTTGATCGTGGTGCTTTCTGTCATGAACGGCTTCGAAAAAGAGCTAAGATTGCGGATCTTGGGCATGACTGCGCACGCCACCATCAGCGGCGAAGACGGGCAGTTGGTGGATTGGCAAGCGGTGGCCGCAGTCGCTACTCAGCACCCTAAGGTACAAGGCGTCGCGCCCTATATACAGGGCGAGGCCATGTTGAGCACCGGCCAGCAGGTCAATGGGGCGATGTTGCGCGCCGTGTTGCCGCTCGAGGAGCCCAAAGTGTCGGATGTGGGTTCTAAAATGTTGTTCGGCGATTTGGGCGTGCTCAAGCCCGGTGAGTATGGCATCATTTTGGGCAAAGACTTGGCGCGCGTGCTGGGTGTCATGCGCGGCGATAAAGTTACCGTGATTATTCCACAGACCAGCGTCACACCGGCCGGCGTGTTACCGCGTTTGAAACGCTTCACTGTGGTCGGCATATTTGAAGCGGGCATGTATGAATATGACAGCACACTCGCATTGATTCATCTGGAAGACGCGCGCAAATTGTTTTCGATGCCTGATCGCGTCAGCGGTTTACGCCTCAAGCTCTCGGACATGTTTCAATCGGCATTGGTCACGCGCGAACTGGTGGAGGCCTTGCCGGGCGGATATTGGATTAGCGATTGGACGCGTCAACATGCCAATTTTTTCCGCGCCATCAAAATGGAAAAAACCGTAATGGCGATCATTTTGGCCTTGATCGTCGGTGTGGCGGCGTTTAATTTGGTTTCGACCTTGGTCATGACGGTTGTCGATAAAGAGGCCGATATTGCGATTTTGCGCACCTTGGGCGCGACGCCTGGCGCTATTTTGCGAATTTTTATCGTACAAGGAGCGATCATCGGTGTGGTCGGTACGGCATTGGGCACCTTATTTGGCACCCTCATCGCCGCCAATATCAGTGTTATCGTGCCGTGGATAGAACATACCTTCAACGTGGCGTTTTTGGCTGCAGATGTATATTATATCGCCGATTTGCCTTCTGATATGCATATGGCGGACGTGGTGACGGTCAACGTGGTATCGTTGCTGTTCAGTTTAATCGCGACACTTTATCCCGCCTATCGCGCCTCACGCGTACAACCGGCCGAGGCCTTGCGTTATGAATAATCCATCGGACGCAGTCATCGTTTGTCATAATTTGGCCCGCAAATTTACCGAGGGCGGCTTGAACGTGGAGGTCCTGCGCGACGTCAATCTCACCGTCGCGCGGGGTGAACGCATCGCCATCGTCGGAGTCTCAGGGTCGGGTAAAAGCACCTTATTGCATTTGTTGGGCGGTTTAGATAAACCGAATGACGGTCAAGTATTCATCAACGGTCAAGATATACATGCGATGAGCGAGCGCGAGCGCGGGCGTTTGCGGAATCGCAATTTAGGATTTGTATACCAATTTCATCATTTGCTACCGGAATTTACAGCGCTGGAAAATGTCTCCATGCCGTTGCGCATCGGCGGTGCGGATGTCACGCAGGCGGAATTGCAGGCGCGCGCGATGTTGACGCGCGTTGGCTTGGGGCAACGGCTGCAACATAAGCCCGGTGAATTGTCGGGCGGAGAGCGGCAACGTGCGGCCCTGGCGCGCGCGTTGGTGACGCGGCCGCAATGTGTATTGGCGGATGAGCCCACGGGAAATTTGGATCAAAAAAATGCCGATCACGTATACGATTTAATACTGGAATTGCATAACGAAATGCACACCAGCTTTATAGTCGTGACCCACGATAAACGCCTTGCCGCGCGGATGAATCGCGTATTGACGTTGGAAAACGGCGCACTGCAACAATTAAGCGCGGCGGCGGGGTAGTGTTTTAGTTGGATATCTAACAATAACGCGATCGTATAGGGAGATACGAATATGTACGCGCTGGCAATCGCGTTCCTTGCCGGAGTTTGGTTAGCCGGTACTTCTACTACACTGCCGTCCGTAGTGTGGGCCTGGGGCTTGATCGTCGTGGCGCCGATGGCGTGGACTATTAAACCGGTGCGTATTCCCGCCGCAATTATCTCCGGATATTTGTGGGCGGTGTTATGGGGCACGCTAGGGCTTTCCAATATACTGGCTAAAGAATTGGAAGGCCACCACCTTATGATCGAAGGCGAGGTCGCAACCTTGCCGGTATACGGCGAATTTGGTTTGCGGTGTGAATTCGATGTGCGCGCCGCCACCGCTAATGACATTCTGATCACGGCCCCCAAACGCATACGCCTGTCCTGGCGCGATCCGCCCAAGGCAGTTGTACCGGGCATGCATTTTCGCTTGGAGGTGGTGCTAAAACGACCACACGGATTGATGAATCCCGGTGGTTTCGATTACGAACAATGGTTGTTCCAACGCGGTATAGGGGCTACCGGTTATGTGGTGGCGGTGCATGCGACAGGCCCTGATAACGCGTGGCGTTATCCTATCGAACGGTCGCGCTATGTGGTGCAAACAGCGGCAATGGCGGCGCACCAAGATCCTTGGATGGGGGCCTTGATAGCGCTGGCGATGGGCGAGCAGTCCGGCATTACCGCTGCGCAATGGGAAGTTTTGGCGCTGACGGGCACCACCCACCTGATCGCGATTTCCGGTATGCATATCACGCTGATTGCTGTAGTAGTATTTTTTCTGGTGCGCTGGGCTTGGGCGTATATGGGGAACGCCGCGCTATATTGGCCTGCACCCAAGGCCGCCGCCTTTGCGGCATTGATTTTCTCCATCATTTATTCGTTGCTCGCCGGTTTTTCTATCCCCACCCAACGTTCGTTGATCATGATAGGCGTTGCGACGTGGGCAGTGCTGAAGGATAAATATTACGGGCCGGGCCAAGTGTTGGCGACTGCGCTGCTAGGCGTGCTGTTGTGGGATCCATTTGCCATCCTAGCCCCAGGGTTCTGGCTGTCCTTTGGGGCGGTTGCCATCTTGATGTATGGCATGCAGCAGCGTAGCGGCGCACGTGGCTTGGTGTGGCAATGGGGCAGGGCACAGTGGCTGGTCGCGATCGGTCTATTGCCTATCACATTATTGTTGTTCCAACGGGTCGCCCCGTTGTCCCCGCTGGCCAACATTCTTGCCGTGCCGTGGCTATCCTTAGTCGTGACACCTTTGGCGATGATCGGTACATTTTTGAGCCCAATTTGGACAGATGGGGCCACGTTCGTGCTTGATTTTGCGGTGTGGACGATCGACGTATTTTGGCCCTATCTCGCCTGGTTGGCGGCCTTGGATAGCGCCGCTTGGGTGCCCAATGTGCCGCCTACTTGGACCCTCATCCCCGCGACGATTGGACTTATATGGTGGTTAGCGCCCAAGGGCATACCGGCGCGTTGGTTAGGGCTGATGTGGTGTATCCCCTTAGTTGCCATCCCCTCGCGCCCGTTGACCGGTGGCGAATTGGAGCTGACCTTGCTCGATGTCGGGCAGGGCCTAGCGGTAGTGGCGCGCACCGCTCACCATACCTTGGTTTATGACACCGGCCCCCGCATGAGCGCGTCGTTTGATACCGGCGGCGCGGTGCTAGTACCCTATTTGCGACAACGCAATGTGGCGCAGGTAGACGTATTAATGGTCAGTCACGCAGATAACGATCATGCGGGAGGGGTTGCCAGTGTACAACGGAAATTCCCCAGTCACGCCATTTATAGCAGCGCCCCGGAAAAACTCGTTCCTATTTCTGCGCAAGCCTGTGGGCGATCACAAGCATGGACTTGGGACGAAGTAACGTTTAAAGTCATACACCCAGACCCAGACTATGCCAATAAGAGTGAAAACAATCGTTCTTGTGTGCTTTTGATAGAGGCGCCGGGTGGGCGTATCTTATTGACCGGCGACATCGAGCGCCCGGCAGAACGGTATTTGATTAATCATTACCCGGATGAGTTGCGGGCGGATGTGCTGGTCGCCCCACATCATGGCAGCGCGGGGGCGTCTAGCCAAGAATTTGTGGACACTGTGCGACCGCATTATGTATTGTTCGCGTCGGGCTATCGCAACCGCTACGGTTTCCCCAAGGCGGAGCCAGTGGCGCGCTACCAAACAAGCGGCGCACACTTATATGCATCAGCGGCGCAAGGTGCAATAACGTTTATATTGCGACCGGGTTCGGCAATGGCAGCGCCCGAATTATACCGCGAACAGGCGCGGCGTTTTTGGCATACGGAGGATACATGTTGTTAGTGGCGGTGGAGTTGAAGACCCTATGTTAGAATATATCAGAGCGGGCGGTTGGATGATGGGGCCTATCATTTTGGCTTCAATCGTTGCCGTTGCCATCATACTCGAACGCTTGTGGTCGTTACGCGCTAGCCGCATCGTGCCTAAGCATTTATTGGCGCAGATTTATCATTTACATAAACGCGGCCGCTTAGATTATCAAGCCGTGATGCAACTCAAAGACGCATCGCCCTTGGGTCGAGTCTTATCTGCGGGCTTGCTTAACGCCAAACACAGCCGCGAAGTGATGAAAGAGGCCTTGGAAGAGACGGGCCGCCATGTGGTGCATGAGCTGGAGCGCTACCTGAACACACTCGGCTCTATCGCCGCCATTTCGCCGTTGATGGGGTTATTAGGCACGGTGTTTGGAATGATTTCTACGTTTACCGTCATCAGCAGCAAGGGCGTCGGCGATCCCACGGCCGTGGCAGCGGGAATTTCAGAAGCGCTCATCTGTACTGCCTCTGGTTTGACGGTGGCCATACCGGCTTTATTATTTCACCGTTATTTCCAACGCCGCATAGAAGAGCTAGTCGTCATGATGGAACAGCATGCGCTTAAATTAGTGGAAGTCATGCACGGCGAGCGTGACGCAACCGAAGAGTTTGAAAAAAATGAACCTTAGACCGCGCCGTAAAGATGAATTCGATCTCAACGTCATCTCTTTTATCGACGTTTTGTTGGTGTTGCTGATTTTTTTCGTGGTCACGACCACGTTTAAGCAATCGTTTAATATCGCGCTGGTGCTGCCCGAAGCGACCTCCGACAAACGACAACCGGAAACGCGCATAGATCTGACGATAGATGGCGACGGTAATTTTTATGTCGATCGCAGCCAATTAGTCAACAATCAAAGTGAAACGCTCAAACAAGTGTTGCTCAAGGTCACGGGCGGAAAAACCAATGTGCCGCTAATCATCTCCGCCGACAGCAAGACACCGCACCAAGCGGTCATCACTGCGATGGACGCGGCGCGCCAAGTCGGGTTCGCCCACTTTGGCTTGGCCACCAAACAAACCGAAGGTTCACACGCGCGTTGATGAATAATTCCGAACCCACCGAGTATAGCGGGGTAGTCGTATACCGCCGTTTGTTGCGTTATGTACGTCCCTATAGTGCCGCCTTTTTTGTCGCGATAATCGGTATGGGCTTCGTCGCCGCCACCGAAACGGGCTTTGCGGCGTTAATGCAACCGTTGCTTGATGGCACCTTCGTCGCCAAAGATCCACTGCAAATTCAAATCGTCCCGTTTTTGATTGTGGCTATTTTTTTGGTGCGTGGCGCGGCAACGTTTGCATCGTCCTATATGATGTCATGGATAGGGCGACGCGTAATCAAAGATTTGCGCACCCAAATGTTTAGCCGATTATTGGCATTGCCGGCCCGATTTTACGACCGCATCGGATCCGGGCAGATAATTTCCAAACTGGTGTATGATGTAGAACAAGTCTCCGATGCCGCCAGCCAGGCGATCACCGTATTGGTGCAAGACAGTCTTACATTGGCGGGTCTGTTGGCGTGGATGTTTTATCTCAATTGGCAACTGACATTATTATTTATTGTTTTAGGCCCTGTGACCGCGATTTTAGCGCGCTATGTTAATGCGCGTTTGCGCACCATCAGCCGGCGGTTACAGGGTTCGGTCAGCGATGTCACGCAAATCGCACAGGAGGCCATAGATGCACACCGCGTGGTCAAAATTTTCGGCGGTCAAACGCACGAGGCCGCTCAATTTGAAATTGTAAATAATAATAATCGCCTCCAGAATATGAAAATCGTCGCGACCGCCGCCGCCAGTGTGCCGGTGATTCAACTCATTGCCGCCTGTATTTTGGCCTTAGTCATATTTATAATCACCCGCCCGGAAATGATAGAAAAAACGTCGGTCGGTCAATTTATGTCGTTTATTTCCGCGATGTTGTTATTGCTGGCCCCACTCAAACGCCTGACCAATATCAATGGCGCGTTGCAGCGCGGCATCGCCGCCGCCCAAAGCGTATTTCAATTTTTGGATACCGATATTGAATATAATCACGGTACGCTCACGTTAACCCGGGCGCAGGGTCATATCGAATTTCGCAATCTCACCTTCGCCTACGATGAACGGCATGGCCCGGTAATTCGCGATATCAATTTAGATATAAAGCCCGGCACGACGGTGGCGTTCGTCGGCCGGTCAGGCAGCGGAAAATCGACCCTGGTGAGTTTATTGCCGCGTTTTTATCTGGCGCCGCGCGGCACTATCACGCTTGATGGCGTTGATATCAATGATATACAGTTGAGTGATTTGCGCAGACAAATCGCCTTAGTCAGTCAAGAGGTGATCTTATTTAACGACACTATTGCGCACAATATTGGCTATGGTTTATTTGAAAATGCCGATATGGATGCCATTAAAGCGGCCGCGCAAGCGGCGCATGCCTGGGAATTTATCGAGCAATTGCCTTTGGGACTGCAGACGGTGGTAGGGGAGCGCGGGGTAATGCTATCGGGGGGACAACGCCAACGCTTAGCGATCGCCCGCGCGATTTTGAAAAACGCGCCGATCTTGATTTTGGATGAAGCGACCTCCGCCCTCGATACGGAATCGGAACGGCACATCCAAGCGGCGTTGACTGAATTGATAAAAAATCGCACCACCTTAGTGATCGCGCATCGCCTTTCCACCATAGAAAAGGCCGACCAAATTGTCGTCATGTATGAAGGGCGTATCGTAGAAACCGGCAATCACCGGCAATTGTTGGCACACAAAGGCCATTACACCTCGTTACATCGGATGCAGTTTAGCGAAATTGCACACGCGCATTAGCCGGTATGCAATCATTTCCAAAATTTCGCGCGTGTTAATACCCCGCAAGTGCCAAGCTTAAGTTATCCCTGCGATACGCCGATTTTGTGTTAAGCGACGGGTGATGGTTGGTTATACAACTGCTCTGGCGTGCGTTATGCTGTAATACATGAAGTGCCACGCGATTCGTAGTGAAATCACGACAGTATCGCAGGAGCGTCCAAAACAAACTTGTAATAGGTGCGCCATTGAAAGAATGGATACAGTCATTTTGGTATAGGGACGAAAAACCGCCGTTGTTATTGCGTGGTTTTGCGTTGATTTTTCAAACCATCGTGGTAATGCGCCGGTGGGCGTACAAGCTGCATTTATTGCGTGTCTATAGACCCCCCGTGTTAGTGGTGGTGGTCGGTAATATCAATGTCGGTGGCACCGGCAAAACCCCCGCGACCACATGGGTAGTACAAATGTTGAAAAAAGCGGGGTTCAATCCCGCCATCGTCAGTCGCGGCTATGGCGGGCGCGCGATTCACTGGCCGCAACAAGTGCGTCCGGATAGCGATCCTGAGGTCGTAGGCGATGAAGCGATCTTATTGGCGCGGCGTTGCCAAGTCCCTATGGCCGTTGGCCCCAATCGCAAATTGGCGATCCAAGAATTGTTAAAACACACCTCCATCAACGTCATCGTGATGGATGATGGCTTGCAACATTATGCGGTCGCGCGCGACATAGAAATCGCCGTGATCGATGGCCAACGGCGTTTTGGTAACGGCCATTGTCTACCCGCCGGACCCTTGCGCGAACCACTGTCACGCTTGCGCAAAACCCATTTTCTGGTGAATAACGGCGGCGATCCGAAAGATGCGGAATTCCCTATGCTATTGACGATTGATAAAGTAGTGAATGTCGCCGATCCATCGCAACAGCGTACACTGGAGTCCTTCAATGATACACCCGTACACGCAGTGGCCGGCATAGGAAATCCGCAGCGCTTTTTCCGTCAATTGACCGCCTTTGGCCTACAAGTAGCGCCGCATTCCTTTCCCGATCACCACGCGTTTGAGCCTGAGGATCTGGCCTTCAATGATAGCAACCCTATTTTAATGACGGAAAAAGATGCCGTAAAATGCGAGCGCTTTGCCGCAGGGCACTATTGGTATGTCACTGTAGATGCTAAACTACCTTCCGAATTTGAACAGCAATTGCTAGACGCGCTATATCGTTGTATCACCGGAAGGAAAAACAAGTGGACGGTAAATTACTCTCCATCTTAGTATGCCCCATATGTAAGGGGCCGCTGGCCTATGATAAGGCCAACCAAGAACTCATCTGCAAGGCGGATAGACTGGCCTATCCCATTCGTGACGATATCCCTGTCATGTTAGAAGAAGAGGCGCGCGCACTGCGCCTGGAAGAGGCCGGTTAAGTGTCGTATAGCGTGGTGATCCCGGCGCGTTATGGATCGACGCGACTACCCGCCAAGGCCCTGCAAGATATCTGCGGGAAAAGCTTGATCCAACGCGTATACGAACGCGCCAGCCTGAGTTCCGCCCAACAAGTGATTATCGCCACGGATGACGAGCGTATCGCGTCTGAGGCGCGCCAGTTTGGCGCAGACGTGGAATTGACCGCAATGGATTGCGTATCGGGCACGGTACGCGTCGCCGAGGTCGTAAAACGACGCGGCTGGGCCGACGATCATATCGTGGTCAATGTGCAAGGGGACGAACCTCTGATACCGCCTGCGATAATCGACCAAGCGCAACACAATCTCGCACAACGACCGCTGGCGCAAGTTGCCACACTAAGCGCGCCCATTGCGCACGCCCACGATCTCTTTGATCCAAATGTCGTGAAGGTGGTCTGCGATGCCGAGGGTTATGCACTCTATTTCAGCCGTGCGCCTATTCCGTGGTGTCGCGATGCGTTTGCGCTTGCGCGCGATAGATTGCCAACACAGATAGAATTTCAGCGCCATGTCGGGCTATACGCTTATCGGTGCGGATTTTTAACGCGCTATGCCGGGTCAGCGCCCTGCGGGTTGGAAAATGCCGAATCGTTAGAACAACTGCGTGTCTTATGGCATGGCGGAAAAATCCATGTCGCCACGGCGTGCCAAGCCCCTGGTATAGGGGTGGATACGCCGGAAGATCTCGCTAAAGTGCGCGCGACGCTCGCTCACGAGAGTAATAGCCGATTGCATTGCGGCAAGAACAAAAAATCTTAATCAATTTTTAAGCCTAGAGGTACGCCCCAACAAAAAAATTAATTAACCCGATAGCCAAACTTTAGACAAGGTCAAATATGTGCTATAGTTTAGCGGTGAAAGGTACTATGCCTAGTAATTCTCACTTAAGATGCGAAGGGTATAGATGACTAAGCTAACCGGGGGTAGCCATGGGGAATCCGATTCGTACGCATAGTGCTCTATTATTAGTTCTAGGTCTTTACGCCCCACATGTGCTGTCGGCTTCTAGCGCCAGTGAGGGTGGTCAAGATTCGGTCGTGTTGTCCTGGTACATCCCTGGGGCGATGAGTGGCGATGCCGAAGCACAGTATAATTTGGGTTATCTCTATGAGTCCGGTTGGGGCGTAGATGCCAACCGTGGCCAGGCCATTCATTGGTATAGGCAAGCCGCCGATAACCAACATGCATTATCGCAAGTACGTTTGGGCATGATGCTCTATGCGGGCATCGGTGCCAACCCAGATCAAGATGAGGGCATGCGCTGGCTGCGCACTGCCGCCAATAACGGCAGCCAAGTCGCGCTACGCCTGATAGATAAAGTGATCACCGACCTCGGTTCTAGCGGCGAAGATATCAATATCATCCGTAAAGCCTATCGGCTTTTAGAAGAAGGTGAGGCGCGCGTTGTAGAATTGCTGGATGCCGAAGCACCTATGCGTGTAGCCGGCGCCGACGTTGTCGCTACGCCTAAACCCAGCGCCGTGCTGACGCAAAAGCAAGACATACCCAAGCCTCCTTCCATCGCCGATAGTTTGATGGTGGATGCCAGTGCATTGAATGTGGAAGCTGCGCCCTTTAAACGTGCCCCAACAACCCCGTCGTCGTCTACGACGAATACAACGGTTCCCGCAGCCGCGCCGAATCTTACGGTGCCTGATGATCGCAATGCGTGGAATAAGCGTCAGTTGGATGAGGGGGATTTCAATTTTCGTCCGCGCATCGACCCAACTCCGACGCCGACAGAAACGGTCACCGCCAGCGCTTCTGTAAAACCGGCATTAACAGCGCCACTCCCTGATATAACGGCAAAAACGGGCGATGCTGACATTGAGTTTAACTTGGGCGTTACTTTTTTAAAAGGCCAAGGCGTAACGCGCGATGAGGCTCAGGGCATACGTTGGATACGTGCCGCTGCGGCGCGCAATCATGATGTGGCGCGTAAGTTTGTTAATTTATTAGATCAAGCAGAGGCCAGCTCCGCAACAACGCCCGCATTGCAATCGTTAGTCAAAGCGGCACGGTGGTGGGATATTGATGCCTTTTACGAAATAGGGCATCTTTACGATACGGGCCAATCTATCGCCAAGGATAACGCGGTCGCGCAACAATGGTATCGCCTCGCCTCCACACTGGGCAATCGCGATGCAACCATGGCGCTAAAAAATATTGCGGAAGCGGCGGGCAGCTCGACCTTTGCGCCGTTTACGTCTAGAACTAAAACTGAAACCGCCTCGGCTTCGATGTTTGATGGCGCGATGGTAGAAGCAACCCAATCCAAACGTATGCCTGTGTTTAAGGCCATGGCGGTTATTGCGATTCTCAGCGCGTTGGTGGTGTGGTTACTGCGCACCCTCAGCCGTCTGATGCATGCCAGACGCACCCAGACCCCAAGTTACGAACGTACCGCACCTGCCGGGTTTGCTACGCGGTCGAGCGGGCCATTGGTAGTTGAAGTAAACGACATGGAATTTATGCGTGACTTGTGGGGTCGGCCTCCAGGCCAAGTCTTAGATGGGGCGGCCGATACGAGTGCCAAAGAGCCGCGCGCCTCCCGTCAAGAACGGCGCACCGAAGCGCCGAATATGGGACAAAGCACGCCCGGTGTTGCGCCATCGGCACCTGCAAAGCCGCTTGAGGCTCCTGAGGTAGCCGCCGTGAAAGAACGGTCGGCACCAGCGCCGCACCAGCAGCCGGAGACTCAGCAACCCATGGCGGGTGCCGAGTCGGTCGTTGTCAATACAACTACGCGCCCCAAACCCAAAGATCAGGACATCCCGACCGTTACGGCGCGCGTAGCGGGTCCTGTCGATCACCATCACCATCCCAAGCCCTATAGGAAAACCGTTTCCTCCTCGACGCAGGAGGGCATGGATATGGATGGCTTGGCATTTGACAAGTTGGATGTTAAAGCGAAATCCACACCCGCTGACACCAATGCGTCTATGCACTATACCTATCGCGCACCGGCCCAAGTCGTGGTGGATGCCACTCAACCTGCGGCTACACCTAAGGAATACAATAAGGCTCCTAACGCGACTAGCGGTACTATCAATACGGATGATACCAACACCTTGGGGCGTGTGCAGTTTAATATTGCCATGATGTTCGCCAGAGGGGATGGTGTCGTACGCAACGATGTATTGGCCGCAAAATGGTTTGAAAAGGCCGCCAAACTTGGCAATGCGGAAGCGCAATTCCGGATGTGGGCCTTATGTAGCACCGGTCGTTCAGGTATCGCGTTAGACACCAAACAAGCTCACTTTTGGCTACATCGTGCAGCGGCCAGCGGCCACGCCCCGGCGGTGGAAGTAATGCAGCGCCAACAGCGTTTGGCGACTGAGAATAGGAGCGGCGCTGTTGCGAACTGAGGGTAAAACGAGCTGATTATGAAAAAGGCACCCGCCAGGGTGCCTTTTATTTGGGCCTATTACCAATGCGCCTTCTGGTTTAGGCACCCACGCGAGGGGCGCCCCAACTAGGCGTAAATATCTAATCCAACCCAAAGCGATGCGCCGTCCGTTTCGTCGCGGCCGCTATTTAACGCGCGCTCATAGGTCATAATGGCACGCATAGCATGGGGACTGGGTTGACCGGCAGGTCGAGCGTAGCGCCAGTCCTGCCCGGAAACAGCGCGGGGCGTAGCGGGATGAGAGGTTTTTACAACCGCGTCAGACCCGGCAGCGGCGGATTGATCCGGCTTCTCATGTGGTGACTTGGCGTCTACGCGTTGGGGGAGTGCCCCGGATATACCACTTACACGCATGCGTTACCCTACAATGGTGAATTATAAGAATGGCACAGACCTATATCAAAGACAAGTTTTTGCTTAAAAACGTGCTAATTCTATGTTTTTAGCCAAATGTAGGCCGATCACATAGTCCATATAAGTTGCGCCGCGAAAATCCGCCCCCTCTATATCCGCTCCACGCACATCGGCCTTATGCATTTGCGCGCCGAAAAATAGGGCGTTTTTGAGGTTGGCTTGACCAAAGTCGGCCCATCGGAATTCCGCCTCGCTGGCATTTAAACCAAGCAGATCCGCGCGCTTAAAGTTTACCCGCGACATATGGGCCTTGTGCATTTGTGCATTATGCCATTGGCTCCATGATGCGTCGCTTAATTCCAAGTTCGCATCCGAAAAATTCGCGTTTGGAAGAATAGATTCGACTAGCGTCGCCTCACGCAGTTCAGATGCACGAAAATCAGCATGGGTTAAATGCGCCCCGCGTAGTTTCGCGCCTATCATTTGGGCATTGGCAAAATGGGCATGCGCCCCTATCGCCTTGCTCAAGTCCGCCACGTTCAAATTAGCGCCGCTGAAATCCGCTTCATCAAGATTCGCCCCGCTAAGATCCGCCTTAAAGAGGTCTACCCCGGACAAGCGTGCGCCTTTGAGATTGGCGTTTTGTAAATTCGCCCTGCGCAAACGTGTAGTCGCCAAATCGGTGCGTTCCAATCGAGCGGCGATCATAAACGCGTCGTCCAATTGCACCGTATCGAACGTCGTTGTAGTTAAATCTAGCCCATCGAGACGGGCCACCGATGCATCTACGCGTATAAATCGGCAATCTGTCAAATCGGCCCCGCGCAAATCCGCAGCTTTCAATATACTATCTTGAAATATTGCGCCGCGTAGCGACGCGCCACGCAAGTCTGCGCCGGTGAAATCGACCTTATCAAACCGCGCGTTTGTGAAATTGGCGCGTTGCATATAGGCCACATGAAAATTGACACCGCTAATTTTCGAATTAGAAAAATCCGCTTGTAAGAAACGCGAATTTGCAAACAAGAGTTCCGACAACCCGGTATTTTTCATATCCGCATGTTCAAAATTTTGATGCGAAAAATCTTGGCTATGCGTCGCCTCGACAAGTTGCGCACGCAACCACAATGGAGGATGCGCGGAGGGTGACAACGCACATGCGCCGACCAACATTGTTAAGACGGCAAATTTGTTAACCATTTTATGCCCCATGCACGACGCGATCGCGCAGATATACGGGTGTAGCGAGCGCCGGATCCAAGGGGGCGATGTGTATTGCTAAGCGCGCAATATTGGCAGCGCGGGGTAGTGTGGCGTCGTCCACGCCGGCCAGACGCGCGCCCAGACGCGCGCGTAGCGCCGTTGCATACGCCGCCCAACCCGGACCGATGCCTGCGATGGCGCTATTTTCAGGTGCGAGGGGCACCGCATGCGCAGGGCAAACACACTCAGGCAAGAGTAAACGTATGTGTGCGTGCGCGGCATCCAAAATTTGGTAATAACCCCAGTAGACCTCTTGCATGCGCGCATCCAACGCCGCTGCAATAATATTTTGGTTATTTTGCTGCGCCGCACCCAAGGCCAAGGCCGCCAAACTCGATACCGGATAAACCGGCAATGCACACCCCATGGCCAATCCTTGCGCCGCTGAGACGGCGATACGCACACCCGTAAATGAACCCGGTCCTCGTGAAAACGCGATACCATCCAAGTGCGACAAATGCATGCCCGCCTCTGCGAGTAATTCATCGCACATCGGCAATAACGCTTGCGTATGTCCTTGCCGAACGAGCGCATAGCGTTCTATTACCGCATCATTGCACAACAAGGCGACCGAACATGCGTCGGTTGAGGTTTCCAAGGCCAGCAATTTCATGTAGGAACTTCCACCGCTTCGTTCTTGTTCATAAACTCCAACACTTCCTCGGCATTACGGGTCAGGGGAATCGGGGGCAGGGAATTCAGAAAGGCCTTTCCATAAGGCTTTTCGACGATACGTATATCGCCAATCACCAATACGCCGCGATCGGTTTCATCGCGTATCAATCGCCCTATGCCTTGCCTAAGGTTTAATATTGCAAGTGGAACCTGTAACTCATTAAACGCATCGCGACCCTCTTGGCGCATGCGATTTACCTTGGCCTTGAGCAAGGGTTCGTCGGGGGGGGCGAACGGCAATTTGTCTATAATAACGCAGGACAACGCCGGGCCACGCACATCGACGCCTTCCCAAAAACTACTGGTGCCCAATAATATTGCGTTTCCCAGGCGGCGAAATTCATCCAGGATCACACGCCGCGACTGCGTGCCTTGCACCAGTAGGCGACGTGTAGTGCGCGTGGCCAATAGGCTTGCCGCCTCCGACAACGCGCGATGGCTGGTGAATAAATAAAACGTGCCGCCACCGTTGCGTTCCACCAGTGGCAGCGTCGCCTCCACCAGCGCGGCAACATGGCCCGGATCGCGCGGTTCCGGCAATCTTGGTGGAATAAAAAGTCTCGCCACTTGCGCATAATTAAACGGGCTGTCGAGTATCATTTCTTGGCCGCCGGCAATGCCCAGACTGCGCTTAAAATGTATAAATTCACCTTCTACCGACAGTGTCGCAGACGTGAAAATCCACGCGCGCTTTTTGGCGGTTAACAAGGCGTTAAAACGCGGGGCGATATCCAGCGGCTGCATTTTAAGCGTGATTCCAAAACGCGTGATATCCATATAGTGTACATGATCAGCCACCGGTGTACTTGCACTTTGCCAGCGATCCTCCAACTCTTGGAAGCGCGCATGACATTTTTTTAGACCTTCGGAAGCATGCGCCAAGTCTTGTGTAAATTTTCCAAATTCATTCAATTGATCTTGCACCTCTAGCATCGCCTGTTTATATTTTTCATTCCCGGCCACTTGCGCCAACTCAACGCGCGGCGCACGTCTATCGAGCGCGTTGCGCAACTCCTGCAACGCCATTTCCAGCGCCTGCGCCTTGATGATGGTTTCAGTATGCGTCGGCGGCGCACTTGCCTGGGTTTCAACAGCGATATCTTGCAAGAAATCTTTAATTTGCCTGCTGCTGACGGTCACGCCGAAATATTGGGTGGCGACTTCCGGCAATTGATGCGCCTCGTCGAATATAAATGCGTCGGCATCCGGCAATATTTCACCGAAACCGCCTTCCTTCAACGACATGTCCGCGAAAAACAAATGATGATTGATCACCACCAAATCCGCCTCTTGGGCCTTGCGTCTAGCCGCGACCAAACAACAATGCTGAATTTCCGGACAGGCTTGTCCCAAACAATTGTCCAAGGTCGCGGTTGCCAGTGGCCACAGCGGCGATTCATCCGGGATGCTCGAAATCTCTCCCACGTCCCCGGTTTGCGTACGCTTGGCCCACAGGCGTAATTGCGTCCAATGCGCAGATGACTCTCGATGTATCAATGGCGACCCGTGGTATAAGTCCAGCCGGTAACGACACAGATAATTGCGCCTGCCTTTTAACAAGGCGGTCGCGCGGATGTTTCCCAAGGCCTTGTTTACCAAGGGCAAATCCTTAAAAAACAATTGATCTTGGAGATTTTTAGTCCCCGTAGAGATCACGATCTTGCCACTGTCTAACAACGCTGGGACGAGGTAGGCGACGGTTTTTCCTGTACCCGTCCCCGCCTCTGCTACGAGTATAGATCGCGCCCTAAGCGCGTTTTGCACGCCTTCTGCCATCGCATATTGTGACAGGCGTGGTTGGAAACCTATAATTTGTTGTGCCAAACGGCCTCGTGGGTCAAAGACATCGCTTAACGACGTGGAGGGTGTTTTCAAAGACGCAGGCCTATACGCAGACGATGTGAGACTACCCGTCAACGGGCAGCGGCTAGTCGCCATTGTATTAAAATATTAGGAAGAATGGCAGTAGGGGACTCGCCGATGCCGATTAAGCATTGCCCCGATTGGCCAATTGATTGTCCCAGAGGTCGTCTTGTATTTCGCCATCGACACTGGTCCAGACCAGGTGCGCGATGTTTTTAAATCTGGCGACCGACATCATACCACGCTTATTGCGATTGTTCTCCGGGCGCTCGCTGAGCGCCTGCATCACAGCGCTACGCGGTGCCTCGTAGATTTCCACCGGGAGGTATTTCTCATCCATAATCACCAACATTACGCTATCCCATTCTTTATCGAGTTTTAATTGACCTATGCGTTGGCCCGATTTATTTTCGTCGAATATGGCCCTGGCCTTAATTTGTATGCGCTTGCCGACACGGGGGGTTTTTTTGCCTATGGCGTCAAATCCGCCATTGCGCTCTTTACACAATTCCAAATCAAGCAAGCGTGCCGCATCGAATTCGGCGATTTCATTGCTGATGCCCAAGGGCTTGCCGGTGGCGGCACGAAATTCCACAGCCAGGCGTCTTGCCTCGGATATCAACTTGTCACTCGCGTAGACGCTCATTGGACGCCGCTATGTGTGGTGGTATAGGTTATCAATAACTGTAACTGGCGGACAGAAATAAACTAAAAATATACACGCTAACATCCTGTATATCCGTCGTATCTTCCACCACCTGCGCCTTTCCTTGCCCGGTTGAAATGCCTAAACCCCCGGTAATAGCAGAACTACGTGTAAAATTGCTGAGGCTAAAGGTCATCCCATACAGATTCACATGCTCTCCCTGCCCAGTCTTACCTAAAAATATTTCAGGTGAATTCGCTAAATTTGTATAAAGTCCTGCACGCATCGCGTAGTTGCCAAGAAAATAGTATTCAAAACCGCCCGCAACATTGACGAGAGGGAGTTCGGGGGATATTTGCGCCGTCGAGCGATATAGGTTTTCATACGCGCTGAGCGTAGTAGTCAACAGCAATGCCGTCGAATAAAAATATGCCGCGCCGAGCTCAACGCTCCACGGTTTTATATAACGTTGGTTGTCTATGCTATTGTTGAGAAGCAGTAAACCATTTTTACAGACGCTATTATCGGGATACGTCGCGGTATTGTTGCGCGCACAACTTAGCTGCACAGTGTTTCTGGTGTAGACCATCTTAGGTTGCGAAAATGCCGCACCGAAAGATAATTTTTCTATCGGCGACCACATCATCCCCACAATGGGACGCAAACCATATTCTTCGAAATTCGCGTAACTATTTACCCAATGATAACCGCTCGCCGCTTTAAATTCCTGATTAAATATTAGACGCTGTTGATGCACCACACCATACAGTGTCAGCCCTAGGGAAAACTTTTCAGTGAATTTCACCGCAAAGGAAGGGCCTATATTATACACCACATCTTGATTGTTAAAATTAATGGTTAAATCTGTATTATTACCGAGCAAACTGTTGGGGAGATTGAATTTCTGTTGCTGGTTTTCCAGGGTGGAATCGGGAATCGCATAGGAAAAACCTAAGGTACCCCCGCCAAACGGTTGGATCATGCCGAAAAAGTTTGGAAGTAGCGCGATGGAAGTGCGCATCCATGTCTGATTGCCCAAGGCATTTTTGTAATTGGTTTGACTGACATGCAGGGCGTTCATGCTGCCGGAGAGATTACTCCCCACTGCATACACTATCCCCGCAGGATTATAATATAACCCTGTCGGGTCATCCGAAATCGCGGTATACGCGCCGGCCAATCCGGCCGCACGATCACCTACTAAGATGTTCGTATAGTGATACGCATCCGCCAGCGCCCGCATCGGCAAAGCAACGGTGATGCCGACGAGAATAAGATAAGCGATACATAAAGTTTTATTGGATATGGACATGCGCCTTAAATCTCTTGGCGGCGCGCGGATAATTTACCTTATCCAAGCCTTCGCTGGATAGCACGGTATGCAACGCTTCCATGCGTTGCTTAGTCGGAGGGTGAGTCGTGTTCACGGCCTTATTAGAGTCATTATTTTCACCTTGAACGCGGATTAAATATCGATACAAGGCCTGCGGGTCATAACCTGTGGTCACCAACAGCAAGGTACCCACGCGGTCCGCTTCCATTTCATCTTGGTGATTGAACCCGGTCTCAAATAACACTTGAACCGCCTTGTCTACGGTTTGGAAAAAGGCGACACGTGTGGTGTCACCGGCGCTACCTATCAGTTGTGTCAATCCGGATTTCTCGGTGTCTATCGCCTTAATACGCAACGCCTTGACGATATGGCGTTCCGTAATGTGCGCAATTTCATGCGCCAAAACACCCGCAAGTTCCGCCTCGTCCTGCATATTTTTCAGCGCGGCCGTGGTTATGAAAATGTAACCACCCGGTGCCGAGTAGGCGTTGACGGCGTCGCCTTTAACTACGCCAAATCGAAATTCCAGTTCCGGGCGAGAAGAATTGGCGGTCAGGGATTTTCCTACTAACGATACATAATGGGTTAAGGTTGCGTCGCCCAATAACGCCAATCGGCCCAATATACGCGCGGAAACCGTTTGGCCAAAACGTATTTCGGTGGCAATATCTTCCACCGTCGTATTGGCATATTCGATATTATGGGAGCGCGCGCGAAATGGCTGATTTTCCTCCGCAACGCTATGCAAGGGAAACAGCGCCAGGCTAGACAACGCCATGTAGCGAATGTTCTTAGAGATTTGCGTTAACGAAGAATTTAAATCCCGTGCCCCAGGGATGCGAATCATGCAACTCAACATGCCTGGCGACAGGGTAGAACTGGCAACCCGAACGAACGTTAGCGCGTTGCTCAGGCGCACAATAATAGCTGACCTTAAAACATTTTTTGTGGATGGCTTAACCATACGAATCCCTTCGAATAAAGATTTTTAGTCGCGCAGATCCGTCAAAAATACCTGCACGTCCTTGTCATCCACATGCATACCTTCCATCGTTCTCAAGGCCGCGTAATCCACCGCATCTTTGTCACTGGCACGCGAACGGTCTCCATCGGCGCGCAGTCCACGCACCGAGGCGGTATTGGTGTTGGTTGAGGCGCGACGGCGGGCGTCCTGCGATAGCTGTTGGTCATCTTCCGCTAACAAACTAATGCGTTTCATTGGCGGATTCGGCGACACCGATAAACGCGATAACCAGCCTTCTTTATCTTGATAACGCACTTTAAACCAATTGGTGTTTTTGTCTAACTCGACCACTTTTTCTCCGCGCGTCATACTGCCTACGATAGCCGATTTAAATGACGGCTCGGATAACAAATTCGCCCTCGCGCTCAATATATATAATATCTCATCAGCCCCCATCGCTATTGAAGGTCCCAGCGCTAATACTGCAATCAATAAACTTTTTTTCATAAGTACCTCTAATAATCAAGTAGGACAGCCTGCTTATCTAGGTTGGCGGCCTTAGCAAGCAAAGCTTTAACCAGCAATATGTGCGCCTATTTTGACTAGAGTGGGTGTTTTTACAATAAAATACAAAGGTATAGCCTATTTAGAGGTGGCCGTATATACGCCGTCCCACTGCTCGTGCGGGGGCGATTTTTGGAAATACCGGCATCGTTCTGTCATCATGCGTTTAAAGGTGTCGTCCGGCGAACTACCGAGGACAGCCAATGCGTCTTGCCAACGCCGCGCCAGATAGTTGCTGAAAAACGCCTCATTCTTTTTTACCAGCTCAGAGGCGCCGGAGATCGCACCTTCATCGGCGCGCTCGTCCAACAACGGCTGATAAATACGTATAGGTTGTTTTTTGCCTTTTACCCGCACCAAGTCGATCAATCGACACGGTGTGGCGGTCGTAAGGGCGTTATAGGTGGATTCTGAAATCAGTAGACTGCAACCGTATTGCTTGGTGAGTCCTTCCATACGCGAGGCGAGATTAACATTATCGCCAATGACGGTGTATTCTAATTTATGTTCGCTGCCGATGTTGCCTAACACGACATTGCCGGTATTCAAGCCTATACCCATTTTCAAGGCGGGATACCCGCGCACTTTCAGCCAGTCATTGACCTTTTGCAAGCGGGTGATCATTTGCGACGCTGCATGTACGGCGCGATCGGCGTGATCGGTAGTGCGTATAGGGGCACCCCAGAACGACATAATCGCATCGCCTATAAATTTGTCTATCGTGCCTTCATGCCTAAATATAATCTCGGTCATTTCAGAAAAATAAAAATTAAGAATTTCCACCACGCGCTCGGCGGATAATATTTCCGACATAGAGGTAAACCCGCGTATATCCGAAAATAAGATAGTCAGATTTTCATTAGACCCGACCTCCGCGCGTATGAATTCCTCAGGATTGTTGACCACTGTTTCCAGCACTGCGGGCGACAGATATTGCGACATCATGCGTTTAATTTTGCGCTTTTCACGCCCTTCCGTGAGCAACAGCAGGGCAAGCGTGCTGGTCAGCGCGAGAAAAGTGCTAACGCCCGGCGCGACCACGGGCACGACATATCCCAATTGCTGAGACAAAAACGCCAAGCCGAAATACGCACCGAACGCGACGCCCGGTATGCCTATTTGCAGATAAATGCGCGGTGTATATAACACACCAAATACCGTGACGCTTGCCAATAAGACAATTAACACATACTTTAACCACTCAGGCGACAGCGCTATAAAGTCTCTATTTAATATATTTGCAGCGGTAGTGGCGTGTATGTATACACCCGGCAAATTGGCGTCCATCGGTGAATTCTTAAGATCGTTCAAACCCGCCGCGCTGACGCCCACGTAAACGATTTTATCGAGAAATTCCTCGGGGTTAACCAGTAATTTATCGAAATCGCCATTGCGTATCGCTTGCAGTGATGCGACGATGCCGCTGTAGGAATAGCTTGGGTAATTTTTGTAATATTTGATCAGCATTCGATCGTGTTCGTCGATGGGAATATCGCGCCCCGCAAACAACACATGCGATTCGGTACGTGCGATTTTCTGCGGCGATAATTGCGCCAAAACCGGCGCCAAACCCAGGCTGGGAAAGCGATATTGGTCGAACTGGTGCCACAAGCGCG
>CAKKRP010000024.1:40548-75217 GCA_919902765.1 Gammaproteobacteria bacterium | reverse complement strand
AGCGGTCAATCTCTCCGAAGACGATATCTAATGTGCCGATAATGGCTACCACGTCCGCGATCATATGACCGCGGGTCATTTCATCCAACGCCGCCAAGTGCGCGAATCCGGGTGCCTTGACCTTTAAGCGATACGGCTTGTTCGCGCCGTCGGAAATCAGGTATATGCCGAACTCGCCCTTGGGATGTTCCACCGCTGAATAGACCTCGCCCTCCGGCACACAATAACCCTCGGTGAACAATTTAAAATGATGAATCAACGATTCCATATCGGATTTCATTTTTAAACGCGTTGGAGGCGCGACTTTGTAATCATCCAACATCACCGGACCGGGATTTTTGCGCAACCATTCTATGCATTGTTTGACGATGCGATTCGATTGGCGCATCTCTTCGACACGCACCAAATAACGATCGTAACAATCGCCGTTAGTGCCGATAGGAATATCGAAATCGACTTTATCGTATACCTCATAGGGCTGCTTTTTCCGCAGATCCCAGGCGATACCGGAACCGCGCAACATCGGACCGGACATCCCCAATTGCAGCGCACGCTCCGGTGTCAACACACCTATGCCTACGGTACGCTGTTTCCAGATACGATTGTCGGTGAGCAGCGTTTCGTATTCATCGACGTAGGCCGGAAAACGGTTGGTGAAATCTTCTAAAAAGTCGAGCACCGAACCTTGGCGGTTGCGGTTCATACGCTCGATATCTTTCTTATCATGCCATTTTGAAGTGCTATATTTAGACATGCGATCCGGCAGATCGCGATACACGCCGCCAGGCCGGTAATAGGTCGCGTGCATGCGCGAACCGGAAACCGCTTCATACACATCGAGCAAATCTTCGCGCTCGCGAAAACAGAATAAAAACACCGTCATCGCGCCGATATCCAATGCATGCGCGCCCAGCCACATCAAGTGGTTGAGGATGCGCGTAATTTCATCAAACATGACGCGGATATATTGCGCGCGCAACGGCGCTTGTATGCCCAATAATTTTTCTATCGCCAAGACATAACCGTGTTCGTTCACCATCATCGACACGTAATCGAGACGGTCCATATAGCCTATGCTTTGACTGAACGGTTTAGACTCCGCTAATTTTTCGGTGCCGCGATGCAATAGACCGATGTGCGGATCGGCGCGCTCTATGACCTCCCCGTCCAATTCCAACACCAAGCGCAACACGCCGTGCGCCGAAGGATGCTGGGGGCCGAAATTTAAGGTGTAATTACGTATCTCCGCCACGCCTAAGACTCCTTCTGCGACGCGCGCGTATAACGTTCGTCGTCGCGTATCACTCGCGGC
Source organism: Gammaproteobacteria bacterium (assembly GCA_919902765.1). Taxonomy (GTDB): domain Bacteria; phylum Pseudomonadota; class Gammaproteobacteria; order S012-40; family S012-40; genus CAKKRP01. Next base: position 73,905 of record CAKKRP010000024.1, on the reverse strand, counting down.
ACCAACACGCGCGGTTCTATGCTAACAGGTTCATAGGCAACACGACCCTTGGTGGGGTCGTAGCGCACTTCAACACGCCCTGAAAGCGGAAAATCTTTGCGAAAGGGATGGCCGATAAAACCGTAATCGGTCAACAAGCGGCGCAAATCAGGGTGCCCTTCGAAGATGATACCGAATAAATCGAAGGCCTCGCGCTCGTACCAACTGGCGGCCGCCCACACCGGCGCTACACTATCCACCACCGGGAGTTCTTCGGACACAAATGTGCGCACACGCACACGATGATTATGGCGATACGAAATCAGGTGGTACACCACTGCGAAGCGTTGCCCTTGCCAATGATGACGTTTACTGGATTCCGTAGCCACACCGCGACTAAACCCTTCGGCGGTGGCATCCTCGGTCGCCCACTCGGTTTGTCCGTAAGTGAGATAATCCACGCCGCATAAATCGACGAGTTGCTCGAAGGCCAACGCCGCATCGTCGCGTAAACGTGTGCATACTTCTATCAAGCGCTTGTTCGATACTTCGATGGTCACTTCACCATAATGCACGATACAACGCGTGCATGCATCGCCCAAGCGTTGCTGTAATTCATCTGCTAATTTTTGCGAATCGTAAGACATAACGACACTCGTTAACGCGCAATCGTATTAGTACGACGGATCTTATTGTGCAATTGTAAGATGCCGTACAACAAGGCCTCGGCGGTCGGCGGACAACCGGGGACATAAATATCTACAGGGACGATGCGATCACAACCCCGCACCACCGCATAGGAATAGTGATAATACCCGCCGCCATTCGCGCACGAACCCATGGATATCACCCACCGCGGCTCGGGCATCTGATCGTAGACCTTACGTAGCGCCGGGGCCATTTTATTCACTAAGGTGCCGGCCACGATCATTAAATCGGATTGGCGCGGGCTCGGGCGCGGCAACATCCCAAAACGCTCGAAATCGTAGCGCGCGGCACCGGCGTGCATGAATTCCACCGCGCAACACGCCAAGCCGAAGGTCATGGGCCACAACGCGCCGGTACGCGCCCAGTTAATGACCGCGTCCGCACTGGTGGTGATGAAGCCCTTTTCGAGTACGCCTTCTATTCCCACTCTAAGGCCCCCTTCTTCCACTCATAGATAAAACCGATCACCAGCACTAACAAAAACACGACCATGGCCATAAAACCGAACATGCCGATTTCATCTAACACGACGGCCCAGGGAAATAAAAACGCGATTTCTAAATCGAAAATAATAAACAGGATCGCCACGAGATAAAAACGCACATCGAATTTCATGCGCGAATCTTCGAAGGCCTCGAAGCCGCATTCATAGGGTGAAAGTTTTTCAGCGTCCGGCTTATGCGGACCCAGCACAAAATTGGCGAGCAGCGGCACGACGCCGAATAACACGCCCAGCACCAGAAAAATAAGAATCGGTACGTAATTTTCTAACACGCGCCCCCCATACGATCACACACTACTGTGGCCCAAAGTTCCCCCGCGAAACCTTAGGCAAAGTCTAAGGAAATTTTTATAGTTGTTGTCGATAGGTTCGGGAGTCTAGGCGAGTCTGTGCGGGACTGTCAAGCTTAAGCGACACCTGACATACACTTATAAACAATACGTAATTGGGGATAGACCTATACACATTTAGAGATATAGGCAAATTCAGCGGAAAAACGGCGAAAAATGCTACGTAATCACGACATAACACCAAGACGACGCAACTAAATGGAAAACGAACCCGCGCGGAATCGCGCGGGTGTACAAAATGGTGCCGAAGGTCGGACTCGAACCGACACGGCTTGCGCCACCGCCCCCTCAAAGCGGCGTGTCTACCAATTTCACCACTTCGGCAAAAACAAACTCGTTAGCGCGACTCTACTTCTTCACCGGCGTTGACGCAGGTACAGGCGTCGGTGCTGGCGCACTCGGCGGTAGCATCGACGTAGACGGCAACGTCGGTACGTCAGCCGGCGCGGTCACGGGCGCAACAGGCGCTGGCGCTTCAACGGGCGCGACACGATCGACCACGCTCTGTTTTTTTGTGCCATGCGCGCCGGTATACGATAACACCAAGGCCAGCACAAAAAACAGCGTCGCCAAGACCGCCGTGGCGCGTGTCAAAAAAGACGCCGAACCACGCGCGCCGAACACGGTAGACGATGCACCGCTACCGAATGCGGCCCCCGCATCCGCCCCTTTACCTTGCTGTATCAACACCAACCCTATCAAACTCATGGCGATCAACAAGTACACTACAATTAAAACTGTATCCATAAACCTCAACCCGCCGCACGGCAAATATTTAAGAAATCGTCAACCTTAAGCGAGGCGCCCCCGATCAACCCGCCATCGACATCGGGCTGGGACAGCAATTCTGCCGCATTTGCGGCATTCATGCTACCCCCATAAAGCACACGCACGGACTGCGCCGTTGCCGGATCGTGCGCCGCCAGCCAATTGCGTATAAACGCATGCACCTGTTGCGCCTGCGCGGGCGTCGCGGTTTTGCCCGTGCCTATGGCCCACACCGGTTCATAGGCGATCACAGACTGCGCAATCGCGGCAATGCCTGCGATTTTCACCGCCGCCGCCAATTGGCGTTCCACCACCGCCTCGGTTTGGCCTTGCTCACGCTCGGCCAATAACTCGCCTACGCAAAGCACCGGCGTCACACCGTGTTTTTGCGCCGCGACAAATTTTTGCGCCACAACCGCGTCGCTGTCGCCGTAATAGCTACGCCGCTCCGAATGCCCGATCAGCGCATAGCGGCAACCGAATTCCTTCAGCATACCCGCCGACACCTCGCCCGTGTACGCCCCGGATTCTTCTTTCGCGACATCTTGCGCGCCCCACGCAATGGCCGTACCCGCCAACAATTGCGCCGCCTCAGGAATGAACACATAAGGCACGCACACCGCCACGTCGGCGTTTTTAATGGAGCTTATTCCAGAAAGTAACCCGTCGAGCAGCGTTCTCACGCTGGCGCGGGTGCCGTTCATTTTCCAATTGCCCGCGATTAATGGTCGCCGCATAGGGACATCCCCACCCTAAAAGCGTGGAAGCTTACCGGGACACGTGCAAAAAATCAAATCTTCTCTCACGCCGCCTTCCCCACTACCTGGCGCACGACGTCGGCGAGGGCGTGGGCGAGGGCGCTTACCGCCTCGGCCTGTTCGCCCTCCACCATCACACGCACCACCGGCTCGGTGCCCGATGGGCGCAATAACACACGCCCCTTGCCATTTAAACGCTGTTCAGTTTCGCGCACGGCCTTTAAGACCTCAGGGTGGTTTACGACATCTATTTTCCCGGATATCTTGACGTTAATCATGTGCTGCGGAAATTTACGCATGCCGCTTTTGAGGTCGTGTAAGGATTTTTCCATCGACACCATGGCCTCACACACCTGCAGGGCGGACACAATGCCATCGCCGGTAGAGGTGCGGTCTAAGCAAATAAGGTGGCCGGATGACTCGCCCCCTAGCATCCAACGCCGCTCATGCAATAATTCCAACACATAGCGGTCGCCCACCTTGGCGCGCACAAAGTCTATCCCTAAGGATTTAATCGCATATTCCAGCCCGAAGTTACTCATCAGGGTGCCCACCACCCCGCCTTTGAGCCGGCCTTGAACGACCCGCGACTGGGCGATGATGTACAACAGCTCATCGCCATCTACGACCTCGCCGCGATGATCCACCATAATGCAGCGGTCGCCATCGCCATCCAAGGCCACGCCCATGTCCGCTTTATGCTCCAACACCAAGGCCTGCAAGGCCTCCGGGTGGGTGGAACCGCACTCCAAATTAATATTCAACCCGTTAGGCTCGGCACCGGTGGTGATCACCTTAGCGCCCAATTCACGAAATACGCTGGGCGTGATGTGATAGGTCGCACCATGCGCGCAATCGACCACCACTGTCATACCCTTCAGACTGGTACCCATCGGGATGGTGCTTTTACAAAATTCGATATATCGCCCTGCCGCATCACCCATGCGCGTCGCCCTACCCAAACGCGCCGAATCGACCGTCGTCATGGGCAGCTCCAACTGGGCCTCGATCTCCATTTCTACGTCATCGGGCAATTTTGTGCCCTGACTGGAAAAAAATTTTATCCCATTGTCAAAATATGGATTATGCGAGGCGCTGATCACAATGCCCGCGTCAGCATGCAAGGTACGCGTTAAATAGGCGATTCCTGGTGTAGGCATGGGGCCAAGCAAGATACTGTCGATACCGGCCGCAGACAAACCCGCTTCCATCACGGACTCAAACATATAGCCGGAAATGCGCGTATCTTTGCCTATGACGACCTTGCGTTGCCCATGGCGCGCCAACACCTGACCGGCCGCCCAGGCCAATTTAAGCATGAATTCGGGCGTAATCGGGGCTTCCCCCACCGTGCCGCGCACCCCATCGGTGCCGAAATATTTGCGTTTTGATTCTGCCATGAGCAAGCTCCCTCGTATAAATGACGCGTATTGGGATATAACCCTTATGATACAACAAGCTTGTGCAACAACAACAATGGATATGGTGCCCGGGGCCGGAATCGAACCGGCATGGGAGTATAAGTCCCGAGGGATTTTAAGTCCCTTGCGTCTACCAGTTTCGCCACCCGGGCATAGAAGGGTTTAAGGCACTGAAGAGGGCGTGACGGTATCATATCTTAGGGGTAAGCTACAAGAATTTCGCCGTATCGACTTAAATTCTACGACTAAGCCAGCAGCGGAATTCATTAAATTGTAAACCAGTGTAAATTAGCCAACTAAACAGTTGACTAATTTACTATGAATTGCTAAGCTCATATCCAAGGGGAGCCATGGCGGTAGGGCAAGGTTGTACATGGATGTGCTGTAGTACCATGCCTTCGTGAGATCTCCCCCCTCCATCCATTGCTTACGAATCTGCGTCGGTGTAACGATTGTAGAATTAATGCCACTTATTAAAAGTACTATAAATTTCGAATGCCGTATTGCACAATAATTTTTCGCGGTTCGAAAAAATTCAGATGTCGCCTTTTCCGCGTATCACCAACCGTCTACCCCTTTTTTTATTAACCGCTTCGCATGTTGTAAACCTGTGTAAAAGCATCAAGCACGCAATTGAATTGCATAGTTGCAACTACTAATCTCAACCGCAGCAGTATGGCAAGGTTGTACAAGGACGTGCTGTAGTACCGATACCAGCATGCGTTTCCCCCGACACTTTTTTCCCCAAAAATTCGTCACGCTGCCATCGAATTGGAGCGCCACCGCTGAATTCGGCAATGACGTGTTTGGAGAGTGAAACCGGGCGCACTGCGTTCGCTACGCTTGCTGTTCGCACGTCGCCGAAAGCATATCTTGCGTGCAATCTTATTTCGCACATCCACAGACAGATCGTGGCATCTATCCTCTTTGCAATTTACATTTGACATACCACCCCATTATCTCGCCCATTTTCACGGGTAATCAAAAAGGTAGCGCAGCAATAGTACGGTCATACCCGTTGCCAAGCTCCTTAGGGTCACTAGCGTCCATCTCGGATTGAAATATTACTTAATCCATTGGAGTTTATCGGATTTTACAGTACATTACCGGCTATCCCAAAGCGCTATTGCCTAGGAGAGTACTAATGACCACCTTCACGAACGCTTTGTTAGTAGGGATCAAAGACCATTGCTGCCTATCAGGATGGTGAAATTTTGCAAATCAGGGTAGTGTGCAAAAAAGATGCGACCACAGCGCTTGATGAACTCATACCATATGGGTTGGCAGTAACACTTGAAGTGAAAGAGGATATCAATATTCCGATCTATCAGCAGATTCGTGATCGAATCAAACCACAAGTAGCGATTGCACGATAAGTATTATCTTGCTTAACTCAAAAGATGTCAGCCTGTAGGTTGATGAGTAACGAAAATATATGGCAAACAGCGAAAATCAATCACCAGGCATGACATCTGAGCGAGCGGCGGTAGTCGCCCTGATGAGCCGCTATCTAAGTGGTCTGCTCGATCCCTCTGTGACCCTGCTGGAAGTCCACAAGCTCATGTATTTCATGCAGGAAGCCGGTGAGCCTCTGCGGCTTAAATACCAGAAAGTGTCTTATGGCCCCTATGCCGAAAACCTGCGCCATGTGTTGCGCACCATCGAAGGTCATCTTGTTTCTGGTTATGCGGATGGCGGTGATGCGCCGGATAAACAACTTAAGTTAGTGCCAAGGGCTGTCGAAGATGCCACTGCTTTCTTGCAACAGCACCCTGAAACCCGCGCTCGTTTTGACAAAGTGGCGGCACTAGTTGAGGGATTCGAGTCCCCCTTTGGCCTGGAGCTTTTGTCCACTGTTCACTGGGTCATGAAAAACGAGCTTGTCAAATCCGTCGATGATGTTATCAGCTATACCTATGCCTGGAACGAGCGCAAGCGGCAGTTCACCCCGCGGCAGATCACTCTTGCTATTGATGTGCTGTCGAGTAAGAGCTGGGTGATGTTACCGAAAACGTGATGAGGGTTACCTATGTTGCTGGATGAATTGCGTGACAAAAAAGAGGCCATCGCGGCCTTGGGCGGGCAATATGGTGCCCGGCGCATCCGGGTGTTTGGTTCTGTCGCCAGGCGCGAGGAGCGGCCCGATAGTGATGTGGATTTTCTGGTGGATTTTCCCTGCGGTTACGATCTGTTCACTCAGCGTCTGCCGCTGACAGAACGGTTGGCGGATTTGCTCCATCGCCGGGTGGAGCTGGTGCCGGAACATGAACTCAACCGCCATATTCGTGAGCAAGTTCTGAAAGAGGCGGTGGAATTATGAGCAAGCCCTGGCAACCCTATGCGCTGCATATCATTGATGCCATTGCGAAGATTCGACGCATCCAGGCGCGCGGTGATCTCACCCAGGATGATGTGCTGTACGATGCGGCCTTGCGTAACTTGCAGACCCTCTCCGAGGCCACGCAATTGCTGCCTGACGAGAAAAAGGCCAACTTTCCAGCCATTCCCTGGCGCGAAATCAGCGGCTTTCGCAATATCCTTATTCACAACTATCTGGGCGACATTGATCCGTTGACGGTTGCCGCAGTGATCGAAAAGCACCTGCAACCGCTTGAAGGGTGTATCCGTGCCATGCTGGCGGACGCAGCCAAGTAGGGCGGGTGCGCTGTGCTAACCCGATCTATAAAGATTACAGACGAACAAAGGGGAAATTCGCGTGCATACCGAACGGGACTTTGAGGATGACATTGAAGCGGCATTGGTGACCCGCAGTGGTTACACCAAAGGTGCCCCGGCGGACTATGACCCCGAACGCGCCCTGTTCCCGACCTAAGATCTCTCACAATCGCGTGGTCTCGCGGCACTCGCGGGCATCCTTTAACCCCACGTCGGCACACCCAAAGACAACCGCTTCTCCTTCCCATCGAAACGATACTTCAACCGCCACCACTTTCCACCCGCAGGCGAGACCTCCAAATAAAGACCCCCACCATCGAACAGCTTGATGGATTTTTCAGCGGGTTTTGCGTTACGAACTGCGGTATCAGTGAGCGGCATGGGGGCAACTCCTCGTGGGGGCAACTGACTTGCCCCCACTTGCCCCGGATGTCAAGGGACACTGTTGCCCCTCCCCGGACACAAAAGCCAATAAAAAACCCGCTGTTACGCGGGTTCTAGGATGTTGCTGGACGTGCTTGGAACATTAAATGGAGGCTGAGCCCGGAATCGAACCGAGGTACACGGATTTGCAGTCCGCTGCATGACCACTCTGCCACTCAGCCATGGCGCCATCTATAACATAGTTGGCTTAACGCCGATTAAACGAAAAACCCCGGCTAGCCGGGGTTTTGAATTTGGAGCGGGAAACGAGACTCGAACTCGCGACCCCAACCTTGGCAAGGTTGTGCTCTACCAACTGAGCTATTCCCGCGTCTCTCGAAGTGCGCATATTTTAAAGATTTACAACCGACTGTCAAGCTTGTTTCGACGTGCATATAAACTTGGCCATGCCGCCTTGAGATACATGACCATAGACCATAGGGTCAAAACCGCTGCGACATACAGCAAAACAATGCCTATTTCCTGTGTCGGTATGCCGAACAACGGGTCATGATACAACAGAAAAATAACCGCGCCCATTTGCGCGACGGTCTTAAATTTGCCCGTCCACGACACCGCAACCTTGGCGCGCTCGCCGATCTCGGCCATCCATTCGCGCAGCGATGACACGGTAATCTCGCGCCCGATGATCACCGCCGCTGGCACCGCAAACCACGGCGTGGCGTTGGTTTGCACCAATAACACCAACGCCACCGCCACCATCAGCTTATCCGCTACCGGGTCTAAAAACGCCCCAAAGGCCGACGATTGATTCAGGCGACGCGCTAAAAATCCGTCTAGCCAATCCGTGGCAGCGGCGAGGCAAAACACCACCGTCGCGGCAAGATTGGCCCATTTATAGGGCATGTAAAACAGGATGACGAGTATCGGGATCATGATGATCCGCCCTAACGTCAACCAAGTTGGTAAACCCATGTGTATCTCATCACTCGTTGTGAAAGGTATCGTAAATCTTTTGGGCCAAGGGGCGATTAATACCCTTTATTTTTATTAAATCGTCGATACCCGCACGACTGATGCCCTGCAAACCGCCGAACTGCCTCAACAATTGTTGACGCCGCTTAGGTCCCAAACCGGGAATGGCCTCTAACGGTGAGGTCACGCGCGCCTTGCCGCGCCGGGCGCGATGGCCTGCGATGGCAAAGCGGTGCGCCTCGTCGCGAATTTGTTGTATTAGGTGCAAGGCCGGTGAACTTGGGGGCAGTATAATAGGCGTTGCGCGACCCGGCAAGAACAGCTCTTCCTCGCCCGCCCTTCTCTCCGGCCCTTTAGCTACTCCCAACAGGGTCAAGCCGCTGATTTGCAGTTCTTCCATCACCGCAATCGCCTGTGTCAATTGCCCTTTGCCACCGTCGATCAACACCATGTCGGGCCATTTGCCCTCCCCTTCTTGCAAGCGTCGATAGCGCCGCGTCAACACTTGGTGCATCGCGGCATAATCGTCACCTGGGGTGATATCTGTAATATTGAAGCGCCGATAATCCGCCTTCACCGGGCCTTGCGTATCGAACACCACGCATGCGCCCACGGTAGCCTCGCCTTGGGTATGGCTGATGTCGAAGCACTCCAGACGCAACGGCGTTTGATCCAGCCCCAAGGCCTCTTGCAAGGCCTCGAAACGCGCTTGCATATGCAACTTGTGGGCGAGGTGCGAGGTCAAGGCGATTTCGGCATTGGCGACCGCCATTTTGACCCAGCGGGCGCGATCGCCGCGCACTCGCGCGGCGATATGTACCTTGCGCCCCGCCTGCCCCGCCAAGCCGTGCTCCAAAAATTCGGCGTCGGCCGGGGCGATATTCACCAATACCTCGACCGGCAAGGCGTGTAATTCACCCTGACCCAAATAATATTGAGTGATGAAGGCCGACAACACATCCGCCAGCTCGGTGTCGCCCGGCGTTTTGGGGAAAAAGGTTTTATTGCCTAAATTGCGCCCGCCACGGATATAAAATACTGTGACGCAGCTCACCCCCTTGCGGGCGACGGCGGCAATCACATCGACATCGTGTGTATCGCCGCTGACATATTGCTTTTCCTGCACGCGCCGCAAGGCGGCGATTTGATCGCGGTAATAGGCCGCCGTTTCGTAGTTGTGGTGCGCGGCCGCGTGCTCCATATGCACCACCAATTCGTCGATGACTTGGTGATTTTTACCTTGCAAAAACATCGCGGCATGACGCACATCTTCGGCATAACGCTCGGGCGTCACCAGCCCGACGCAGGGCGCGGTGCAACGTTTAATTTGATATTGCAAACACGGGCGCGAACGGTTGCGAAAAAACGACTCTTCGCATTGCCGCACCGGAAATAATTTTTGCAATAAATTAAGGCTTTCGCGCACCGACGAGGCGCTGGGATATGGCCCGAAATAAGTGCCCTGTTCGCGCCGCGCGCCGCGCACCAAGGACAGGCGCGGAAAGGTATCAAGACTGGATAAAAATATGTACGGATAACTTTTATCGTCGCGCAATAGGATGTTGTAGGGGGGTTGAAATTCCTTGATGAGATTGTTTTCGAGTATCAGGGCCTCGGTCTCGGTGTGCGTGACCGTGATCTCGACGGCGGCGATTTGCGCGACTAAATGTTGCGTTTTTTCCGACAAACCGCCGACGCGGAAATAGCTTGTTACGCGCTTTTTGAGATTGCGCGCCTTGCCTACATATAATATTTTTCCGGCGTCGTCATACATGCGATAGACCCCCGGCATGGGGGTCAGGTTTTTCAAAAACGCTTTAGGTTCAAAAGGCATGTTAGAAAAACGCTATGCACGCTCTAACGCGCGTTTACGCAACGTAGCAATAATGTTAAACACGTCCTTAAACATCGGCGTAGTCAAACGTTTTGTTTGCGTGTTGTAACGGCTGCAATGATACGAATCCACTAACGTAAAACGCGGCAATTGATGGATCGCCGCATGTCCAAATTTAAAATCTTTGGGCCGTAAATCGCTGGCCTGCAACACCGCCGCATGTGCGATATTGCCCAAGGCCAAGACCACGCCGCCTTGCGCCTGACCCGCAAGTTCAGCGCGTAAAAAGCGGTTGCACGTCTTGATCTCGCTAGTTTCCGGTTTATTTTGCGGCGGCACGCATTTCACAGCATTGGTGATCCGGCAGTCGCGCAACTCTAAACCGTCGTCGCGCGCCACCGATTGCGGGCGCGACGCATAACCGAATTCATGCAAGGTCGCATACAATAATACGCCCGCAAAATCGCCGGTAAACGGCCGCCCAGTGGCGTTTGCGCCATGCAGACCCGGCGCAAGCCCGACGATCAGCAACTCAGGTTCCGCATCACCAAACGGCGCGACCGGGCGGGCGTGGTAATCGGGATATTCCGCGCGCACCTCACGCAAAAACGTTGCGAGACGGGGACAGGCGGTGCAGTTGGGGTTAAATGAGGTAATTTTTGACATCCTATATTTTCACGGTTACAGTAAAATTTATAACATGCGGTAAACCCGCAACGCCCTAATTCCTATCGAATCATTGTCATTTTTAACGCGCTATGATGACTGCGTATTCCAATCGAACAGAGCATATTGGTATACAGCGCATCTTTGTGCGAACGATATAAATCCAACAACGCTGGCACACAAGAATTGATCCATCCGTACACGCCTTTGGGTTTCGGCACACATTTTACGTGAGCACACGCTTTTAATTGAGATATTTCCGGCATTTCTTCGAGGGCGAACGTCAACTCATGGGTTGGATAGGCCAATACAAACATTGGCAGCTTACCCCAACCCATCGCAATTTTTTTGTAATCGCGCGGCGCTTCGAAGACAAAACCTAACATCGTGATAGGCACACGCGATTTTTGCTCGCCCCTTTTTTTTGGCCAATCTTGGTGGGTAGCAACAAAATCACACACCGGTGACGTTTTGCACCAGGGCAATGCCATGTCTATGTCGTTCGCATAAGCTGCGTGTACCCCGGCCGACAGCACCCACCCAACAAATAAAGCGTATCGACACTGTCTGCGAAGCATTGGGAATCTCCTACCTACCCAGTTAACAGACACTAACAGATGCCTATGTAGGGGTCAATTACCTCAGAATTACACTCCTCCCCCTTGGTCATCCGCCCTTCTTAGTGCAGAATAGGTGCAATGTTTTTAGCCCAGCCAACCAGGGAGGCACCGTGACCGATAACATAGATTCCATTTTGCACGAAGACCGCGTATTCCCACCCCCTGCGGGTTTTGTAAAGACCGCACACATCGGCGGCCAGGCGGCGTTGCAAGCCCTGCGTAAACAAGCCGATACCGATTATGAAGGCTTTTGGGCCGCCCAGGCGCGCGCGCATCTGACCTGGCACAAACCCTTTACCCAAGTGTTGGACAGTCGCAAGGCGCCACATTACCAATGGTTTAGCGATGGGTTGATCAATATCAGCCACAACTGCCTGGATCGCCATTTAGCGACGCGGGGCGATAAAACAGCCATTATTTTTGAAGGCGAACCCGGCGATACGCGCCGTATCACCTACGCGGAATTGCACCGCGAGGTCTGCCGTTTCGCTAATGTGTTGAAAAAAATGGGCATCGCCAAAGGCGACCGCGTGGTCATCTACATGCCCATGGTGCCGGAGGCAGTGGTGGCCATGCAGGCCTGTGCGCGTATCGGCGCGATCCATTCGGTGGTGTTCGGCGGGTTTTCAGTGGAGTCTCTCAAGGATCGCATTGAAGACGCGGGCGCGCGTCTGCTGATTACCGCTGACGGCGGCCATCGCGGCGGCAAGATCGTGGAATTAAAGGCCACCGCCGATAAGGCGCTGGCCGTCGGATGTAAAAGCATCGAAAACGTCATCGTGTTAGAGCGCTCAAAAAATACCATCGCCTTTAACACACAGCGCGATCACTGGTGGCACGATGCGATCAAAGGCGTCAGCGAGCACTGCGCGCCGGTATGGGTCGAATCCGAACATCCGTTATTTTTGCTGTACACATCGGGCTCGACTGGTAAACCTAAGGGCATACAACATTCCTCCGCCGGGTATTTGCTGGGCGCGGTGACGACCATGCAATGGGTATTCGACATTCATGACCAAGATATTTTTTGGTGTACCGCTGACGTGGGTTGGATCACTGGTCACACCTATGTCGCCTACGGTCCGTTGGCGACGGGTGCGACCGTGATGATGTATGAAGGCGCGCCGGTTATTCCACACGGCGGGCGCTTCTGGGAGATCTGTCAAAAACATGCAGTGACAATTTTTTACACCGCTCCCACCGCGATACGCGCGCTGATGAAATTGGGCGACGAGATCCCGAACAAGTTTGATTTATCGAAACTGCGTTTACTCGGCACCGTCGGCGAGCCGATTAATCCAGAGGCGTGGATGTGGTATCACCGCGTGATCGGCAAGGAACGTTGCCCCATCGTCGATACCTGGTGGCAAACGGAAACAGGCGCGCACATGATCGCCCCCATCCCCGGCGCGGTGGCGACCAAACCGGGCTCTTGCACCTTGCCACTGCCCGGCATTGCGATGGATGTCGTGGACAATAGCGGCAACTCGATCACCGAACCCGAACAAGGCGGTTTTCTGGTCACACGCAAACCGTGGCCGCATATGTTACGCACGGTGTGGGGCGACGAAGAGCGTTATCGCAAGACTTATTGGGGCGAATTCGGCGGCAAATATTACATCGCCGGCGATAGCGCGCGCCGCGACAAAGACGGTTATTTCTGGATCATGGGCCGCATCGACGACGTGATCAAGGTCAGCGGTCATCGCTTGGGCACCATGGAAATCGAATCGGCGCTGGTCGCGCACCCGCGCGTCGCCGAGGCGGCGGTGGTCGGGCGTCCCGATGATATCAAAGGTGAAGCGATTTTTGCGTTCGTGGTGTTGCGCGGTGTACGTCCTAAAGGCGGCGTCGATGCGGCGCTAACGAAAGAATTGCGGCAGTGGGTCACCGAGCAAATCGGCCCGATCGCGCGCCCCGACGACATCCGTTATTCGGACAACTTGCCCAAGACGCGATCCGGCAAAATCATGCGCCGCCTACTGCGTTCTATCGCCAGCGGGCAGCCCATCACGCAAGATACATCGACGCTGGAAAACGAGGCGATTTTGGATCAGTTGCAGGGCAAGGTGTAATTTTTCGAAATTCTAAAGTAACGTGAGTTCGGCCGGAGATCGACGAGACCGTCGGCCGCAGGGATGCGGCCGTCGAGCCTACAGGGATGTATTTATGGCGTGTCTCGTCGATCTCCGGCCGAACCCACGTCCGCGACGATTCCGCCTAGAATTAATGATGTTCCCGCGTCGCGCGGAACTCGATATCCGGCCAACGCTCCATCGTCAATTCTAAATTGACGCGTGTAGACGCGATATAGGTCAACTCCCCGGCACCGTCAATGGCCAAATTATCTTCGGCTTTTTTGCGAAATTCCTCGAGTTTTTTCGCATCCGAACACTGCACCCAGCGCGCCGTGGAGACATTCACCGGCTCAAATACCGCCTCTACGCCGTATTCCGTTTTCAAGCGTTCCGCCACCACATCGAACTGCAACACACCGACCGCGCCCAAAATCAGATCATTATTATTTAATGGCTTAAACAACTGCGTGGCACCCTCCTCGCTCAATTGCTCCAAGCCTTTTTGCAAAGATTTGGCGCGTAATGGATCGCGCAGGCGCGCACGCCGAAATAACTCAGGCGCAAAATGCGGGATGCCGGTGAATTGCAATTCTTCACCTTGCGTAAAGGCATCACCGATTTGGATCGTCCCGTGATTATGCAAGCCGATGATATCGCCGGGAAAGGCCTCTTCTACATGCGCGCGCTCTTGCGCCATAAAAGTCATCGCATTGGCCACTTGCACATCGCGCCCGATGCGCACATGGCGTATTTTCATGCTCTTGGTATAGCGCCCCGAACACACCCGCATAAAGGCGATGCGATCGCGATGATTGGGGTCCATATTGGCCTGTATTTTAAACACAAAACCGGTAAATTTGTCCTCGGTCGGTTCTATCATGCGCGTCGCCGCAGGACGCGGTTGCGCGCCGGGGGCATGTTTTACGAAGGCGTCGAGCAACTCTTTCACACCGAAATTATTGATCGCCGATCCAAAATACACCGGTGTCTGTCTGCCTGCCAAAAAAGCCGCCTCGTCATAGACATTCGAGGCCCCGCGTATGAGTTCGATTTCATCGCGCCACGCCGAGGCTTGATCGCCAAAATATTCATTCAGGCGTGGATTAGCGATATCCTCGATGATTTCACCTTCTTTGATCTTACCGCCGTGCGTGGATGAAAATAAATGGATGCGATTTTGATATAAATCGAACACGCCTTTAAACCCTTTGCCCATGCCGAACGGCCAGGACATCGGCGCGCACTGAATTTTTAAAATGCGTTCGACTTCATCGAGCACATCCATGGGCTCGCGGCCTTCGCGATCAAGTTTATTGATAAAGGTGATGATGGGCGTATCGCGCATGCGACACACCTCCATCAACTTGATGGTGCGATCTTCCACGCCCTTGGCGCTGTCTATGACCATCAAGGCGCAATCGACGGCCGTCAACACGCGATAGGTGTCTTCCGAGAAATCTTCGTGGCCGGGGGTGTCCAATAAGTTGAACATACAACCGCCATACGGAAACTGCATCACTGAGGTCGTGACCGAGATACCGCGTTGCTTTTCCATCTCCATCCAATCGGATGTCGCATGACGCGCGGCCTTGCGACCCTTGACCGTACCGGCCAATTGGATGGCGCCGCCGAACAACAGGATCTTTTCCGTCAACGTGGTTTTACCGGCGTCCGGATGCGAAATAATAGCGAAGGTGCGGCGACGTGCCGCTTCTTGTGCGATATCAGACATGATTTGCGATATTTGGAGGTTAAAAAGACAGGAGCGACACTATAGCACATCAAGGCCTAGATCGGGCATTCCGCTCGACCTCCACCCAATGGCCCTATCGATCCCGAGAATTTTAATTAATTATTTGATTTGTTTTATTTTTTTACTCCAAGACCAATCTCCTCATCCCTAACAAACTATTGTGCCCCCCGAATGCAAGCGACTGACTCAGCGCGACTTCTATGCGTTCGGGTTTTACTTGTGTTACAAAATTGATATCGGCAATGGGCTCGGAAAGGTTATTGCAAACGTGGGTGGTTTGCTCACATAGGCTCTTTGCTGTAAATACCGCCTCTATCGCCCCGCTCGCGCCAAGCGTGTGTCCAATCAATGATTTTGTTGAATTAATCAAAGGCAAATGGGGAAATCCACGTATTAGCACGTCTACTTCGATGCCATCATTCGCCAATGTACCGGTGCCATGTGCATTAATGTAGTCAACATCAGCGGTGCAAATGCCTGTATCCAGGAATATTTCCTCGTAAAGTGCATGCAATTGGGCACCGTTACGCTCCGGCGCTATCATATTATAGGCATCGGATCCAGAAATATTTTGTCTCGACAAAATATTTCTGGATCGAACGGGCGTAGAGTCATTCGTGGTAGCCGTGTTGCGACGCGTAAGTGTCGTGACGGGGCGGACGCGGGACGGCCCAGGCCGCCGAAGGCAACAATCGCTGCCGAACGCAGGCTTTGGGGCAAGGATGCCCCAAAATGTATACGAGTACGGCGGCGCTATCGGCCTGTGTGTTTGAAACGGAGGAGTATGACGATGTGTTCAATCACATTTCTAGATGGGTTGGTCGAGCGGATACACTTCACCGGCAATACGAAGCGACTTACCGCGGAACAGCGCCAGCGTCTGCCCCCTCTGGTTGCGGATTTTAACGTCATAGATACCGTTCTTTCCTAGCTGCGATTGTTCGGTAGCTTCCGCACTAAGCACATCGCCCAGTCGGCCCGGCGCTAGGAAATCTATGCTGCAGGCCACCCCCACCGTTTTGTAGTTGTAGCTGTTGCAGGCATAGGCGAAAGCGCTGTCAGCCAACGCAAATAGGTATCCACCATGGCAAATCTGGTGACCGTTGAGCATGTCCGGGCGCACAGTCATGTTCATGCGCGCGTGGCCTGGCCCGACCTGCTCAAGCTCCATGCCCATCGCCTGGGTAGCTCGGTCGTGTCCGTACATGGCGGTGCTCACAGCGCTCGCCAGCTTCAGAGCTGCTTTCTGGTCTGTAGGCGTACTCGCTTTATCCATGAAAACTCTCCCCTACGGCCAATTTGCGGCGCAGCAGCGGCGCCCCCCAAAGCTTGATTTAAAGACATACATAGCTTCCTAGCGTACGCCCGTTGATAGTTGCCGCTGGATTGACGCCAGGGTACGGCGCCGGATCCATCCGCTGGCACAGCGAATCGCCAGCCAGTAGGGTGCAAACAACATTCTTGTCCGAGTGTCTCCGCAATACACGAAAGTCTCAGTCCGAAGCGTGCGAATGCCTGGTTGGTGCTCGACGACCAGGAAGCGCAGAACCAACTTGGCGGCACGGGGATCGTCGAATAGTTCGAATGCGCTGGCGTTGGAAATGTGGGAAATATTCAGATCTGGACGCCAGAAACGCCCTACTAAACCGAGAGAAAGTTCATGACTGGTACGCTGAAGCAAAGTGAAAGTTTCAAACCCGAATGTGGCCATCTGCTCCTGCTGCTGCTGCTGCGCCGTGCGAAATTTCCTCATTAATTTCGACGGCAATTCACGAATCGATAATAGGACATCGGCGACCAAGTCGTCACGCATGTTAAGCGCGGAAACTGCCGCGATGATCTCCTCGGGCTGCGCATTGATCACGCCCGATTCATGAATCTCATAAAAACTGAACGCCGGAAGAAAAGGCGAAGAGGCGACCCACTCCAAATGGTCGCCCCTTCTGACAATGCCTAACGCTTTCCAAAATATCTTGATCACGAAATAATTTTCTGTATGTACTGTAAATGACGCGCTTTAAAATCGGTCGGCATCGAGTAGTATCCCGTCAATACGCACTGCACTGCAATTAACTGGATGTTACTTGGCAAACCTGTTACCAGGTGGGGCTGAGCTTACGGATGCCTTCATGGCATTCTTTTAGCGCAGCCGCAGCCAATTCAGGCGCTTCCCCACGACTTCCACAAGATATGACCGAGAAATCGATTACGCCGATAAATCCGAACACGGTAGCAATAGTCGGTGTAAGCAAGTTGTACTGAGCAAACGGCGTACCAGGGGAATAGTCGCCGGTTGCTGTCCATATCAGCAGCAATTTCTTCCCGGGTTTGACTAGGGAGCCATAACCTCTTTCCGGAGAAAAGAAGAATGTTTCCTCTTCTCGTATGATGTTGTCAATGTAGGCCTTAAGGTTCCATGGCACGGTGAAGTTGTACATCGGTGTGGCAATGAGGATATGGGTGGCACGATGCAGTTCTGCGATATACACGTCGGACTCTGCCAGCAGCTGGCGTTGCTCTTCGGTCCGATCGGTGGCGGGGGTCAGATTGGCGGTAACCCAACCCTGGGTAGGGCCCACCACTTTGCCTGGGCCGACGTCACGACGATTGACGATCGCCCCCGGATTGGCAGACAGCCAGTTATCGACGAACTTTTCGGCGAACCCGTTCGAAGACGACTCATCGCCACGCGGGCTGGACTTCAAAAATAGTAATTCAGGCATATCATTCTCCAGTTATATTGCAGTTTTAAATAGGCTACTAACAACAATTAGGCATGTTCCGCTTTAGGCTATAGCAGGTACCTACCTTTTCCGCAGTTCTCGGACATCAAACCCCGCGAATGATGTCGACACCGGTGAGTACTGGTGCCGACATTCATCACAGTGGCCATGTAACGCCATTTCAATAGCTTGCACCCGCGTCCGTTCATGTCAGCAATCGGCACCTACCCCATACAATCGGCTGTTCGGTTTGGTCAGGTTCTCAGGTTTCTCGGACAGGTAGGCGGTACGTGCGGCAAACGTGCGCCGAAGATCCACTTTCACCGCGCCCCAAGACAGTCCAGCCCCAAAGCCACATAAAACAACATGCTGCGCTTGCGGCGTGCCAATAGCGTTGTGGCGAGACAGGACGACAGGTATCGAAGTGGAGCTAGTATTGCCGACACCATCTACGGCGATCGGCATCTTCTCCGGAGCAACACCAATCATCCGGCGCAGATAATTCAGCATGAATACATTTGCTTGATGAAGCACCAGCAAGTCAAGCGAAGCAGGTGTCAAACCTGTGGACTGGAGCAAAGCTTTGATGATTTCTGGAACCCTTTTCAGCGCAAAATTCATGACTGCGGCGCCATCCATCTGCAGGCTGAAAATCTTCGCTGAGACACGGCTGCCATCATTTTTAACGTACTCGATGTCAGATTCCAACGAGTTGCGGCCGCTTCCATCAGCCCCGCACATGAACTCAAACGTCCCGTCACCTGGTTCAATTAATGTCGCTGAAGCGCCATCTCCGAACAACATTTTTAGGTGTCGGTCGCGCTCATCCATGAGTTTAGTAGTCACGTCGCCAGTGCTGAGCAGGACTTTTTTGCAGGCCCCAGAGGAGATTAGCGCGCCAGCTTGCAGCAGCCCTGTGACATAACCAGAGCAGCTGGCGCTCACATTCGACACCAGACAGTGCTGCGGCAGTCCCAGTTCATGTTGAACGATAAACCCGACACCAGGAACCCACGAATCGGGGGTCTGGGTAACCACAACCAAACCGTCAATCTCACGGGGATTGCAAACCCCATCAACGAATAAATTCCGGCATGCCGCGATAATCAGATCGGATGTGTGAAGTGACCTCGCTTCCCTGATCGACGTGATACCGGTGCTTTTCACAATGCGGGCGACTTCTTTGGTGCCGAACAGTTGCCCGAAGTCGTCCAATGTCACAACTCGTTCGGGCAACGCGACCGATACTGCCCGAATAGCAACACCTGAAATTGTGCGAATACTCATGCTCTAATTTTCACTTTGCAGGTGGCCAGATCGAAGATCCCCTGCAGCGTCACGGCACTGCTGATTTCCTCGTACGTAACGCTGGAGCCTGTCTTTTCGAATATCAGTGCCACAATTCCAACGATTGCTAGCGAATCCCAGTCCTTACTAGCTGCAAGTACGGTATCACCATGTAACTCGCTCAAAGGCACAGACAAAATATCAGCGATGCTTGCGCGCATATTTTCAAACTCAACCACTATGATATCTCCTTATAAATTGATGTACAAGCAGGTTTACGAAATGATAGAGATGTCGGGATTGCGCATCTTTTTGAATCTAGTGGTATGCAATGGCGTTTCGCTTATGGATACCACCCTTGGCAGCTGCTCCGGCGACAAAGCACTTCGGATATTTTTATATAGCCAGATTTTGAAATCCTCTAACCCTTGCGGCACCAACAAGGTGAAACGCGCCGCGACAACATGCCCGAGAATGTGGTTTGGATGTGCATAAACAACAACGTCAGAAACGTTTTCGAGTTTCATCAAAACTTGCTCCACATCCGAGGGAATCACCTTCTTACCCCCAACATTGATTACATCTATGGCCCGCCCCGTCACTCTGAAAAAACCTTCTTTTTCCTCGGCAAGGTCTTCCGTGATCAAAAATCCATCGCTAGACAATGAGGCCGAACCTGAAATATACCCTACCATATTTGTCGCGCCACGCACATGCAAAATACCGTCCACGACCTTGATACTGTAATTCTGATCCTCCACCTTCATCCATGCGCTATCGCCGTCTTTGTTACGGCACGGAAGTACGCCGATTTCGGACATCCCATATAACTGACACAATTCCACATGGGGCAGCGCATTCCTGATGCGCTGAATGGCTACTGCCGAACTCGGTTCAGAACCGTAATATATGCGACGTATACTCCTTGTATCCCACTTGAGGAACACACCCGTTAGGATCGCTAGGTTTAACAGCGTGGGCGACACATGCAAAGTTTCAACGTTAAAAGCTTCGATACAACGGCCAACCTCTTGCGGAGAGCGCGCATTCGGTATAACGAGTGATCCGTGCGTTGCCAGCGCGTGCAGGACGGTTACTAGTCCGCCTATATGATCAAATAACAAAAATGCCAGAATGGCACCGCAGTTATTGGCGCTCAAATATCGGTGGAAAAAAGGCAAAATTTTATGCACCACTCCTTTGGCCTTGCCGGTAGAGCCTGAGGAAAACACGATGAAACCAGCTTGACTACGGTATAGGAGCTCGTCTATGACAGGTGGTACCTTGCTGGCTACATTCTTAAGGATCGTGAACTCGTGGGGCACACCGCCAATGATGGTATACTTGGCTCCGGCGGTATTTGCCAATTGCGCGATGTGATCCTCATTTTTTGGGACAGAAAGCGCGACGACGTTGTTATGCTTCCATAACGCAAACAGCATGCTAATACTGGTAATACTATAGTTATCCACCAACAGAACGCATGAACCACTAATAGATTGCGCTGCAAGCTCTCGGCAATACTTGCTTATTTTATTGTGAAACTGGTCATAGGAAACCGCTCCCTCATCGCTTATAATAGCCGGTTTGTCCCCGCCATTTTTAAGATGTTCCAAAAAATCATCGACTAGCATATTCACCCTCGCAAAAAATTACCGCTTTCTGCATTATTGTCAAATCTGATCGCTTCAGCGTGCTCGGGGTTTCGGGTCGCATCAAGTTCCCGGATCTTGAGCGCCGTGGATAGCCGACCCATGACATATTCTGACAGTGCACCAAACGTAGAGAACGGGGTGGCCGACTGGGGTAGATTAAAAGTGTCCGCCAGATGCACTTCGACTCCAAACTGGTCGCGAATTTGTTGCTCGATATCGATAATGATCGAAACCAACGACAACGAGTCGACGGTGCCGTCATCGCCATAAAGGGTGCTGTCTTCAGCACGCGATAAATCGATCGGCTCATCCCGCAACAAGTTCTGTTGCCGGATCGCCACCTCGATGATGGTTTTGATATTTTCTAACATTTCAATATTCCTTAGGAAATTATGGCTGTGTGTCAGTTCGATCACTACACTCGAAACGACGTGCTTGCATTCTGCTTTCGTGCGTATTCAGCTAAAATCACTCTCATGTCGACGAACTTCCCACTTTCCACCCCATACTCATCGGGCGAATTAATCACCGAAAAAATGTCGCTTGCGCGCTGAGCAGGGGAAATCATGTATCCGGGGGACAAGGCTCTCTGCTGCAGAGATTTAAGATCCGGAAAATCAGCCGTCCTCGCGCTAAAACTCACCTGCCTCGACAAACTCGTATTGACGTTGCAAAGACCAAGCACAGCGAAGAAAATATCCTTATTTTCTTCCGCGTACACACCGCCCAGTGCGGACAGGGCGGCTTTCGACATGCTATATGGCAGCGTACCAGCACGAAATCTCACACCGGCCATCGATGCGCTCAGAACACATGCTTTCGGACGATGTTTTGAAGCGAGCATCATATCCAGAATAGCCTTATTGGCCAGCACATTGACGGACAGCACATGCTGGAGTTCATCCAGCGCGAATTCTTCCGAGCGCGCTGGCACATTGCCGCTGACCCCGGCGTTTAGAAAGAATAAGTCGACGCCGAGCTTGAGGACGTCGGCGAAATTTCCCGTGAAGAGCTCGCCAATATTGCTCAGTTTAGAGAGGTCAAATGCGCGATAATGAAAATTTGGAGTGCTGGTGAATCGATAGGGCTGGCGCCGGGAGGTGCCATACACGGTATATCCATGTTGAAGATAGAGCTCTGATAGCGCCTCACCGATGCCGCTGCTCACGCCGGTGATAAATACCCTACCAGGACTATATGCGCCAGTTTTTGAAAGGACATCGTCGAGGTTTGCTCTGGACATTAGAATTTCCCGGCCGAGAACCCGCCGTCTACCGGCATCACAGTGCCGGTGACGAACGATGATGAATCGCTTAACAGCCACAACACGGCGGAAGATATTTCGCCCGCATTCGCGAACCTTTTCATAACCGTTACCTGAAGTTTGTGCTTGGTAGACTCCGGATTGGCTTTCAGTCGTTCTTCTGAATTCATGCCTCCCAGGGTTGGGCCGGGGCATACGGCGTTCACGCGAATCGGATGACGGTCCGGTGTGGCGCCCTCAGCGCATTCAATTGCACACACTTGGGTAAGCATATTCAGCGCCGCTTTGCTTGTTGAATAGGCGCTTTGGTTGGCCACACCCAGCAAGCCTGCGCAGGAGGAAACGTTAACAATCGAACCACCTATATGCTTCGAAATTAAGTTGATCTCATGCTTCATCAACAGAAGTGGCCCCAGAAGGTTTATTTCCAACACGCGCTTCCATTCCGATAGATTCATATCTCGAACTGGTGTATGTTTTGATGTGACGCCAGCGTTGTTGACCGCCAAATCAAGTCGCCCGTGTTTTTCGTTAATTATCTGGAACAGATTGATAACAGAAGCTTCGTCCGTCACATCGCTTCTGATGAAAGTGCAATGTTCACCGAGGAGCCTCTGCGCGGTCAAACCATTGTCTTCGTTACGACCCGTAATGTAACAAGTACAACCAGCTTGAACAAGATTTTTGCTGACTTCGAAGCCAATACCACGAGTACCACCGACAACAAGAGCGATCTTTCCTTTAAAGTTCATGTCCGATTTTCCTCATAATACTGTTGCAATTTTTCCGGTCGCTGATAGTCTGGATTAACGCAGCAATACACACGTGCAGCCATTGGTTCTTTTTTGTCGCGAAAACAAAATGCATCCCCTCTGCAGCGTTTGACGAGATCTTTTCGGCCAGAGAGCTCTTTGGCAATAAAGTGATTGTCTGCTAGCATTGCGCGCCCGAATCCAATAAAATCGGCATCGCCATATTCGATGATTGCACTTGCTTCGGCCACATCCATTACTGATCCTGTAAATCCGATGGGAATCCTCGCGAAGCGTTTGAGATAACGGCAGCCTCCACGAGATATGACCTGGGCTTTTTGCCTGTCTTTGAAGAAGAACCGAAATGTTTCGCTGATTCCAACTGAGCACGTTATTGCGCACACTCCGCTGGCCTCAAGGGCCGCAACTACCTCGCCAAGAAGCTCAACGTGCTGCCCTTCTTCGCCCAAGCCGTCGTTTATTCCTAAACGGACGGTGACTGCCAATTGGTCGCCGGTGGCTTTACGTACCCCATCCACGATGGATAGCAGCAGCTTGGCCCGCTTAATAGGGGTGCCACCCCAGTCATCCTCGCGCTGATTAGTCTTCGGCGACAAAAAGCTGCTGACTAGGTATCCATTCGATGCCTGAATTTGAATTAAGGACGCTCCAGCCTGTTGCGCCAAGTGGGCGGCAGCTGAAAACTGATCAATGCAGCGTAGAATTTGTACTTCAGACATCGCCACGGCATGAGCGTGGGGATATTGGTCCAGAATCAACTGGGAAACGATTGCGCTCGGACTCAAAATTATTCCCGTTTCTTCCGACGGGATACCTTGCTGACCGTAGTGCTGAAGTTGCACTCCCAACAGGAATTTTTGCTCATGTGCGACCTGAAACAGCGGCCGCAATGCCTCCGCGTGGGCTGTCGAGGTTAGCTTCAAACCGCAGCTGTTATAGCGCGAATTGGCGTCCACACTGGCGTTACCAAGAAAGCCAAAACCACAGCCACCAGCCATTAACGACTGATAAACAGCGAAGAACTCCGGTTTCGGGAAGCCGAATTCATCACAGATATCCATGCCCATCGATGAAAAATACATGCGGTTTTTGGCAACAACATGCGCGCCAAAGCGAAGCGTCTGGGTGGCCGCCAAGAACCTGCTGTTTTCCGCGCTCATACTTGGAGTGCCTTAAGAGCGGTTTCATCCAGATGGACAAAGCCACGCTTAATCATGTCACTGATATTCTGCAAGGTGTTGAAATTCATATCTAGGAATTCCCAGGTTGAATACTGACTTTGTTTTCGGCTCCGAATATGGCTTGAAAAGCTCAGAGTACCGCCGTATGAGATTTTTATGCAGGTTGCGTCGAAATCCGTCGATGTCGTAATGCAGCCGCTCTTGCCCAGCCCCATGAGCGCGATATCAGACTTTCGGCCCCCATTGTCGCTGATCGAGCAGGAAACTGTGGACTGCTTGATTGGCGAGAACCAATCGTCCGAGTTTATGAAGATATTACGTGTTTTCTCGAATAAACGAATATCGATAACGGTCGCTTTCGTGTCGATCGTGGCAAACAGAGTCTGCCTTTGATAAAAGGCGACCCGGTAATGTATTTTCTTCGGCAAGAATGTGTCGGAGGGGATCAAATTGTCAACCACAAGCTCGATTGGGTACATCAGTTCAGCGTAGGCAAAAAATTTCGAATTCAGTTCGTTCAGGCTAACCGTTACTTCGCCGCGAACATGATCTGTATGGCTATATAAGTGGTGGTAGACAGCCTGACGCGCTGCTTCGATGAACATTGTCCCGGGGACATGCTCATGTGACTTGCGATAAAAAAAATAGTTGTCGGCTTCGTTTATGAATTGAAACGAGCTCGAACGCTGTCTCGCTGGAATCGCCTCGTGCAACGCGGTCACCGCGTGCCCCAGGTCGGCTCCACTCACTCCGTCGGCATTAGCATTTTCCAACAGATGTGGCGAGACGATCTGATAAGGAAGCGACCTTATGTGGCTCCAGCCATCATCATCTGCCGCGCTGGCCCCTAATGAAGCGTCCGCCGAGTTCTTGCGCTGTATCCGCTGCGAAATATGAAATTTTCTGCCCCCATTTTCACACGGCACATAGTTGAGCAAGGCCAAGCTATTTGCACATGTCTGGACAATCGATTCCGTGATGTAAAGTGGTAGCGCAACTTTGGGGTTGCAAATCAAAACGTCGTCAACCGATCCTTTGTGTAGGATACCCGGCGGTATGGTGTTGTTATCCATCGCTCCTAGCCTTTTACTCGGCTGGGTTGGTGCTTCTCTTTTTTATTTCCGCAGCAAGCTCTGTAGTCCGGAACGATAGTTATCCTGTTCCATACACTCAGCCTCCGGAGTGGATCGAGCAAAATGCTGTTAATCAACATATGCTGGTTCCTCCACCTCAGATGTGAGGTGCTCGCTGAGCTTTTCATGGGGCGACGTCAATATAAGAGACTTGCCAGCAACAATCTGTTCGATCAGCGCTTTCTGCCGCAAACGGGCGGACTCGATCGACTTAGCCTTGATGTGCCCGTACCCTCTAATTGAATCAGGTAAGTTCGCCCAGGCAACAAACAGCGGTAACTTATCTTTGCTCAGTATTGGCAACAAGCGCTGTATAGATTTCTCATACTCATGAAGCAAACTCCGTTCTTCTCTCCGCTCGGTTGTCCAGCCAAAGGGATCCAACGGTGTATGGCGCAACACACGACCTTTCGCCAGCAAGCGCAGGAACGGTAGCACCCAACCGGAAATCGCAATCTTTTTTGGGATGCCGTAAGTTTTATGCTTTTTTCGCAGTGTTGGGAGGGTGAAATGGAACTGCAAATTAATGGGGCCCATAAATCTAGCTTTAAGCGGCCCAATAAAATTGCTGGCAGTGAGAAGGCGCGCCACCTCATACTCATCTTTGTACGCCATCAGCTTGAAGAGGTTTCGCGCCACCGCCTCCGTACATGCGCTATCGCTGCCAGTCCCCAACGTCGAGTGGACTTGCTCGACAACTTTCCGGTAACGAGCTGCATAAGCGGCATTCTGGTAGCTCGTCAGGAAGGCACTGCGGGCCTCGACAATTTGCTCGAGGTTCTCCCGTTTGGGGCGCATGCCACCGATGTCATTTATAGAAATCGACGATACGCCATCCACCGCTTTGTTTAGATAGGGTACCACGAATGCTGGCTCCTGCGCCCACAGCCGACCCCAGGCGAAAGCCAAACGGTTGGTCGCTGCGCCAACCCCGGCGTCAATAGCTTTTTGCAGCGCTTCCAGGGACACCGGCACCGTACCGCGCTGCCATGCGAATCCGATTAATAATATGTTGGCTTGCATCGGACTGACCAAATCGTTCGCCAGCAACCCCGCGTCCAGGCTGTGATAGAGTTCGGCCCCCACCTTGTTTTTCAACAATGCTTGAATCGCCTCAGTTTCAATGCGCAATTCAGTATTGCGCAACATTGCACCAGTTTGTGTTTTGGTGGTATTAGCGACGACAACCGTTTTGTGCCCGAGCGAACCCAACGCATCGTCTTCACTGGCAGCAACCAAATCAGTCGCAAGCAAGAGGTCGGTGCCGCCGAGATCAACGCGGTATTGGTGTAAAGTGTCAGCGTGGTCGGCAATATGCACGTGGCACAATACTGCACCGCCTTTCTGGGCGAATCCCGTGAAGTTGAGCATGCTGACCGCACGCCCATCCAGGTGCGCGGCCATCGCGATGGTGCGTGCCACCGACACGACTCCCATTCCTCCCACACCTGCCAGCAACATTGCATATGGTGTGGAGAGCGAGCGAGACGACTCCGGCGACACTAGCGCATCAGCGCGCGCCAGTACCTCGGTGATGTCCGCCTTTTTGTTCTGGCGTTCGCGCGGCTTGCCGGTCACCAAGACGAAGCTCGGACAGAAACCCATTACGCAGGATAGATCGATGTTGCAGGAGTGTGGGTCAATAGTGCGTTTGGCACCGAACGGTGTTTGGATCGGGGCCACGGACAGGCAATTGGATTTGACCTGACAGTCGCCACACCCTTCGCAGACTGTCTCGTTAATGACGATTTCGGTCTTCAATACCGGTGCTGGCAAATGTTTCTTACGGCGCCGTCCTTCAATGGCGCAGACTTGGTCAAAAATCAGCACGCTGACGCCACTGGTCGCGCGCAATTGGCGCTGAACCTCATCCAATTTTTCGCGGTGATACAGTTCAATCCCAGTCGGCAGACTGTCGCGTGCCTTATAACGTTCGAGACTGTCGGTCACCACCACAATTCGATGTGCGCCTTCGGCTTTTAGCAGATCAACTGCCTTTTTCACGGTCAGATCGCCGTCAATCGGCTGGCCGCCGGTCATGGCAACGGCGTCGTTGTAGAGCAATTTGTAAGTGATGGTCGCACCGGCGGCAATTGCCTGGCGTATCGCCAAGAAGCCCGAGTGGAAAAAGGTGCCGTCGCCAATATTTTGGAAAATGTGCGTCCTCTCGACAAACGGTGCCTGCCCCAGCCAGTCGACACCTTCCCCGCCCATTTGCACGCTACCGCTGGTTGCTCTCTCAGGCATACGCGCCGCCATCGCATGGCAACCGATGCCGAGGCGTGCCTCGCTGCCTTTCGGCACTTGCGTTGAGGTATTGTGCGGGCAACCCGAGCACAGATATGGAGTGCGTTTGACCCAGTCCTTTACCCGTGAAAGAGTCGGCATGCACCAAAAATTCGGTATGCGCAACACAATGCCGAGACTTTGTAGTTGCTGTCGGAGCACCGGTGCGACTCTGGACGGCCGAAGTTCCTCATGGTCAGATAACAGCGGTCTGCCATTTTCATCGGCTTTGCCGACGATGATTGGACGTTTTTCGTGTACTGTGTTGTAGCATTTTTGTTTAAGCAGTTCTTCGACAATAGGTTGCTTCTCTTCGACGATCAAAACCTTGTCGGCCCGTTGCGCCCAGGCTTCCAACAGCGGCGACAGCGGATAAACCAAGCTGATCTTCAACAAGGCGACGCCAAAGTGTTCGAGTTGTTCGAGTGAGACTCCACATTCCTGCAATGCATGGCGTACATCGCCATAAGCCTTGCCAACTGCACCGATGACGAGTATTGGTTGTGCGGGGGCCGTGACAGCGCTGTCGAGCGGATTAGCTAGGGCAAAGGTGCGAGCTGCTTCGAACTTGAACGGAATCCGTCGTTCAATTTGCATGCCTGGAAGATCGGGCCAACGCCAGTGCAATCCATCTGTACCGGGATTAATATCGGGGATCACGAATTCAGGTAGGGAAGACGGCTTGATGGACGTGGACGCTTCGACAGTTTCGGTGATGGCCTTGAATCCCACCCATAAGCCGGATGCACGCGACAATGCATAGCCCCACAGTCCACATCGCTCGTAGTCTGCGAGTCCGGCTGGATGAATCACCGGCAATCCCCAGGCCATTAAAGTCCGATCGGATTGATGCGACATCGACGACGACACGCAGCCGTGATCATCACCGACGACCACCAAAACACCGCCCTTCGGCGATGAGCCATATGAATTACCGTGCTTGATAGCGTCACCGGAACGATCGACACCTGGCCCTTTGCCATACCACATACCAAATACGCCGTCATACAGCTTCTTCGCGTCGCTCTCAACGCGCTGCGTGCCAATTAGAGCCGTAGCAGCCAAATCCTCGTTGATCGCCGGTAGAAAGCGGATATTCGATTGGTCTAGGATTTTTTTGGATTTTACCAATTCTCTATCCAGCCCCCCCAGCGGGGACCCGCGATAGCCGCTAACGAACCCCGCTGTGTGAATGCCAACTGATCGATCAAGTGCAGCCTGCGAAATCAGAATTCTCATGAGGGCCTGCTGACCACTCAAAAAAATGGACTCTTTCGACCCCGTAATCTCTCGCCCCTGCCATCCTTCCATTGGATTTTCTAGAAGGGGAGCGTCGGCCGAAATACCTACCTGCTCTGAAATCTTGGAATTTAAATACATAACTTCACGTCCTTCTTATGAACACTGCTTGTACGGGGAACGGAAATCTTAGACGCAAACCCGAGACTGCGAGCTTCTCAATGCAGTTGTTCCGCTGTTCGTATAGTAATATTACAAACGACATCCACACGTATAGTCAAAATACGATGTGGCGGCTGTGTTGTCTTCCGAAGAGGAAGATCCGCCTCCTGTCGCATATACATTTCCGCCAAACGACTACACCATCCCAAATGGCAATACTCGCCAAACCATATCCTCCTCCTTGATGTCTACCAGGAATGCGTCCGATGATAGTCAACCACGTCATCCGTCGTGAACAACAACCAGATGTCTGCGTCAGTATTCTGAATTACCTTCTTATAAATCCGATAGAACTATTTCCTATCTAAACTTGAACGCACTTGTGTTGTGTAGCGATAAGCGAGCGGCGTCTTGCCCTCTTGGGCCCGAAACAATCGATTGAATTGGCTGACATCGTTATATCCCACCTTATAGGCGATTTCCTGCACATTGCTTAGACTGCCCGCCAATAAGGTTTTCGCTGCATCTAGCCGGTAGCGTTTTATATACTCACAAGGGTTCATCCCCTGCTCATCCTTGAACCGCCGCACAAATACATCCGGGCATAGGTGGCATTCTGCGGCCAGGGTAGCGATAGACAATTTTTCGGCATAGTGGACTGTGATATAACGCACTGCATTAAGCGTCTTGCCACGCAAGCTCAACGCGGTTTCCGATCCCTGCTCCATCGCTTCCGGCGATACATCGCCCTGGATGCCTGAGGTCGTTTACGCATTGCCAATATGCACCGAATTTGCGCAATGAGACGTGCGCCCTCTTGGGGTAGGAGAATAAAATCCCAAACGCGCATGCGTAACGCCCGCTGACCCAAGGCCGATCCAATCATATTGCTGGTCAAAATGATCGGTGTTGAAGGATGCGAGCGCTTAAAACCCTCCAGCACATCTAAACCGGCGTCATGCATAGAATCATGGTGATAAAGCATTAATTCGACACCATCCAACGCGATATCGCCACCGCCTTGCACATCTATGTAACGAAATCGTAAAGCCAAGGTTTTTTCGATTTCTTGAATAACTTTCGCGTGTTGATAATTGACACACACCACTCCCGATCTCATCTTCCTTCCTCCGTTTTTTATTCGCTATTCGTTTTTACATTCCTTGGCTCGTTTTCGCCATTTTCTACGCGCAGCCCCGCGTTATGGGCCTCTATAACCGAAACCTGCTACGCGATGATCGATTTGGAATTGACTATTGAACTGTCTCGAATGCACGACACGATACCGATAGGCACCACGTGCAGGTTCGAGCTCCGCTATTGAATAGTGGACAGACAGACAGACAGACAGACAGATTGATTGATTGATTGATTGATTGAACGCGGACGCGTCTAATAGAAGAGTTATACATTGCACCTATCCCTCGTTAAAATTTATATATCCGACAACCTGGATACCCCCGACAGTCCTCATCGCCGGGATATTTATCGCACAAATTGATTATAATTTGGTGACACGGATTATCTTAAAGAGCGTTCAGAACGAATGTCAAGGATTATAATCAGCCCTGGTCGCACTCTAAAAACCAATGTTCTTACCCGTCTCAAACGAATTGGTGTATGTCCTTCGCATACAAAATAGCATCTTCGCGCCCATTTCCGGCCGCTGGATAATAATCCTTGCGTCGGCCGATCTCGTTAAACATCAGTTTTTCGTACAAACGCATGGCCCCCACATTGCTTGGACGCACTTCCAGATAAAGGCTGTGTGCGCCCTTTGCACGCGCCTGCACCGTCAACATATTCATCATCGCCTCGCCCGCCCCTTGACGACGCCTATCGGGGCGTACCGAGACATTCAGCACATGGGCCTCTTCCGCCCCAGTGGATATGATCCCATAGCCGATGATTTCTCCCGCCTGTTCTATCACCCAACAATGGTATCCGACGCGCAAACAATCGCCGAAAATTCCCTCTGTCCAAGGAAAAGCGTGACATAGTTCTTCGATGGCCATCACCTGCGGAAGATCGGCGTCGGCCATGGCGCGAAAATTCCAAGGGGTACTCATAAACCCTGTTGCACCACACGGCGCGCCAATTTTAGATCTTCCCAGGCCTTGCGTTTTTCTAGCGGCGAACGCAATAAATAGGCGGGATGATAGGTCACCACCGTCGGGATCTTTTTAAATTGATGCACCGTCCCGCGCATCCGTCCTATGGGCTCGTCGCGCCCCAATAAATTAGACGCAGCGACTTTGCCCACACACAATATTATACGCGGTTGCACCAAATCGATTTGCGCGTGTAAATAACCCATGCAGGCCGCCACCTCATCGCTAGCAGGTTCGCGATTTTGCGGTGGACGACATTTGACGATATTGGCAATATAAACCTTGCCACGCGCCAATCCGATGGCCGCCAACATCGCATTGAGCAACTGCCCGGCCTTGCCGACAAAGGGCTCGCCTTGTTGATCTTCATCCGCGCCCGGACCTTCGCCTATGACCATCCATTGCGCATGTGGATCGCCTACGCCAAACACCGTTTGGGTGCGCCCCGCATGCAAACGACACGCATTGCAGACGCGCACGCGCGCCTGCAATGCCTCCCATCCTGCGTCGGCGCGCGCGAAAACAGGAACATCGATTTCCGGCGCGGGCGCTATGGGCGCATTTGCACCACGCCCAGCGCGCGCGCGCCACGCCACAATATCCATCGCCTGTAAATATTGCAGCCGTGAAATCGGCATAGTTAAACGTCACCGCGTTGCGGATGCGCGCGCGCGACCGGCGACAATAATTTATTCAAGGCATTGATATAGGCCTTGGCGGAGGCCACCACGATGTCGGTGTCCGCACCTTGACCATTGACGATACGCCCACCTTGATCTAAACGTACCGTTACTTCGCCTTGTGCATCGGTGCCGCTGGTGATGGCGTTGACAGAATATAATAATAACTGACTGCCGCTATTGACCAGCGATTCCATCGCCTTAAACGTCGCATCGACCGGCCCGCCGCCTTCCGCGTCGGCTGCCATCTCCACGCCTTCTTTCCACAAACATATATGCGCTTTAGGCGTCGTCCCGGTCTCCGAACATACCTTCATTGACACCAATTTGATGACCTCGTTTTCAGATTCGAAATTGGCCTCGCTAACCAAGGCCTGTAAATCATCGTCATAGATTTCGTGTTTTTTATCCGCTAAATCTTTAAAGCGCACGAAGGCATCGTTCAATAATTCTTCCGACGAAAACTCCATACCCAATTCTTTCATGCGCGAACGAAATGCGTTACGCCCCGAATGTTTACCCAACACCATGCGATTGGCCATCCAACCGACATCTTCGGCGCGCATAATTTCGTAGGTTTCCCGTCCTTTCAACACGCCGTCTTGATGGATACCGGATTCGTGTGCAAATGCGTTCGCGCCCACTATGGCCTTATTCGGTTGCACCGCGAAGCCCGTGATACTCGACACCAAACGCGAGGCGGATACGATTTGCGTGGTGTCTATGCGTGTGTCGCAAGTAAATACGTCACGCCGCGTACGCACCGCCATGACCACCTCTTCCAGCGCGGCGTTACCCGCGCGTTCGCCCAAGCCATTGATGGTGCATTCGACTTGACGTGCGCCGTTCATCACCGCCGACAACGAATTCGCCACCGCCAGCCCGAGATCATTGTGACAATGCACTGAGATAACGGCCTTGTCGATATTGGGTACGCGTTCGCGCAACTGGCGAATCAAACTCCCGAATTGTTCCGGGACGTTGTAACCCACCGTGTCCGGGATGTTCACCGTGCGCGCACCGGCGTCGATGACCGCCTCCAACACGCGACATAAAAAATCGACCTCCGAACGCCCGGCGTCTTCAGGTGAAAATTCCACATCCGAGGTATATTGACGGGCGCGTTTGACCGCACGCACCGCTTGTTCAACGACTTGATCCGGGGTCATGCGCAATTTAGTGCGCATATGGATGGGCGAGGTCGCAATGAAGGTGTGAATGCGAAACGCGCCGGCGCCTTTCAGGGCCAGGTGCGCGGCGTCTATGTCTTTATCTAAGGCGCGCGCCAAGCCGCACACCGTGCTGTCTTTGATTTCATCGGCAACGGCGCGCACGGCCTCAAAATCCCCTGGGCTGGCGCCCGGAAACCCCGCCTCGATGCCATTCACACG